>JANYLR010000080.1 GCA_025363715.1 Holophagaceae bacterium | reverse complement strand
CTGGACCTCTCCCAGGTGCTCTTCCTGGCCAACGCCAACGAGCTGGAACCCATCCACCCGGCCTTCAAGGACCGCATGGAGATCATCTACCTCAGCAGCTACACGCTGGAGGAGAAGATCGGCATCGCCGAGCAGCACCTGGTCCCCAAGCAGCTCGAGAAGCACGGGGTGACTCGACAGCAACTGTCCATTCCCAGGAAGGCCCTGAAGGCCATCATCACGGGCTACACGCGGGAGGCCGGCCTGCGCCAACTGGAGCGCGAAATCGGCGCCGTCTGCCGCAAGGTGGCTAGGCGCGTGGCCGAGAACAGCCTGAAGAGGAAACTCACCCTCAATGACGTCAGCCTGCACGACCTGCTCGGCCCCGTGAAACTGCTGCAGGACGAACGGCTCAAGGCCCCGCGGGTGGGCGTGGTGACGGGTCTGGCCTGGACCTCGGTGGGGGGCGACGTGCTCTTCGTGGAGGCCCTGAAGATGCCGGGCAAGGGCCTGCTCATCCTCACCGGGCAGCTGGGAGACGTCATGAAGGAGAGCGCCCAGGCGGCGCTCAGCTACATCCGCAGCCGGGGCGAGGCCTTCTGCATCGATCCCGAGACCTTCCAGAAGCAGGACATCCACATCCACTTCCCCGAGGGCGCCATCCCCAAGGATGGCCCCAGCGCTGGGCTCGCCATCGCCACCGTGCTGCTCTCCGTGCTCAAGGATGTGCCCGTGAGGAACACCCTGGCCATGACGGGCGAGATCGATCTGCGGGGCGAGGCCCTGGCCATCGGTGGCCTCAAAGAGAAGGCCCTGGCGGCCCTCCGGCTCGGCATCAAGGACATCCTCATCCCCCACGCCAACCAGAAGGATCTCGAGGAGATCGATCCCGAGCTGCGCAAGCAGCTGCGCTTCCATCCCGTGAAGCACGTGGAAGAAGTTTTCGAACATGCGCTGGTGGGATGGAAACGACCAGAGGCCGTCAAGCCTTCTCCCAAGGCCAGGACCAAGCCCGCCGCCAAGACCAAGACCAGACGCCGATAGGCATTCCTGTGTCGATAAAATACAAATTTTGATTTCCCGCCGTCCATTCGGGGCGTCGCCACAGTCTTGCCGTCCCTGGGTCAGGCCCATCTGTTCCATGTGGAACAACCCCTGTTGCCTCGACCCACGTCGACCTTCTTCCCCCACTCGGCCAGCGCAGCTGCCCGAGCCTGCCGCTGGAGACGCGTTGAACCACACAAAGTCCCGTTAGACTGGACCTTCGCGAGGTGTCCGTGGGTCTTCTGGGTGGCCTGTTCGACAAATTCAGACAGGGGCTGAAGCGCACCCAGGAACGGGTGCTGGCGCCCATGGGCCGCCTGCTGGGCCTGCGGAGCCTGGACGAGGCCCAGCTGGAGGAATTGGAGGACCTGCTGCTTCAGGCGGACCTCGGCGTGAAGGCGGTGGATCAGCTCATGGCCCGGCTTCGGACCGAAATGAAGGCTGGGGATATCGACCCCAAGGCCGTCTTGAAAGAAGAGCTGCTGCGACTCCTGCGTCAGCAGCCCCCCCGACCCTTCCTCGCGGGTGACACCCAGATTGTGCTGCTGGTGGGCGTGAATGGCGTGGGCAAGACCACCACCCTCGGCAAGCTCGCCGCCCATCTCAAGGCCCGGGGCGAAGGCGTTCTGGTGGTGGCGGGCGATACCTTCCGGGCGGCGGCCATCGATCAACTGGAACTCTGGGGCCAACGGGCCGGGGTGCCTGTGATCCGGAACCAGATGGGTGGGGATCCTGCCGCCATCGCCTTCGATGGCGCCACCAGCGCCAAGGCCAAGGGTACGCCCTGGGTGCTGATTGATACGGCCGGGCGCTTGCACACCAAAGACCACCTCATGAAGGAGTTGGACAAGATCCGGCGCAGCCTCCAGAAAGTGATCCCTCTAGCGCCCCACCGGGTCCTGCTGGTGCTGGACGCCACCACGGGGCAGAACGGGCTACAGCAGGCGGAGGCCTTCGTCCAGGCCGCAGGGGTCACAGATTTGGTGCTCACCAAGCTGGATGGCAGTGCCAAGGGGGGTGTGGTGGTTCCCATCCTGGATCGATTGAAGCTGCCCATCGCCTTTGTGGGTGTGGGGGAAGGGCTCGATGACCTCGTCCCCTTCGAGGCGGAAGCCTTCGTGGATGGCCTACTCGATGTCTGACCTGGTCCTCACCCCCGAGGTGGCCTGGGCTCTGGCCACCGGGGGGCCCTGGCCCGTTCCCATGGACCAGGCAGGCGATGCCCGCTTCATGGCCCTGGCCCTCCAGGAGGGCCTGAAGGGGGTGGGTCTCGCCAGCCCCAACCCCCCGGTGGGCTGCGTTCTGGTGAAGGCTGGTAGGATCATCGGCTTCGGCGTCCATACCCGGGCGGGCGACCCCCATGGCGAGATCATGGCTCTGCGGGATGCGGAGGCCCAGGGGGAGGACCTGAAAGGCTCCACCGCCTATGTCACCCTCGAACCCTGCTGCCACCACGGCCGCACGGGCCCCTGCACCCTGGCTCTCATCCAGGCGGGTGTGACCCGGGTAGTGGTGGGCGTGCGGGATCCCAACCCCAGGGTGGATGGGGGAGGCTTGGCCATCCTCCGGGCCCAGGGTCTCGCTGTCGAGGAGGGCGTGCTGGGCGAAGCCTGTGCCCGCTTCCATGCCCCCTTCTTCAAGTTGATCCACACCGGCCTGCCCTGGGTCGCCCTCAAGCTGGCCCTGGGCTCGGATGGTTCCCTCGGCCCCGTGGGCCGGACCACCCAGGTGACGCCCCCAGAGGTCCAGCGGCTGGCCCATGCCTTGCGGCGGGCCTCCGAGGCCATCGTCGTGGGTCGCCACACCATCGAGGTGGATGATCCTCAGCTGACGGACCGCTGGCCCGCCCCCACGGCCCCTCACCGCAGCTTCGCCCGGGTGGTCATGGACGAGACGGGGCAGGTACCCTTCACCGCTCGAGTCTGGGCCCCGGTGGCCGGCCAGCCGGTCTACCGAGCCGTCACCGGTGACCCGATGCCGCTCCGAGGGGTGGAGGATCTGCACCTCCCGCCGGAGGGCCGGGGCTGTAGCCTGCGCCATCTGCTCCATGAGCTGGCCGCCCTGGGCGTGGGTCGGGTGCTGGTAGAGGGCGGGGGCACCCTCGCCGCCGCCTTCCTTTCCCAGGGGCTGGTGGATGAATTCCACCGCTTCCAGAGCGATTCACCGGCCCAGGGGCCACCCCTCTCTTTGCCCCTGCCGGCCAATTGGTCCCTGAGCGCCTCGGCCCACTGGGGCGGGGGGCGCTGGGAGATCCTTCGGTAGTCTGATGCGCTGGCGGCTTCGCCCGTTCATCAAATCAAAACCGTGACGGGTCTTTTGAGCGAAATCAGCCCCCTCCCACCAGCCGCACCACCTCCAGCCGGTCACCCTCCTTCAGGGTGGTGGCCGGGTGTTCGGCCCGCCGGATGACCACGCCGTTCAATTCGATGGCACTGCCAAAAGCGGGGAGATCCAGCCAGGCGGCCAGATCGGCGAGATTGGCCAGGGGTGGTGTGTCGCGGAACTCGCCGTTGATGTTAAGCCTCATCGGGCCGCCGCCGCGGCCTGGAAGCCCTTTTCGAGATCGGCGATGAGATCGGGCTGGTCCTCGATGCCTACTGAGAAGCGCAGCAATCCATCCGTGATCCCCAGGCGGGCTTTCACATCGGGAGCCGTCCTGAGGTGGCTCATGCTGGCGGGGTGCTGGATGAGGCTTTCCACGCCCCCAAGACTCACCCCCCGGGTGATCACCTCCAGCGCTTCGCAGAAGCGCTGGCCCGCGACGAGCCCGGCCCGCAGCTCGAAGCCGACCATGGCCCCGAAGCCCTTGACCATCTGCCGCAGGGCGACTTCGTGGCCTGGATGGGTGGACAGGCCCGGGTAGTCCACCCGCGCCACATGGGGTTGCCAGAGCAGCCACTGGGCCAGGGCCTGGGCATTGTCCGAGGCCCGGCGCACCCGCAGGGCCAGCGTCTTGAGACCCCGGTGCAGCAGCCAGGCTGCCATGGGATCGAGGGTCGGCCCCATGAGCTTGGCCAGGTGCCAGCAGGCCACCACGTCCGGGTCCCGACCCGCGATGATGCCGGCCACCAGGTCCGAGTGGCCCCCCAGGTACTTGGTGGCGGAAGCCACGCTGAGGTCGATGCCGAAGTCCAGGGGCTTGGTGTGGATGGGGCTGGGGAAGGTATTGTCGGCCACGCTGCGGACCCCATACCGCCTGGCGATGGCGGCCACGCCCGCCAGGTCCGTCAGAACCAAAGTGGGGTTGGAGGGGGTCTCGATCCAGACCAGGCGGGTCATGGGCGTGATGGCGCCTTCCCACTCGCCCAGGTCCAGGGTGTTCTGCACCCAGGTCACCTTCAGGCCCCGCTCCGCCTCCCAGCGACGGATGAGCTGCTCGGTGCCCAGGTAGATGGCGGCGGGGGCCACCAGGTGATCCCCGTTCTTCAAAAAGGCCTCAAAGACCAGGGCGAAGGCCGCCATGCCCGAGGCCGTCACCAGGGCCCGTTCGGCCCCCTCCAGCTCCGCCAGCACGGCTTCCACTTCGCTGGCGTTGGGGTTGCCCCAGCGGGTGTAGAAAGTCGATGGCTCCACGCTGGCCGAGAATTCGGCGCCCTCCTGGTTCTCCATCAACTGGAACACCGAGGTCTGGAAGATCGGCGTGACGACGGCCCGGGTGGGGTTGTGCCGCCTGCCGGCATGAATGGCGATGGTGGTGGGTCCCCAGGGTTTGGGCATAAAAGAGCTCCTAACGAAGCCCCACGGCGCCGCGCGAGGGGTGCCGGGCGAGCGCGGCGAGGA
>JANYLR010000006.1 GCA_025363715.1 Holophagaceae bacterium | reverse complement strand
GGCTGGCGGCCCGGCGGCAGTTCATCCAGGACACTTTGGTCCAGATCGCCGAACACCGCCAGGGCCAGGGACCGGGGGATGGGCGTGGCGCTCATCACCAGCCAGTGGGGATCGCCGCCCTTCTCCTTCAGGGCCTCCCGCTGCTTCACCCCGAAGCGGTGCTGCTCGTCCACCACCACCAGCTGCAATTGGTGGAAGGCCACGGCCTCCTGGAACAGGGCGTGGGTGCCAATGACGTAACGCGCCTCGCCGCTGGCGATACGGGCCAGTGCCGCCCGCTTCTCGGCGGCCTTCATGCCCCCCAGAAGCAGCTGCATGGCCTCGGCCTGGTCGCCCAGGTAGCGTCGGAAGCTTGCGGCATGCTGGCGGGCCAGCACCTCCGTGGGCACCAGCAGGGCGCCCTGCCCCCCGGTCTCCGCCACCATGGCCATGGCGAGCAGGGCCACCAGAGTCTTGCCGCTGCCCACGTCGCCTTGCAGCAGCCGGTTCATCACTCGGCCCGAGGTCATGTCCCCCACGATCTCCTTGAAGGACCGGCGCTGCGCGGTGGTCAGGGGAAAAGGAAGAAAGGATTTCAGGCGTTCCCGCAGGGCTGGAGAAGTCGGCACTGTGATGCCTTTCCGCTTCAGCCGACCGGCCCGGCGCAGGGTGATGCCCAGCGAAAAGGCGAACAGCTCCTCCGAGGCCAGCCGCCGGTGGGCGGGCGTGGTCCCTTCCTCCAGCGCATGGGCCTCGCTTTCATCCGGTGGCTCGTGCAAGAGACGAAGGGCCGTCAAGGTGTCCGGCAAATCTTTCGCCAGCTCGAGAGGCAGCCAGTCCTCGACGAGGTGGGCACGTTGCAGCGCCTCGACCACCAGCTTCTGCCGCGCCCGCCCTGGAAGGGCGCCGAGCTTCCGGTAGAGAGGCAGGTAGCGGCGGACCCAGCCGATGTCCCCGCTACGCTCCAGTACCTCGAACTGGGGGCTGCGCATCTCGACACCATGCCGCCCCTCGGCCAGGGCCCCGAAGACCAGCAGCCGGTCGCCGACCTTCAGCGCACGACCCAGGTAGGGCTGATTGAACCAGAGGAGACGCAGGGTGCCGGTGCCATCGGACAGCAGCGCTTCCGTGAGGGCCATGCGCTGGACCCGGGTGGTGCTCTGGCGCAGATCCTGGAGGGCCCCCAGCACGGTCACGATGCCGGCGTCCTGGCCTTCGAGGCCCCGCAGCTCCAGGCTGGCCAGGGGCCGCAGGCTGCCGCGGTCCACATAGCGGTAGGGCAGGCTCCCCAGCAGGTCGCGGAGGGTGTCGATGCCCGCCTCCTGCAGGGCCGCCGCCCGCGCGGGCCCCAGACCCCGGAGGATCGTGACCTTGGACGAAAGCGGGAGCGGGGCGAGGGACATGGGGAACCCCCAGCCTAGCGAATACTTGGACAGGCTCCTAGCCTGGACGCCCGTACATCCGAACCCCCATGGCCTCCACCATCCGGGCCACGAAGAGCTCCCCGAACCAGGCGCCGTGCCGGGGATCCTCCAGCTGCTCCAGGGCCCGCATGAGGACCGGCAGCTCCTGCACCCCCTGGTCTACGAGTACCTGCACCTGCCGACGGGTCCTCCCGGGCCCGGAAGCTGGGTGATCCTCCGCAAGGCGCATGAGAGCTGGACCGAGCCAGGGCAGCGTGGCCACGCCAGCACCGCCCAGGGCGCCCCAGCCTCCCGTCAGAAAGGTCCCCCACAGAGCCCGACATGCCCCCAGGGTGTCCGCCTCCAGCAGCGTCCGTTCCGCAAAGCAGCGGGGTAGGGCCGCGGGTGATAGCCGGGCCACGCCCTGGGAGAGCGGCACCAGATCCGGCAAGGTACTCGCGGGCAGCTCGGCCAGGACCCAGAGCAGACAGGCCTGTTCCCAGGGATCGGGACCGAACCAGAGGACCGGTTCCTCCGTCCTCGACAGGTTGTGCAGCTGGGGCAGGTCCCGAATTTCAGAAGGGGGAACCCCCGACCACCAAGCCCGCAAGGCCCTCAGCTCCCCTGGCGCCGAAGCCCAGGGTCCCACCGCCGGTGAATCCCGCCACACCTGGAGCTCGCCGGGCAGCCCAGACCGCCGATGGATGGCGGCTGCGGCGTCGCCGCAGTGGAGGTGCACCAGCCCCGGACGCGCTAGCACGTAGAGTGCCTAACAAAACCCCCACGGGGTCGCGCGAGGGTCGCCAGGCGGGCGAGGCGAGGAACGCGAGTCGAAGCGTAGCGGGTACTACGCGCGACGGAGGCTCCGGCTCTGCGAGCCGCAGGCGAGCAGGAGCGGCGCACCGCGCCGCGATAGCTGGAGGTGACGCGGCATCGCCCTCCGCCTAACGGGCCCTGCCTTGCAGGGCCTTCCCACTCACTTTCGTTCGCGGAGGCGGAGCCTCCCCGCCGGCCCTCGCCCGGATGGATGAAGCCCTCACCGGGCCCGCCTCGGGCCTGAAGCTCGGCTTCATGGTTAGCAGAACGGCCAGGGGCTTCCCTTCTCACCCCAGGCCCCGGAACAGCGTGATGACACCGCCCGTGGGGTCGGACACCACCGCGAATCGGCCCACCTCCGGAATGTCCGTGGGGGGCACACAGGCCGTCCCTCCCAGCCCCGGCACCGCAGCGAACCGCTCGTCCACATCGGCCACGCCCACGTAGGGCATCCAGTGGTTGGGCACCCCTTCCCAATCGGGTCCGGCCATGGGCATAAGCCCCGCGACAGCCTCCTCTCCGCGCATGAAGAGGGTGTAGGTGCCGAAATCCATGGGCCAATCCTGGGTGGTCCAGCCGAAGAGGGCGGTGTGAAAGGCGATGGAGGCCTCCACGGCCCGGGTGGTCAGTTCGTACCACTGGAAAGTGCTGGCCCCAGTTGGCATGGGCTTGCTGGGGTCCACCGGCGGCTGACCTTCAAAGAGCCCCAGGATGGCACCACCGGAATCGGCAATCACCGCGAACCGCCCTACCCCCGGAATCGCCGTAGGGGGGACAAAGAGCTGAGCTCCCAGGGTCCCGGCCGTGGCGTAGGTGGTATCAAGATCCTCGACCCACACATACCCCATCCAGTGGCTGGGCGGCGTATCCGCACCCTGGTGCGGGATCGGCATCGAGGAGGCCACCTGGTCCTGGCCGCGGCTGAATAGGGTCAGGGGCATGCCGCCCATGTCCTCCTGCTTGGCCGACCAGCCGAAGAGCCCGGTGTAGAAGGGTACGCAGGCCCCGGAATCGCTGGCGTTCAGCTGACTCCAGCAGAAGGCGCCGAAGCCGGTGGGTACGGGTTTATCGGCCATGCTGCCTCCCTATCTTGTCGAGAAGGACCCCAGCATACGACCGGGGCCGCCCTGTTCCAAGGAGCCAGTCCAATTAATTGGAATGCCCCGCGCATGTGGCGCCGCGCCAGGCGGGCGCCCCGCGGCGTCACGCCCCTTGAACGATGGCCCCACATCGCCCTGCGGGTCGTTCCTTGCGGTGCATCCCGCCTGGCCCCATCGCGGGGCGCTCGAGTACTTGGACAGGCTCCTGGGGCGGCCCCGAAGATTCTTTGTGAAAAAAGGGATCAGGCGTGAAGGGTGGTGCAGGCCAGGGCCTTGACCAGGGCCTGTTCCAGGTCCGCCCAGATGTCCTCGGGGCTTTCGAGGCCCACGGACAGCCGCATGAGCGACTGGGACACGCCGCTGTGTTCCCGGGCTTCCGCATTGACGACGCGGTGGGTCAGGGCGGCGGGATGCTGAATGAGGGTGTCCACGCTGCCCAGGGACACGGCTGGTGTCATGAGCCGTACCTCGGCCATCACGGTGGCGGCAGCTTCGAAGCCACCCACCAGCTCGAAGGCCATGAGAGAACCAGGTCCCTTCATCTGGCGGCCCAGCAGGCCCTTGGGATCCTGGCCCTGGAGGCCCGGGAAATGAACGGCGGAAACGGCCGGGTGCTTGGCCAGGCGTTCGGCCAAGACCTGGGCCCCCGCCTGTTGAGCGCGCACGCGGAGCGGCAGGGTGGGCAGGCTGCGGTGCAGCAGGTAGGCCGCCAGGGAATGCAACACATTGCCGGTGATGACCCGGACCTTGCGCAGCTCCGTGGCCCAGTCTTTGTTGGTGGCCACCAGGCCGGCCAGCACGTCGCCATGGCCGCCCAGGAACTTCGTGGCGCTGTGGAGGACCAGGGTCACGCCGTGCTTGATCGGGTTCTGCAGGATGGGCGTGGCGAAGGTGTTATCCACCAGTACGGGCACCTGACCGGCCTGGCGGACGACGTCTTCCAGATCGAGCAGGGCCAGGGTGGGGTTGGCGGGAGTCTCCACGATGACCATGGCCGTGTCGGGCCGGATCGCCGCGGCGATGCCATCGGCCTCGGTCCAGGTCACTTCCAGCCCCAGCATGCCCGAGGCCAGCAGGTGGTCGGTCCCACCATAGATTGGACGCACGGCCACGATATGGTTGCCCCGCTGCTTGGCGGCCATGAGGCTGGCGGTCACCGCCGCCATGCCCGAACCGAAGGCCACGCATTCCTCTGCGCCCTCCAGCTGGGCTAGGGCCTGCTCATAGCGAGCCACGGTGGGGTTGTAGAGGCGGGCATAGACGGGGCTGCCGATGGGCAAGCCGCCCATGGCCATTGATTCCAGGCTGCGGCCACCCTCGTCAAGATCCTGCACGGGATAGGTGCTGCTGAGGTCGATGGGCATGGCGTGGATGCCCTGCTCATGCAGGACTTCGCGACCGGCGTGCACGGCCTGGGTTTCCATGGATAGGGAGTGGGTGGGGTGGGCCATGACAGGACTCCTATGTCCCCAATGTAGGTTCGATCAATTCGGCGATCCGCCGAATTGATTTCGTGAAACAATGCCAATTATGGAACTTGACCGAATTGATTGCGCTTTAATAGAGCATCTACAGAAGAATGCTCGGCTATCCAACAAGGAACTGGCCTCGGCCGTGGGTCTGGCACCCTCTTCCTGCCTCGCCCGCGTGCAGCGATTGCGCACCGAGGACGTGCTGAAGGGCGCCCATGCGGAAGTGGATCCCGAGGCCCTGGGGATCGGCCTCCAGGCTCTCATCGCCGTGCAGCTCCGCCAGCACAGCCGCGCCCAGGTGAAGGCCTTCTGGAAGCACATCATGGGCCTGCCGGAGGTACTGGCGGTCTTTCATGTGGCGGGCACCCACGACTTCCAGGTCCATGTGGCCGTGCGGGACGCCCACCATCTGCGGGACCTCGCCCTGGACGCCTTCACCACCCGCCCCGAGGTGGCCCACATCCAGACCAGCCTCATCTTCGAGTGCGCAAAGGGAAAGGTGATGCCTAACTACCGGGCGCCGAAGAACTAGTCCGCAATGACCCGCTCGATGCGCCAGTCCTGCAGGTTCCTTTCATTCGTGGATCTCAAGATAGACCAAGGTCTGGTTCAAGAGTTGGTAGCCGATTTCTCCGAATGTGACGGGCCCAGTGAAGTCACCGGTTTTCCGGCCTTCCAACTTGCCATGCAGGTAATTGAGTATGCAGTTGCACGCAAAGTGGGCGTCGGTTCGAGTGTCGCGAAGGAGCGACTCGAGATTCTCCACATAGTCACCGACCGGTTTGGCCTGCTTGTATTCAATCCCACTGAAAACGGGAGCATAGAGGCTCACAAGCCCCTTCTCGGCATCCACCGCCTGGAAGGAAACGTTAATCTGGGCCCCACTGTAGTCAGCGACCAAGGGAAGGGCCAGGTCGAGGCCTCGGGTCTGAACGTAGCTTGCAAAATTGGCAGGCTCGCCGTTCACGAGGCAATCTGAAACGCTGAATCCATCCTTGGGGAAGGTGAGGACATCGCCTTCACCCTGCTGGAATAGATTGATAATGCGCACGATCGCCATCTTGTTCTCTGCAAGAGGAACATGGATGGCAACCGCCCTGTCGTCGGTGATACTGCCCGTCTGTCCATTGATCACCTTGGGCTTGATTTTTCCGAGGTCATCCAGATGCACCCCGGAAATCCAGCCGACGATGGGCTTCATAAAGAGCTCAGGGTAGTCCTGGGAGTGGGCCGCGAACTCCGTGTGAAGGGCGCTCATCCCAGGGATGATCAGAACCGTGAAACCGTGATCAGGTGCATCCGTTGCAATTCTGGGAATGGTATCGGACGAATAGTCGGCAATGGTGCTCGGAGATCCAGCCTCGGCCAGGACCGTGACCTGGACCATTTCACGGGACTGAAGTCCCCCCTCCTCGCCAATGAAATAGGGGATGGTGCCACCGATCCAGTTCCCTTTTGGCAGATGTCGAAGGATCGCCTCATCCGCAGCGATGGCCAGGGAGCACCCGCTCTTGATCAAGGCTTCGGTTTCCTTGGGTGTAAAAATGGTTTTCTTCATGGCCCATCCTCAGAGTGACTTGATTTCGTCATCAAGCATTTTTTCGTATTTCACAAAAAACGCGTGTAACTCATCGATTGCAACCAGCATGGTCGATTCATTTGGTGTCGCGCTGGTAGAGCGATGAACTCGCTTGAGGATCATCTGGAGCCCCAAGGTCTGGGTCTGAATGAGCTTCTTGCCAACCGCGAGTTCCCTCCAACAAGAGTTTGATTTGTTCGGGATCACGATCACCTCCTAGGGAATCCCCCGGGCACAAATCAGCACCGGAGTCGTTGACTATTGATTTGAGTTGCGAAAAAAGACCGGGAGGGTGCCCTCAACTTTGGGTCCGCGAGTGTGCACGTCGATCATCGGCTGCGGTGTTCGATCGCAGGTCCCATCACCTAGGACAATGACCTCGACACTGTCGCCCACCCCTACCTCCGAGGCCTCGCGAACAACGGCGAACAGCCCTTCGCGGGGCATGACGCAATCTCCGGCTTGGTAGTAGATCGCACATCTGGTATGGCATACCTTTCCGATCTGGCTGATCTCGAGCACAGCCCGCCTGCCGATGCGCAGTAGACTTCCCACCGGCAGGGCAAGCAAGTCGATACCGCTGGTGGTGATGTTTTCAGCGAAATCACCAGGGCCTACATCGAGCCCCTTGGCCACCATCGTATCGATGGATTCTTGTGCCAACAGAGAGACTTGTCGGTGCCAGTCGCCAGCGTGTGCGTCATCCAGGAAGCCTCGATCGAGTTCGAGCGTCGCCGATGTTGCGCGCCTCTTGCGGACGCCCTTCTTCCACGAAAGGTTTACCGAAAGGACGATGCCCGGACCGGGCAAGCTGTATGCGTGCTCCAGGTTCATGATCGAGCCTCCTCGCGAATCCACACACCCGATTGACCACCTTCCTTGCGGAGCAGCATGAGGTCCCGCATGATCATGCCGCGGTCGACGGCCTTGCACATGTCGTACAGCGTCAGTCCCGCGACGGCAGCGGCAGTCAATGCTTCCATTTCGATGCCTGTCTTGCCATCGGTCTCAACAGTCGCCGTGACACGAATTCCTGAGCGAGGTGAACGCTCCTCGGCCAGCTCGATCGAAGCATGCGTGACATGAAAAGGGTGGCACATCGGGATCAGCCCGCTCGTCCGCTTGGCGGCCATGATGCCTGCGACCCGTGCTGTCGAAATCACATCGCCCTTGGGCGCGGTCCCGGCGACAACCATCTCTACCGTTTCGAGCGCCATCTCGACGAATGTGCTTGCCACGGCAACGCGATGTGTTTCCCGCTTTTCGCTGATATCGACCATGCGGGCCGCTCCGGCCGAATCAAGGTGTGTCAACCTCGAACGAATTTTTGATATCATTAGGTTAACCTCCAATCTGGGACATGCTGCGGGTTGTCCCGATTCGCTCCTGGTGATTCTCGGGCTTCACCCGGAGCGCTTGGCGGATGATTTCCCGCACATCAAGATCGCTACCGCTGCGCAAGATGGTTCGAACGTCGAGTTCGTCGTCTGAGAAAAGGCACGGGCGTACGCGACCATCGGCAGTTAGACGCAACCGGTTGCAGATCGCGCAGAAGTGGCGCGACAGTGGTGAAATCACACCGATGGTTCCATGAGCCCCGGGGAATTTGTTGTAAGTCGCCGGTCCCCAACCCGCAGGCCCATCCTCCTTCCCCAGAGCAACGAGTTCCCCAAGGCCGGCCGCCGAGCCTTGGCTGCTCAGCTGCGCAATAATCTCAGCACTCGCCACCGTGTCCGCACGCGTCCAACCCGTGCCGTCTGTGCTGCTGACCGAATGACATCCCGAACCTTCTTCGGTGGATCCCACGGGCATGTACTCAACCTGACCTAAGCGCCTCGGCATCTTGAGGCGCTTTTCATTGCCCTCGGAACGATTCGCGGAGGCCAGCGCGACCGCGCACGCCTTATGTGACAGGCCTTCGGCTCGGGTTGTGGCTTGGATCCTGGTCGCTGTGAGG
>JANYLR010000004.1 GCA_025363715.1 Holophagaceae bacterium | reverse complement strand
CCTCACAGCGACCAGGATCCAAGCCACAACCCGAGCCGAAGGCCTGTCACATAAGGCGTGCGCGGTCGCGCTGGCCTCCGCGAATCGTTCCGAGGGCAATGAAAAGCGCCTCAAGATGCCGAGGCGCTTAGGTCAGGTTGATATAACCCAGGCTCAGCGTGCATTCGATGAGGCCAAGGCCCTCAGTCTTCGGGATGGTGGCAAACTCTGGGGCAGACCTCTTTACGGCCCCATGCTTTTCGTCGATCCAGAATCCCGGCGAGTAGTGGCCAACCAAGCCGACTTGCAAGGGCTCCTGCGGAAGGATGGCGAAGTCTACACAGGCACTCTTCCAAATGAGGCCGGAATCGCCAATACCACCATGATCTGGTCCGGGGCCCGTTGGACCATGGTCATGTGGCCCTTGCCGGCAAGTGGTGAATCCAGGGGATTGCTGATGATGCACGAATGTTTCCACAGGATCCAACCAGAACTCCCTTCTGGCGCAGGAAACGGATTTCCCGCTAACCATCTCGCCACATTGGAAGGGCGCATCTGGATGCAACTTGAATGGCGAGCCCTTGAGGAAGCCCTGCTCTCCAAAGGCCTCAAGCAGGCTGAGGCGGTCCGTGATGCACTGATATTCCGTGCTCGACGCCAGAAACTATTCCCTGGGGCTGCAGCTTCCGAGCAGTCCTTGGAACTAAACGAAGGACTTGCGGAATACACCGGAGTCATCGCCCACGCTTACTCCCCTTCCCAGGCCAAAGCGGACGCCTTGGCCGGCCTCCGCCATCAGGCATCACAGGGCAGCTTCGCCCGATCCTTCGCCTATGCTTCTGGCCCAGGTTATGGCCTCTTGCTAGATGAACGCTCCCCAGGCTGGCGTACGCATCTTGGGTCAGCTTCGGACTTTGGTGGTTTGCTTGCGAAGGCATATTCCCTGCGATTACCAGAAGATCCGAGTAAAGAAGCTGACCTTCATTCAGCACGTTATGGGGGCGCGCTTCTACGCAGTGACGAGACCCGTTATGAGTCAGGGCGAGTCCAACGTCGCTCTCGCCTTCGTGCCCTATTTGTCGAAGGCCCCATCCTTCAACTTTCCAGCTCCGGACACAGCAACTACACATATAACCCCAACGGTGCAGAGCCCATGGAGGGACTAGGGACCGTATTCAGTGAAGGCACAGTCTCAGACGGGTGGGGGAAACTTGAGGCCTTCGATGGGTACCTCGCTTTGTTTGCAGGTGGGATGATCACAGGATTCCAGGTTCCAGCTCCTTCTGATTCAACTACGCGGCCATTAAAAGGCCAAGGCTGGTCCCTCGCTCTGAATCCTGGATGGACTCTTCGCCCAGGTTCAAGAAAAGGGGATTGGGTCGTATGTCGGGATTCTCAGGAACATGAACATTGAAATATGAGCGTTGGGGGCCTAACCTGGCGCTCAACTCGGACCCTACCGCCACGGTCAACCTGGCCCCCTCATGTCTCTCGATTCCTCGTCCCCATCCAACATCCGGTCGGCGGCAGGGCCGGTTAGCTTCATTCGATAGGCGCCGCACGACCTTCGCCATCGATTTTTTTGCTCATCACAAGGGGCCGTTGCCTCAATGGATCGCTCGTCACGCAATCGGCTTACCGAAAACCTCCTCTCCCAATTTGCAGGAGACACCCTTTTTGACGCCATAGCCAGAGCGGTCTGTCGTGCCGGGTGCCTGCCGCGCAAGGAACTTTACGAAGCGTGGGAAGTCGCTCGGAGGGTACGACGCCGGTTCAGAGGGGGGCGGGTCGTTGATCTGGCCTGCGGCCACGGGCTACTGGCGCAGGCCCTTCTCTTGCTTGACGATAGCTCACCGGCGGCTCTGGCCGTGGATCAGAGGATTCCGAAAAGTGCCGCGAGCCTGGAGGCATCGCTAGGAGCAGAGTGGCCGCGTTTGCAGGGGCGGATCCGTTACCTCGAAACGGACCTGAGGAACGTGCCGCTTGATCGCGATGATCTGGTGGTCTCGGCCCATGCCTGCGGGGGCTTGACCGACCTGATCCTTGAACGGGCGGTAGCAGCCGGGGCCCGCGTGGCGGTATTGCCCTGTTGCCACGACCTCAAGAAGGCCGATCTCGGTGGCCTGGAAGGTTGGATGGAAGGTCCACTGGCGATCGACGCAGCCCGGGTAGCCCGACTGCGCTTCTCTGGGTATCGAGTTTTCACACAGCTGATTCCTGGAGATATCACACCAAAAAACAGACTGCTGATGGCTGAGCCGGAATCTATTCGCAGCTAATTTGCAAGATGGTTCATCGCTTAACCCTCCGCCCGCACTGCCAACAGCTTCTCCCAGCGCCTCCATGAGAAGCTGTCTTCATGCTGCATCTCCGTCCTTCCGATTACCGCGTCATGCCCTGGAAGGATGGGGGTGGCAGCACGACTGAGATCGCCATCGAGCCGGCGGGGGCGAGCCTCGCGGATCCGTTTCTTTGGCGGGTCAGCTCGGCGCAGGTGGAAGCTTCGGGGCCCTTTTCGCACTTTCCGGGCCGGGCTCGGCTGCTGACCCTGTTGGAAGGCTCGGGGCTCATCCTGGACATTGACGGCCAGGGCCGCCAGCGGCTGAAGCACCCGGGGCAGGTGGTGGCCTTTCCTGGCGATGCGAAGGTTCACGCCACGCTCATCCAGGGATTCTGCGTGGATTTCGGGGTCATCAGCGATCCCGGCCGGGTGAAGGTCACACTGGAGTGGCTCAACCTGGGCACGGACGCCACCGCCATCACCTTGGCCCCCGCCACCCTGCTCTTCGCGCCCTGGGGGCCCGTCCGCGTGGATCCCCTCGGCGTGGAGCTCGCACCCCGGGACTGCCTCCGGCTCGGGAATGCCCCAGCCGCGACCGAAGCCCCTGGTGCGAAGCTGGGCGTGCGCGCGTCCTTCGGGACCACGCCCCTGGTGCTCGTCTCCATCTGGCCTGTTTAATCCGGGGATGCTTTCACGCGGAGGCGCGGAGTGCGCGGAGGCACATGCCATGCATGAGCTTGATGGCATGACGGGCTTGGTGGTGAAAGGGACTTCGCCCTTCATTCGCTCATCCAAGCGCCGCGATCTCCGCGTCTCCGCGTGAGCTTCATTTTCAAAATCAAAGAAAGAACCGCAGATGAACGCGGATGGGCCCCGGCTCACCCAATCATGGGCCCGTCGCAGGCGACTATGCGCGATCGCATCCCATAGAAGCCATACTGATAAAGGGCCACCCCACCTCTCATCGGTGCCCTGTCCCTAATCTGTGGGAATCCGTGGAATCTGTGGACCCAAGATCTTTCATCTGCGGCCATCTGCGCCATCTGCGGTTCCCCTTCTTTTCTGAATTTTCAGGAGACTCAGCTTGGCCACCCTCGGCACCCTGAACGACCTGAAGGTCCTGCGGCTGGGGCCGGAGGGCGCGTTCCTGGAGGGCGGTCCCGAGGGGCCGATCCTGCTGCCCCGAGAACAGGTTCCCCCGGCCCTCGAACCCGGTCAGGTCCTGCACGTCTTCGCCTACCGGGAGGATGAAGGTCGTCTCGTGGCGTACTTGCGTCCGCCCCTGGCCCTGGGGGGCGAGGTGGCCTTCCTGAAGGTGCTGTCCGTGAATCCCGCCGGGGCCTACCTGGACTGGGGCCTGCCCAAGCCCCTGTTCATGCCCTGGAAAGAGGTACAGCACGAGGTGCGGCGCCTGGTGAAGCCGGGCAACAAGGTGCTGGTGTTCCTCTTCTCGGACGAGGCGGGCCACCTGGCCGCCTCCACGCGCCTGGCGGATTTTCTGGTGGATGAGGCCGACGAGTTCCAGGAGGGCGACCAGGTCAGCCTGGTGATCGGGGATCGCACGGATCTGGGCGTGCGCGTCATCGTCAACCACCGCTACTGGGGCATGGTCCACGACAGCGACCTGTTCGGCAAGGTAAGCCGCGGCGAAACGCGGGAGGGCTGGATGAAGGCCCCCCGCGCCGACCGCAAGCTGAGCCTCGCGCTGAGCGCGCCAGGCTACGCCAAGGTGGATGCCGTCGCCCAGACCCTGCTCGACACGCTGACGCGCCGCGGCGGCTTCCTGCCCGTGACCGACAAGAGCGCGCCCGAGCAGATCCACGCCCTGTTCGGCCTCAGCAAGAAGGTGTTCAAGCAGGCCCTCGGCGCCCTCTACAAGGCCCGGCGCATCAGCATCGACGCCGACGGCATCCGGCTGCTCAAGGCGCCATGATTCCCCCGCCCCACGCGTCCCTGCCCTACCTGGAGGGCTACAGCCCCGCGGTGCTGGCCCGGGTGCGCGAGCTGCTGGCCCAGGGCCAGCTGGGGTCCTACCTTGCCAGCCGCTACGGAGAGGTCCACGAGGTGCGCAACGACAAGGCCCTGTTCCAGGCCGCCGTGGCGCTGAAGGACCGCTTCATGAAGACCACGGCGCCCTTGAACAAGGTGATCTACGATCCCAAGCTCCAGCTGCTGAGCCATGCCCTGGGCACGCTCACGGCGGTATCCAGGGTGCATGGCAGCCGCCTCAAGGCCAGCCGGGAGATCCGCGTGGCCTCGGTGTTCCGGGATGCCCCCGCCCCGTTCCTCAGAATGATCCTGGTGCACGAGCTGGCCCACCTGAAGGAACGCGAACACAACAAGGCCTTCTACCAGCTCTGCACCCACATGGAGCCGAACTACTTCCAGCTGGAGTTCGACCTGCGGCTCTACCTGACCCACCGGGAAGCCGGTGTTGTCGTGGTGTCTGCAACGGAAGGATGAGTCCAGAGGACTGCGAACCGGCGAAAATCGGGGCACCTCTGCCTGCGGAGATACCCCGAAGCATTTTCGCGGCATTCATTCTTTCAAAGTTGTTCCTGGTTATCGGCCGGACTCAGCCCAATGCTTGCAAGATGAAAAGCTGAACCACAGATGTCACAGATTTCACAGATGGGCGTCGACTCACCGCGCGAGGGCCCGCCGGAGGCGGCCTCCGGCCCTGCCGGAGGTCATGGGGGGCGCCAGCGCCGCGCTCTCCGAAAAGGCGCGGCACTGGCGCTCCCCATGAGTCCTTGCTGAAGAAGCGACATCCCCCAATTTGCCCACGGCCCAGCATTCAATCTGTGTGAATCTGTGCAATCTGTGGATCCAAGGCTGTTTCCGCGCCATCCGCGCCATCTGCGCCATCTGCGGTTAAGCCCTTTGGTGGCTGAGCCAGGCCGATAACCGGGTTGTTGTTTCATCGGTGTTCATCGGTGGTTAGAAATGCATTTTCGCCCCCACCCTCAGCGCAGCCCGAAAAATCGGGTTTGGCCGCGACCCCGGCCGGGCGGGGGCATCTGTATTCCAGCATTCTCTGAATGATCGAAAGAGTTTGTTGCGAGATCCTCACCAATCCGCGTTCCTGCTCACTGGACCTCCAGCACCGCCAGCCCATCCTGCTCGGAGGACCGCCCGCTCACGCAGACGATCTCCCCCACGCGAAAGGGGCGCTGGCGTTTGCGGATGGCATCGGGGAAGGCGACGGCTTCGCAGAGGCCGGTCTCGTCTTCGAAGGTGATGAACTGCATGCGCTCGCCCCGCTCGGTAGCCACTTCCTTGTCCGCCACCACGAGGGCCCAGAAACGCAGGCGCTGGTTCGGCTTCACCACCTCGGCGGCCCGGCTGGGGCCCCCGCCCTTCCGCACCCGTGCGAGGGCTGCGGGATGCAGCTCCAGCGTGAGGGTCATGGTGTCCATCTCCAGGTCGGCGCGGTCGAAGAGGTCTGTGGGGCGCGGGCGGACGCCCGGGGGCACGCCGCCCAGGCGCGCCCACATGAGGCGGGTGCGGTCGCCATCGGGGGCCCAGTGATCGAAGGCCCCGGCGGCGCAGAGGGCCTCCGCCGTGGTGACACTGAGCTTCACCCGGCCCAGCAGGTCGTCGAGGCTTTCGAAGGGGCCGTGCTGGCTGCGATTCTCCAGCAGTTCCTCGACCTCCTTCTTCAACGCGCCGTGAACCTGCATGAGGCCCACGCGCAGGGCCTGCTCGCCTTCGGCCGTGAAGGGCCAGGCGCTGGCATTCGCATCGGGCCCGCGCACCACCAGGCGGTGGCGCCGCGCATCACCCAGGTAGGCGATGGCGGGGTAGTAGCCGCCCTGGTTGGTGATGACCGAGGCGAAGAACACCGCCGGGTGGTGGGTCTTGATCCAGGCACTTTCGAAGCTCACCTGGGCGTAGCTGGCCGAGTGCGGCTTGCAGAAGGAGTAGCCCGTGAAGGTGCGGATCATGTCCCAGGACTCGTCCACCGTAGCAGGCCGCACGCCGCGCTCGGCGCAGCCGCGCCGGAAGCGCGCCTCGAAGAAAGGCAGCTTGGCCTCGCAGTCGGGCTTGCCCAGGAGCTTGCGGAGCTGGTCCGCCTCGTAGTGGCTCCAGCCCGCCAGCGCCACGCAGACCTTGATGACATCCTCCTGGTAGACCAGCACGCCGTAGCTTTCGGAGAGCAGCTCGTTGAAGACCGGATCGCTGGGTTCCCATACTTCCTCGCCGCGGCTGCGCTTCACGTAGCGGTCCACCCAGCGGTAGGCGGCGGGGCGGATGAGGCTGCTGTGGATCACCAGCGTCTCGAAGTCGCCCTTCCCCACCCGCTGCTGAAGCTGGCGCGTGGCGGGGCTTTCGACATAGAACACGCCGATGCTGTCGCCCCGGGCAGCAGGGCCTGGGTGGCGGGATCGTTCCGGGAGTGGGTGCCGGGATCGGCGGGCACCCGGTCCCCCAGCACCTCGTAGGCATCGCGGATGACGGCGAGGCTGCGGTTGCCCAGCAGGTCGATCTTCACCAAGCCGTAGTTCTCCACGCCGTCCTTGTCCCAGGTGGTGGTGGATACGCCCACCTTCGCAGGCGCGGGCTGGAAGGCGGCATGCTCCCACATGGGGCCGGGCGTCACGATGGTGCCGCCGGGATGCACGGAGAACTGATGGAAGTGCCCCTTCAGCGCCAGGGCCTGGCGCAGGATCGTGTCCCAGGCGGGATTCTCGGCGGCCCGCGTCAGCCCCCCTTCCCAGCCGCGCACGAAGCGGGCCAGCTGCTTGAGCTCACTGTCGGGCCGTCCGTGGGCCTGGGCCACGGCTCGCAGGGCCCCCTTGGCCTTGAAGAAGGCGTGGTTGGCCACCATGGCCACGCGATCGCGGCCATAGCGCTCGAAGACGGCCTGGATCACCCTGTCGCGCTCATCCCAGGCGAAGTCGATATCCATGTCGGGGGGATCCTTCCGTTCCTTCGTGAGGAAGCGCTCGAACATCAGGTTCGTGTCCACGGGATCCACATTGCTGAGGTCCAGGGCGTAGCTCACCAGTGAGGCCGCGCCACTGCCGCGCCCGCAGATGCGGCTGGGCAGGCCCTTGTGCTTCAGGGCCTGCACGATGTCCTGCACCAGCAGGAAGTAGCGGGCGAAATCCATGGAGATGATGAGGTCCAGCTCCTGCTCCATGCGCAGGATGGCGCGGCCGCGCAGGTCTT
Organism: Holophagaceae bacterium; assembly: GCA_025363715.1. Lineage (GTDB taxonomy): Bacteria > Acidobacteriota > Holophagae > Holophagales > Holophagaceae > Geothrix. The sequence goes on along the minus strand of JANYLR010000004.1, from coordinate 1,544 downwards.
CGGAAGACCGGGCGTACTTCTCCGCCACGCCCGCCCGCACGCGCTCCCGCAGGAGGGCGCCGAGGTCCGCGGCCTCCTGGTCCAGCGGTTTCGATACCTCCCACTTGCCCCAATGGATCTGCCAGCCCGAGATGCGCTCGAGCACCGAGGCCGTGGCCTTCGCCACGGCTGGCTCCGCGAAGGGGAAGCGGGCCTCCCACTCGCTCCGCGGCACGGCGGCCTCGGCGGCCTCCCACAGGGCCCCGGTGCGGATCAGCGTCGATTGCTGATCGATGGCCCGTTTGAGCCGGTGCATCTCCAGGCCCTCGGCCGTACGGAAGCGCAGCACCTGGGGCGCCACCACCTCCAGGCCCGCCGCCAGCGCCTTCCGGGCCTCCTGCACGCGCCGGGGATGGGCCAGCAGGGCGGCGTAGAGCCCTTCCCGCAGCAGGACGTCCAGACCCGCGAGATCGTCCGCCAGCAGCACGCAGTCCCGCGGCGGTTCCGGCGCGCCCAGGTCCGGGATATCGGGACCCGGCGCCGCGTCGTGGGCCTGCGCAGTAAGCAGCCGATTCAGCGCTCTGTAGCCTGTGTCGCTGAAGGGCAGTGCGCCGTAGCCATGCCCCCGCCAGGTGAAGCGGCAGCCCAGGTGCAGGCGGAAGTCCGTCCACCGGGGATCCGGCGGCAGGCCTTCCAACTCGCGGGACTTGTGGATCCACTCCAGGGTGTCCCGCAGCTTCGGGTAGCCCGCCAGGCTCCGGTCCCAGCAGACCAGGTCGCGGTAGCCCAGGCCTCGGGCCAGCCGCAGCAGCTGTGCCGCCGGGTAGACGCCTTCACCAACGCTGAAATCGGAAATGCCGAGGGCGAACATGGGGAGCCATTTCATTGGTTTTTTTCTAACCACGAAGACAGGAAGACCACGGAATTCAGGTCGTCTCGCGCTTCACCGCAGGCGATACCGAGAAGAGCTGCAAGGGCACGGGCTTTGAGCCTTTCTTCGTGGTCTTCCTGTCTTAGTGGTGATTCTTGTTTTTTTGATTCGCCTATCCGCCGGTTCCGATCAGGGCTGCCAGTCGCTGGGGAGGCCACAGGCTTCGAGGACGGCGCGGAGGTAGGGGGTGCCGATGCGCAGGGCGCCCCGCTCGGCGAGACTCACCAGGGCCTGGGATCGGCCCATGCGTTCGGCGAGCTGCACCTGGGTGAATCCGGCCTGACGGCGGGCCGCACGCAGGCGTGGAGCCAGCGCCTTGGCCCGGACATCGGCTTCTGGTGCTCGACGGCCCTCCAGCAGCCCCTGGATGGACAGATCCTCGTCCAGGCGGGGCCAGTGGATGCCCGTGCCGCGCCCCGTGAAGCGCCAGTCCGACAGGTCCCCCGCAGGAGCCCCCGCCAACCTCGGAAAGAAAGCCAGCGGACAGGCCAACTCCCGGCCGTCCTGGAGCTGGACGACCAGCCGCCCCCGCTCGAACCAGAGGTGCGTGCCGCGGGGGGGCTCAGGGTTCGTCAAAGTGCTCATGCCAGCTCTCAAGAAAACGGTCTCGATGGGTCATTACGATGGCCACCAC
>JANYLR010000083.1 GCA_025363715.1 Holophagaceae bacterium | reverse complement strand
ACTCACGCAACATCCGGGCGATCTGCCAGGAAGCGGGCGTGGACGTCATCGGCGCCAACTGCCTGGGCATGGCCAACGCCTGGGACCGGGTGCGCATCGGCGGCAGCCTGGGCGGCGACCATCCCGGGGAGACCCTGGTGCAGGGCTCCATCGCCATCCATTCCAACTCCGGCAACTTCACCACCACCATGGCGGAGTACCTGCGCACCGCGGGCTTCGGCATCAGCACGGCGGTCTCGAGCGGCAAGGATGTCTACATCCACTTCGCCCTGCCCGAATTCCTCTACGCGGCCCAGAACGACCCCCGCACCAAGGCCGTGGTGATCTATGTGGAACCCGGCGGGTACTACGAGAAGATGGCGCTGGATTGGATCCAGGATCGGACCTTTGGGTTCACCAAGCCGATCATCGCCTGCGTCACCGGCCGCTGGAAGAAGAACATCACCCGGGCCTGCGGCCATGCGGGAGCGCTCTCCGGCAGCGGCGATGACGCGGAAAGCAAGGAGCGCTGGTTCGACGAGTACTTCGGGGTGGATGTCTTCGATCCGAAGACCTGCAAAGTCAGCAAGCGGGGCGTGCGCGTCTCCAGCATCCAGTACATCCCGGATGCGGTGCGGGCCGTCTACGAGAAAATCGACGAGAAGCCCGACTTCGAAACCACCGGGGATCTTTCGCTGAAGCTCTGGCTGAGCGACACCATGGTGAAGCTGCCGCCCGCCCTGGACCTCCCCATCACGCAGGCGCCCTCCCCCTACGACCACCAGATCGTGGAAGTACACAAGCAGGTCGGGGCGCACTACCTACGCCAGAACATGGCCGACAAGTCCGGCGCCTCCCGGATGAATCGCGAGTCGCAGATTTCGGAACTGCACGGCAAGACCGTGCTGGACCTGTCCCGCTGGACCCTGGAGGAGAATCTCTACTTTGCTCTGGCCAAGGTCATGCCCGAGAAATCCGACCTCAATACGCTCAACCTGATCCTGAATCTGTTCATGAAGATCGACGAGCGCCGCATGGAACTCATCGATGTGGGCCGGGCCAACGGCTGCACGCCCAACGCCTACCTGGCCTCCCAGATCGCCCTGGTGGGCAACAAGGACCTCCTGGCGAAATCACGGGAGCACGCGAAATTCATCATCGACCTCATCCGCGAGTTCAGCCTGGACGAGCACACCAAGGTCTTCCCCCCTGAACTGGACGCCTTTGTGGAGGCGCAGCTGCTCAGGGCGGAACCCTCCCGGAAGACCGACGTTTCAGAATTGCTCTACCGGGAGATCAAGAAATCGAAGAAGTCCTGCGTGGCCCTCAAGGTCTGCCAGCACATCCTTGACCTGGCCGAAAGCCGAGGCCTCGAGATTCGGGATACCTACGAGTTCCTGCTGGCCACCATCGCCGTGTGCGTCCTCTGGAACCCCATGCTGGAGAAGCGAATCAGCCGCCAGCTCGTGGAGGACTCGGTCACCTACTTCTACCTCATGTCCCGCATCGTGGCCTATTCGGTGGTGGACCGGGCGAACAATCCCCACTGGAAGAAGCTGGTGGACAAAAAACTGTCCAACCTGAACCTCAGCTTCACAGAAAACGCCTTCAAGGTGCTCTTCGGCCGGGTACCGGATCCTGTCGAGCTGCTCGAGTTCCAGACCCTGCTGGGCCTCACCATCACCAATGGCCCTGGCACCCTGTCCGCCAAGGGCGCCAAAGAGAGCGTCAGTGCCCGGAACGACATCTCCATGGCCTTCGTGGGCTTTCTGGCGAACACGGGCCGCGCCCACGGCGGCAACGGCTACGAGGCGATCAAGTTCCTGCTGGAACAGTTCCAGGGTGCAGACCTGCCGGATCCCGGGAATCCCGGCCATGGCCTGGATCTCAAGCAGATGGCGAACCGGGCGGCCAAAGCCTTTGGCGCCTACAAGAAGCAGGCCCAGGAAGAGGAGGATGGCACCGTGAAGCCCATTCCCTGCATCAACCACCCCGTGTTCCGCGGCAACAAGATCAATGTGGATCCGCGGGAACAGTTCGTATCGGGGATGCTGGCGGAGAAGGGCGTCCACAATGCCTTCTGGGAGTTCTACCGCCTGCTGGTAAAGGAGCTCTACGCCGAGGGCGTGACCAAGAACGTCTTCTGCGTGAATGTGGATGCGGTCCTGGCGGTGATCACCCTCAAGCTGGTGTGGAAAGATCTCCAGGCTGGCCGGATCACCATGCACCAGGTCCAGGACCTGGCCTTCACCCTCTTCCTCTTTGGTCGCACCATCGGCGTCATCGCCGAGATCGCCGACCACCGGGACCGCGGCTTGGATCTGGACTGCCGTACGCCGGAGAGCGAGCTATCTTTTATTCTGTAGTTCCATCCTGCGCAGAAAAGGGGCGGGCCAAGTGGCCCGCCCCTTTTCTGCGAGATGGAGACCTGGTTACCTTCCGCCCTTGGCAGCCCACTCTTCGAGCATGGCCGTAGTGACGGACTTGGGGCGCTCCAGGGCGTAGCCCAAGGCGCGGTCCCAGGTGATGTTGGCCAGCACGCCGATGGCGCGGCCCACGCCGAAGAGCACGGTGTAGAAGTCGTACTCGGTGAGCCCGTAGTACCACTGGATGACGCCGCTCTGGGCATCGACGTTGGGGAAGGGATTCTTGGTCTTGCCGTGCTCGGTGAGCACGCCGGGGGCCACCTTGTAGATCATGTTGACCAGCTTGAAGAGCGGGTCGCCCGGCAGGTGCTTGAGGCAGAACTCCATCTGCGCGGTGTAGCGGGGGTCGGTCTTACGCAGCACAGCATGGCCGTAGCCGGGGATGACGTGACCGCTGTTCAGCGTGTCCCAGAGGGCCGCCTTCACGTTCTCCTCGGTGGGCTCGGCACCATTCATCTTCTTCTGGAATTCCATGATCCACTGCAGCACTTCCTGGTTGGCAAGGCCGTGGAGGGGTCCCGCCAGGCCGTTGAGGCCGGCGCTGAAGGCGTAGTAGGCGTCGGAGAGGGCGGAGGCCACCAGGTGGGTGGTGTGGGCGCTGACGTTGCCGCTCTCGTGATCGCTGTGGAGGATGAAGTACATCCGGGCCACGTCGTCATAGGGCTTGGCGATGCCCATCATGTGGGCGAAGTTGGCGCCCATGTCGAGGCTGTAGTCAGGGGCTATGATGTCGCCGTTCTTGTACTTGTACCGGTAGATGAAGGCAGCGATCTCGGGCAGCTTGGCTAGCAGGTCGCAGGCATCCTCGTAGGTGGTGTCCCAGTAGTCGTTCTTCTTCAGGCTGTGGTAGGCCTTGTTGAACTTGCTCTCCTTCTGCATGGCCAGCACGGCCGTGGAGAGCATCACCATCGGGTGGCTGTCCTTGGGCAGGGCCCGGAGCACGTCGAAGACGTAAGCCGGCACCTTGGCGCGGGACTTGAAGTCCAGGCGGATCTCGTCGGCCTCGGCGGCGGTGGGGATCTCGCCCGTGACCAGGAAGTACCAGAAGGATTCCACCGTGGGGTACTCGGCGCCGGGCAGCTTGGGCAGGGCGGCGAAGGTCTCGGGAATGAGCTTGCCCCGGAATCGGATGCCTTCCTGGGAATCCAGGTACGAGATGTCGGTCACCAGGGCCTTGATGTCCCGGGCGCCGCCGATGCACTGGTCGATGGTCACTTCGTCGATGACGACCTTGCCGAACTCCTTCAGGAGCCGGGTGGTGCGTGGGCGGTGCTCCTGGATCAATTCCTGAAGGCGAGTTTTGAGACGGGTCATGGGATCGGCTCCTGTGAAAGAAGGGGTGATGGTTGGGGGGCTGGGCGGGCTATGATTATGGACCTCAATGATTGAGGACACTGTAATCATCTATAAACATTCGAGTTTCAATGCTGGCTGGGCCGGGAAGCGATAGGGCAGAGTAATACCTTCGAGCAAAGGATGTTCCGTGACCTTGGTCAATCTATCCATCCAGGTCCATAAAGTTGCCAGGGGGCTGGCGTTGGGGTTCGGGTTGGCATTGGCAACACTGGGCCTCGTGGCCCAGGAGACCCCCCGGCCCAACCGGGTGGCCTGGTTCGAGGGTTTTCCCGAGCCCCTGCCAGAGGGGATCCGCGAGGTGGCCATCGAGGCGACCAGCCAGATGCTTCGGCCAGACCTGGAGCGCAGCGGCGATGGCCGGAGCTTTGCCCGGCTGGATGGGGAGGAGTGGCAGTTGACCGCGGACTGGGGCATGAAGGCCGGTTCCTCCCGGGTGAATGTACGGGCGCGTCTGGCTTCGCGCTCGGGAGGCATCGCCGATCAGGCCATGTGGAACTGGCATCAGATGTTCAACTTGCCTCAGGGGGGCCGGGAGGACGCCCCGAAGAACCGGCTGGTCTACCACCTGGAGCGGGATGGCCGCGTGATCGGAGACCTCACCCGGTCCGGACTGGCCCTCATGGATTTGGACGTGGCCTGGATCCGGCCCTTCGGCAGTCCGGAAAAGGGCGGGCGCTACGGCGCCTCCATCCAGCTGCCCACGGGCCGGCAGTCCGACTTTTCCGGCAGCGGCGGCACAGATGGCCTGGTGGGCGGCGCTCTGTGGCGGACCTATGGACGCTGGCGGGTCTTCGGCCAGACTGAGCGGGTGTGGCTAGGGCTGCCGGAACACAGTCCGCTGCGATTGGTCCTGGAGAAACGCTCCTTCAGTCGCGCCTGGGCCAGCCTGGGCTGGCGGGGCGAGGGGCCGGGGCTGATCTCCGGGATCGGGATCGAGGTCAGCCTGGCTTATGCGGACAGCCCCTACCGGACGGGCATTCCCCGCCTGGACCGGGCCGGCTGGCAGCAGCACTGGACCTTCCGCCACACCCGCCTGCCCCGGTGGCGCTTCGGGTTCAGCGAGGAGGCGGGCAGCTTCACCGCTCCCGATATCAGCGCCTTTGCGGCCTATCGCTTTGGCGAGCGCTGAGGGCCAACGAGCATAGCGCTGGTCGCGGAAGTCACGGAAGAAAGCCGGAAAGCACGGAAAAAAACAGAGGCGTCCGCTCCGATAGCGCAGGCTGCATCCCGGGGGCGCCGGAGTTGCGCTTCTTAGGATGCGACTTCGGCGCCCCTGGGATCACTTCCGGCTGCGCTGGAAGCCGCCTACAGCGGGCCTGCGCGGCGAGGGCCATGGTCCCTTCTGTGTCTTCCGTTGAATTCCGTGTCTTCCGTGACCAGCCAAACCCTGAATGATTTGCCACCCTATCGATGGAACCTCATTGCGGCAGTTCTCTGTGCCCTCCCTGCCTTGGCATACCGCGTATGGGCCTGGGGCCTGTAAACTAGGAGGTTCGTGCCGGAGCTTCCATGCAGCCCAACCAGTACCGTGATGTGCGCCTCGAGAAGCTCGAGAAGCTGAAGGCCCTGGGCCTGGATCCCTGGCCCCGAAAGGCAAAGCGTACGCACGGCATCGCTCAGCTGGCGGCAACCTATGCCGATGCAGAGGCTTGGCCCAACGAGAAGCTGGAAGGCCTGGACTTCACGGTGTCCGTCATGGGCCGCATCCTCACCATTCGCGAAATGGGCAAGAGCGTCTTCGCCCATCTCACGGAGAACGGTGAGAAGATCCAAGCCTTTCTCCGCATGAATGATCTAGCCGAGCCCGGCTGGGACGTGCTGAAACTCCTCGACATGGGCGACTTCATCAGCATCACGGGTCCGCTCATGCGCACCAAGACCGGCGAGCTGAGCGTGCGGGTGAAAGAGATCCAGTTCCTCGGCAAGGCCCTGCTGCCCCTGCCCGAGAAGTGGCATGGCCTCCAGGACAAGGAACAGCGTTACCGCCAACGCTACCTGGACCTCATCTCCAACGGCGACGTGCTGAAGACCTTCCAGACCCGCTCACGCATCGTGAGCGCCGTGCGGCGTTTCATGGAAGACCAGGGCTATCTGGAAGTCGAGACGCCCATGATGCAGCCCATCCCCGGCGGTGCCACGGCCCGGCCCTTCATCACGCACCACAATGCCCTGGACATGCAGCTCTACCTCCGCATCGCGCCAGAGCTGTATCTCAAGCGGCTCATCGTGGGTGGTTTCGAGAAGGTCTTCGAGATCAACCGGAACTTCCGCAATGAAGGTCTCAGCGTCCGCCACAACCCCGAATTCACCATGATGGAGATGTACGAGGCCGGCAGCGACCTGCGCGACATGATGGCCCTCACGGAGAATCTGCTGTCCACCGTGGCGTGGGAGGTCATGGGCTCCGAACAGCTGCCCTGGGGCGAGCAGCAGATCTCGTACGCCGCGCCCTTTCGCCGCCTCACCATGAAGGACGCCATCGCCGAGTTCGGCAGCGTTGACCGGCACCAGCTGGAGGATGGCGACAGCGTGCGCACCTTGGCGAAGGCCGTGCACATCGAGGACGTGGAGAAGAAGACCGTCGGCATGCTGCTGGGCGACCTCTTCGAGCACCACGCCGAGAAGCAGCTCCTCCAGCCCACCTTCATCACCGATTACCCCATCGAGCTGTCGCCGCTCACCAAGACGCTGGAGGGCGATGACCGCTTTGTGGATCGCTTCGAACTCTTCATCGGTGGCATGGAGATCGCCAACGCCTACTCGGAACTCAATGACCCCATCGACCAGATGGGCCGCTTTCAGGCCCAGATGGGCGAGCGCGAGGCCGGCAACGACGAGGCCATGCACCTGGACCAGGACTTCATCACCAGCCTAGAGCACGGCTTCCCGCCCTGCGGCGGCGAAGGCATCGGCATCGACCGCCTGGTCATGCTGCTCACCAACAGCCAGAGCATCCGCGACGTCATCCTCTTCCCCCTCATGCGTCCGATGAAGCAAGCAGAGGCCGAAGAAAAGGAATAGCTGGTCGCGGAGGGCGCGGAAGGGGCACAGAAGACGCGGAAAAATGGGAAGAGATGTCTTTCTTCTGCGCTTTCCGTGGGAATTCCGTGTATTCCGCGACCAGCCCATTTTGGTGGGCCCGATGTGACGGAATCTGGTCCGGCCCGCTGGCATACTGGAACCCGCGATCTTTGGAGGCCCCATGCCCGTCCCGATGCTTGAACTCGCGCCGCAGAACGCCGCCGTGAAGGCCAAGGTCCTGGAGGGGCTCTCCGGTCTCATCGACCGCTCGGCCTTCATCCTGGGCGAGAACGTCAAGGGGCTGGAAGCCGAGATCTCGGCCTATGCCGGCGCCGCCCACGCGGTGGCCATGTCCAGCGGCACGGATGCCCTGCTGGCGGCCCTCATGGGGCTGGGTATCGGCCACGGCGATGAAGTGATCGTGCCTTCCTTCACGTTCTTCGCGTCGGCGGGGGTCGTGTCACGGCTCGGCGCCAAGCCAGTCTTCATCGATCTGGATCCTGCCACGTTCAACGCCAATGCGGCCCTGGTGGAGGCGGCCATCACACCGCGCACCAAGGCCATCATGCCCGTGCACCTCTTCGGCCAGCTGGCGGACATGCCCGGCATCATGGCCGTGGCGAAGAAGCATGGCATCCCCGTGATCGAGGACGCTTGCCAGAGCCTGGGCGCCAAGGGCTGGGGCAAGTCCGCCGGCCAGTTCGGCGACCTGACCGCCTACAGCTTCTACCCCACCAAAAACTTGGGTGCCTTCGGTGATGCGGGCATGACGGCCATTCGGGATGACGCGACCCTGGCCGCCCGGGTTCGCCGCATCCGGGTCCATGGCATGGAGCCCGTCTACATGCACCACGAGGTGGGTATGAACGGGCGCATGGACGAATTCCAGGCACTGGTGCTCCGCGCCAAGCTGCCCATGCTGGATGGCTGGCACGAAGGCCGCCGCAAGCACGCCGCCTGGTACCTGGAGCGGATGCAGGGCCTGACAGCCGATGAAACCGTCCTGCCCCTGGAAGTGGTGCCCTATGGCCGCCATATCTACAACCAGTTCACCATCCGCGTGAAGGGCGGGAAGCGGGATGCCCTGCAGGCCCACCTGAAGGAGCGGGGCATCGGCAGCGCCATCTACTACCCCATCTGCCTCCACGAGCAGCCCTGCTTCCAGGACCTGGGCTACAAGGCCGGCCAGCTACCCGAATCCGAGCTTGCCGCCAAGGAAGTGCTCAGCCTGCCCGTCTATCCCGAGATGACCGAGGCCATGCGCGAGGAAGTGGCTGGGGCCATCCTCGGCTTCTTCGGCAAGAAGTAATCCCCTACTGCTGCGTCGCCATGGCGGCGTCAAGCCACGTGTCCAGCAGCTGCTGGGTGGTGTCATCCATGCCCAGGAACTGGATGCCGACCCCGACGTACTCCATGGGTTCGGCGCCGGGGCGCCCCCCCAGCACGTAGGATACGGCTGCGATGATGGGAGCCTTGGGCAGCTCCGAGTGCAGGAGCACCAGGTTTTCCATGACGGCGGAGCGCTCGAAGAGGCGGGCATCCCGGACCCCCACCAGGGCGAAACAGCCGCCGAGGCTCAGGTTGGTGATGCGTACCTCCGCATAGGCATGCCCCTTCAGGGTGAAGGAGATGCCGAACTCCGGCCCCACGATGACTCGCCGGGTATCGCGTCGATCGGCAAAGGAACTCATTGAGGCTCCACTGAGTAGGAAATCCTTGCTTGGGTATCGGCGTACCCTGGGATAAACTGGATTTTCTGATCGGCCTGAACCCACCGGGGGACAGGGCGGGTTCTCCAGACCCGGCCCTGACGGCGCAGGACGCCGTCTCACCCAAGCGGGGACAACGCGAGCCCTTGGCGCTGGCTTGACCCAAACCCACCCTCCCCTTTGGAGACCCCATGGAAATCCTCCTGATCGAAAACGTGCCCCATCTGGGCGTCCGCGGCGATGTCGTGAACGTCAAGGACGGCTACGCCCGCAACTTCCTCCTGCCCCGCAAGATGGCCCTGCCCGTCACCGCCGGGAATAAGCGTCAGATCGAGCTCGAGAAGGTGCGCGCCGAGAAGGTGCGTGCCAAGGAACTGGCCGACGCCAAGAGCCTGGCCGAGAAGCTCGAAGCCATCAGCCTCGCCGTGTCCAAGAAGGCCGGTGAGAATGGCCATCTTTTCGGTTCCGTCACCAATGCTGACGTGGCTGAACTCTTCAAGGCCAAGGGCTTCACCCTCGACCGGCGCGACATCACCGTGCCCCACGTCAAGGATGCGGGCACCTATGTCGTGGATGTACGGCTCTACAGCGGCGTCCACGCCAAGGTCAACCTCGAAGTCAGTGCCGTCGCGGCGGCCGAGTAGCCACCAGCCCATCCCATTCCCCTTACGGCCGGCCCCTCAGTGGCGTGCCGGTCCCGCCGGGATTCGCGTGCCACCGGGAATCCCGCCCAACCCATCCCAAGGAGTCCAACCATGGCCAAGTCCACCTCCAAGCCCGATACCCTCGGCATCGCTGAGCTCGCCGCCAACCTCGCCGAAGCCCAGGACCTCTCCAAGGCCCGCGCCAAGTCCATCCTGGACGGCGTCCGCGACCATATCGTCGAGACCCTCCTCACCGGCAACCGCGTCAACCTCTTCGGCCTCGGCACCTTCGAAGTGCGCGCCACCAAGGAGAAGATGGGTCGCAACCCCAAGACCGGCGAAAGCATCAAGATCCCCGCCGGCCGCAAAGTCGTCTTCAAGACCGCGAAGGGCCTCAAGGATCAGATGTAAAGACTGGCGGAGAACGCCGCAGAAGGCCGCCGCAAGGCGGCCTTCGTCGTGAAGGGGAGACGACTTTGCGGCCGTGCAAAGTCGTCTTCACCATCCGACCGCAGCCGAAGGCGAAGGGAGGATAGGGCCGCATCGGCGATGCCGATGGCGGGGGCAAAGCCCCGAGGGCCGGAGGCCCGAGCCAGGACGGCGAAGGGCCTCAAGGATCAGATGTAACCGACCGCCGGGTGACGAATTACGCGCCAGCGGCGCGTTCTGAGTCGGGACCCGGCGAGGAGGTTATGCCACCGTCCCTGCTGCAAACCTTTGGTTTGCAGTTAGCAATAGGCCGCCGAAAGGCGGCCTATTGTCATTTGAAGCGCGATTTCAGCTGCCAGCAAAGCTGGCAGCTCACGCCAGATCGCATAGCGATCTGGCGCAGAGCCGGGGCATCATGAACCCATGACGGCACTGATTTACCTCCACGGCTTCACCTCCGCCCCCGGTGGGAACAAGGGCAGCTTCACCCGACACTGGGCGAGGGAACGGGGAATCCCATTCCACGCGCCGGACCTCAATCTGCCGACCTTCGAAACCCTCACCCTCACGGCGCAGGTGGAAGCGGTGGAGGCCCTGCTGCGGAAGCTCCCGGAACCGCCGGTGCTGATCGGCAGTTCCCTCGGCGGCTTCATCGCCACGGCCGTGGCCCATCGGGGCGCGTCCATCAGATCCATGATCCTGCTGGCGCCAGCCATCCACTTCGCCCGCCGTCGCATGACTAGCCCCGCCTGGGCGATCTACCGGGAGCGGGAGGAAATGGAGGTCTTCCATTACGGCGTGGGGAGTCCGATGCGCCTGGGGCCGGAGCTGCTCCAGGATCTTCCCAACTGGGTCGATGACGACCAGTGGCGGATTCCCGTCCCCACGGTCATCCTGCACGGGCGTCTGGACGAGGCGGTCCCCCTGACGGAAAGCGAAGCCTACCGGGATCGGAACCCAGGCACGATTCTGCACGTCCTGGAGGATGACCACGGCTTGTTGGGTGCAGCTTCCTTGGCGTGCTTGCGAAGTGAGTTGGAGGCCGCTTTCCATTGAAGGCCGGCTCCTGCTGCGAGCCTGCGGTTCGCAGGTAGCAAAGACCTTCTACTTGCTGCCAGCGAAGCTGGCAGTTATCGCCAAACCGCAACGCGGTTTGGCGCCTAGGACCCAAACTCGGCGGGACTAAGCCCTTGGAGGTACCGCGTCAGCAGCCGCTGCTTCTCATGGGTGGCTTTGACCTTCTTCTGGTAGATGGAGAAGCGGTCCTCGGTGGGGCGGATGGTGGGGAAGAGGGCCACGAGGTCACGCCGCCTCAGTTCCTCCAACACACTGTACCGGGGCACCAGGAGGACGCCCATGCCCTCGACGGCGGCGTGGATCATGGCCCGGATGTGGTCCACGGCGATGATCCATTCCAGCTGCGGCTGCTCGTGATCGGGCACGGCCATGAGGAAGCGGTTCCACCAGGCGCCGGCCTTGTCGAGGGAGAGGACGGGAACGCCACCGAGGTCCGCCGGGACCCGCAGCCGGTGGGCCCGGCGGAAGGCCGGGGCACAGGCCACCACGTAGGTCTCCCGGAAGAGTGGTGCCTTTTTGAGACTCGGCAGGGGGTGCTCCAGGCAGTCGATGATCAGGTCGAGGTCATCCCGTAGCAGGGGGGCGAGCAATTCCTGGCTGAGGGTGAAGTCGATGTCGAGTTCAGGGTGGGCCGCCAGGAAGGGCTGCATGTGCTTCATGAGGATGCTGGTGCCGAATTCCACCGTGGCGCCGATGCGGATCCGGCCCCGGGCCAGGGTCTGGTGGCGCCGCAGGTCGTCTGTCGCCGCGTCCAGGGTGGCAAAG
>JANYLR010000017.1 GCA_025363715.1 Holophagaceae bacterium | reverse complement strand
AGGACCCGAAGGGCGGGCCATCGGCCCGTTGCCGCCAGGCAATCCGCAGGCTGTCCATGGCCCCGGCGGCTCTCCGCAGCGGGTGGGTCGGAGCGATAACTCAGGCCACCAACTGTCTCAAAGTGCTTGACGCGTTCCGATCTGGCTATCGGCCTTGCTCGGCTTCATGGAGGGCCTTCTTTACTTCCACGAAGGACACAAATGAAGAGCAAGACCAAGGGCACGAAGACCGGCCCTGGCGCTCCAGTACGGGCCATCCGGGCCGCAAACGGATGGCCTGAGGGTGGGACGGAGCAGATTCGTGCTCTGCTGGCGCCCGCAGGGCTTCTTCGATCAGCGCTTTTCTCTGTGTCCTCTGTGGGAATTCTGTGTCCTCTGTGTTCCTGCTTTTTCCGGAAAACCGGAGTGTCCAAGTTTGACTCCCCTCTCCAGGTTGGGTTGGGAGCCCCAAGCACCCGTTCACCGGTAGGCGCCCGCCGTTCGCCGATCCTCGCCTGACTCTGCCCAGCGGAGGGTTAGCTTGGAACCATTCCCCGGGGTTCCCATGCTGCCCTTCCTCCTGTCCGAAAGTGCCGCCCTGATCCGGACGGTCCATGCCGTGGTCCTCTTTGTTCTTCTGGCCACCTTCGCTCCGGCGGCCCTCCGCAGCGCGGAGCCCCGCATCGTGGCCCTGCACGGGTTCGAAACCGCCGAGGTGCGCCAACAGGGCTTCACCCTGCCCCGGCCCATGAAGGTCCACGTCTACGCCCGGGGCGGTGGCCTGCGCCAGATTCTCCATCGCTCCCGAGAAAACCCGCTCTTCGCCTATGGCTGGATCCTGAACGCCACCACCCGCGAGGTGGTCTGGCAGATGGACGGCTCGAACACCAAGCGGAACTGGGAGTACCGGGTGGCGGACCGCTACCTGGATCTGCCCGCGGGGAGCTACGAGGCCTACTTCGCCAACCACGGCTTCGGTCAGAGCCTGCTGCTGGCCCAGTGGAACCGGAACATCGATCGTCGGGACCTCCAGGCCAAAGCCACCGAACGGCCCCGGGGCTTCCTGGCGGCCATCGGGGCCGATGAGTCCAGCCTGCAGCGCCACTGGCGGGAGCAGGTGGGGAACTACGGACTGGAGATCTACCTGCCGGACGGCCAGCCCTCGGAAGTGACCACCTTCGAGGCCCCCCTGCGCTGGAAGAACATCGTGGCGAGCCTGTCCGCCACCACGGACAACGGCCACTGGGCCCAGGCCTTCCATGTGCGCAAGACCATCACCCTGCACGTCTACGCGGCCGGCGAAGGCAGCGGCCGCTCCATGCATGACTACGGCTGGATCACCGAGGCTCGCAGCCGCGCCCGGGTCTGGGAGATGAGCATGGACAAGTCCCAGTACGCCGGCGGGGCCCGGAAGAACCGCCGCCAGGTGGAGACCATCCAGCTGCCGGCCGGGGACTACGAGGCCACCTTCATCACCGACGACACCCACTCCCCCGCCGACTGGAACGCCGCGCCCCCCTGCGACCCCGGGCTGTACGGCCTGACCCTTTCCGTTCCGGCCGACGCGGATCTGGCGGCAGTCTCCCAGTCCAAGCCCCTGGCCTGGACGGTGCTGGGCGAGGCGGTGCGCGTGGGCAATGACGAGGATCGCAAGGTGGCCTTCACCCTCGCCACGGCCCAGGCCGTGCGCGTCTATGCCGTGGGCGAGGGGACCGGCGACGAGATGGCCGACGAGGCCTGGATCGAAGATCCCGCCGGCAAGCGTGTCTGGTCCATGGATCGGGGCCGCTCCCATCACGCGGGTGGCGCCACCAAGAACCGCGAGGCCGACGAGCTGGTGAGCCTGCCCAAGGGCACCTACACCCTGCGGTTCAAGACCGACAACAGCCATGCCTACGGCCACTGGAACAGCGATCCGCCCTGGGACCAGGAGCACTACGGCGTGACGGTGTACGCGACGAAGTAGGCTAGGCCGCTTTCCCTCCGGTGAATCAACTCACCGGATCGTGCGGCAGGCTCCCCCGAGGGGAGCGGAAGTAGGCGTAGGGCGTGGCGTGCAGGAAGTTCGAGACGCGGCTGGTGTAGATATCGGCGTAGCGCTCGATCTGGCGGGTGAGGTGGCTCTTGTCGTTGCCGGCCCGGGTGAGCAGGCCCCAGCGCGCATTGGTCAGCTCGCCGCCGGCCTTGGCCAGGGGTGCGATCTCCGCGTCGAGGGCCAGGAGCTGGCCACGTAGGTCGTGGACCCTCGCCTCCAGGGTGGTCGCGTCCGCGCCTGAAGCAGGGCCGTAGCCCGCATGCAGTCGCTGGAGGGCCAGGCGGGCCCGGGAGAGCCGGGTCTCCAGTTCCTCCTTGGCCCGCATCCGCTCCATGAGGCAGAGCTCCGTAAGCCGGTAGGCCTCCAGGGCGGAGACTTCCCCCTCCAGCTCGCGGAGCACCAGGGCCGTGCGCCAGCTGAGGGTGCGCTTGCTCACGTGCACATCGCCGAACATGTGGTCGCCCACGTAGAGCAGCTCGTCGCCGGAGATGCCCAGGTCCCGCTCCACCTGGGCGGCACAGCCCCCCAGGTAGATGCCGCCCGGTTGCAGGGGGCCCGTCACGGGCCGCAACAGGCCGCTTTCGTCCACCACCTCGAAGAAGGGGCCGGTTTCCGTGAAGAAGGCGGGCTTGCGGGCCGAGACGATCACCAGATCGAAGAGCTGGCGCCAGGTCATGTCCCCGGGCAGGTGCCGATCATAGGCATGGGTCATCATCTTCGACGTGAAGCTCCACTCCGAATTGGTGATGAGCAGAAGCTTCTTCCCGGCCGCCTTCTGGTCCAGCAGGGCCAGGGCGGCCTCGGGATCCTGCACCACGTAGCGCTCAGGTGCGGCCGCGATCTCGGCTTTCAGGTGGCCTTCCATGTGCTGGGCGTCCACGCCCGCGCGCACGTGCCGGTAGAGGCTGCCGTACTCGAAGGGACGGGGCAGGGCGCCCCGGTCCAGTAGATCCACGGCCTGGGCGTAGAGGCAGCCCTCCGAAAGGGAGAACAGGGTGTTCAGGAAGACCCAGCGGGATTCAGAAAGATCCACCAGGGTCTGGGCGTAGGCTTTCTTCTGCTCGGTGAATTCCAGCATCCGGGTGCCGTGCATGGCCCGCTTCACGAAGCCGAAGCGATCGGCCTTCACCAGGTTGCCCAGCTCCGTGTCGATCACCAGTCCCCGGGTCACCATGGCGCCATCGAAGTCGAGCCCCGCCATGGGCCAGCCCTCGGCGGCCAGGCGTTCCTGGGCCTGGGCGTGGACCATGCGCTCGAAGGCGTCCACCCGGTAGTCCACCAGGGTGTAGTCCATGTCGTAGCCGATGGCCCGTACCGAGCGCAGGTTCAGCGTCCGGTTGCAGAAGATCCCGCGGCCGGGGGGGACATCGGGAAGGACGGGATTCAGCATGGTCCAGGATAGCAAGGCGAGGCGAAAGCACGGGGAACGCCCCCGCCCGTGCATCAGGTATGCTGGTGCCGTGCTCGCAAACGATCTCCGGCAGGCCTCCTTGAGTTCTTGCGCATGACCACTGGACCCCTAGGGAAGCCCTCCGTCTGGGTGCGGGGCCTCATTCTTGCCTACGGCCTCTTCCTCGCCCTGATCACCGTGCTGAATGGGCTCGGTCCCGATCGGTGGTGGCTGGGCGCCTTCAACCTCTACCTGCCCCAGGCCCTGTGGCTGGTTCCGGTCATCCTGCTGGCCCCCTTCGCCATGAAGTTCGCCCGGCGCTGGAGCTGGGTCCTGGTCCTCTACGGCCTCTGGGTCTGCGGGCCGATCATGGGTTTCCACTGGGCCTTCCGCCCCCATCAGGCAGCCGCTCAGGGCGGTGGGACCCTGCGGGTCATGACCTGCAACATCAAGTATGGTCGTCGGGACTTGGCCGCCCTGATCAGCGACCTGGTCCGCTACCGGCCTGATGTGGTGTTTCTCCAGGATGTCGAATACACGATGAAGGGACCTTTGGGGGCCTTCTTCCGGGACTGGCATGTGCGCTCGTACGGACAGTACGTGATTGCCAGCCGGTGGCCCCTTGGCAGGCCTGAGGCCTGCTCGCCCTCGCTCCCCGTGGAGCAGGAATTCGCGGTCCGGACCCGGCTGCAGTTCGGCGCGACCTCCATCGCGCTCTACAATGTCCACCTGCTGACGCCCCGGGAAGGTCTCAATGCCCTGAGGGTCGTCCGGAAACACCCCGGGCGTATCGATGAATCCATCCAGGATCTCCAGGAGAATGTGGAGCGCCGTTTTCTGCAGGCCGCACGGGTGGCCGAGCTGGTGCGCCAGGAACGCGGCGCGATCATTCTCGCCGGCGACCTGAACTCGCCCGATGGCTCGCTGGCCTGCAGGGCGCTGAAGGAGGCGAGGCTGCACAACTCCTTCAGCCAGGGAGGGCGGGGCTATGGCTTCACCTATGGCCACTTCCTGCTCCGGGGCAGGCTGCCCTGGCTGCCCAGGACATCGTGGATGCGGATCGATCACATCATGCTGAGCCCCGGGCTCCGGTCCGGCCGCTGCTGGACGGGCAACGGGGAAGCCTCTGACCATCGCCCAGTCATCGCGGAGATCTTCGTTCCTGCCCACTGATCGAATTCTGCCGTTTCCAACCCACGGCTCCGGGGGCCGATGTCGGCCAGCCGGGCCGTCGACTCCCCCGCCGCTGTGCGATCCTGGGGTTCATGTTCGGAGGCCATCGTGTCCCTGCTCCAGCGGTTCCTTTTCCCGGTCCTTGTCATCGTCCTGCCCCTGGCGGCGACGGAGAAGCGGGCCTTCCACATCGAGGACCTCTACCGGCTGAAGGGCCTGCAGCACCTGGCCCTGAGCCCGGACGGCAGCAGGCTGGCGTTCGAGGTATCCACCCAGGATCTGAAGGCCGCCAAGCGGAGCACCCAACTCTGGGTACTGGAGGTGGCGAGCGGCGCGACGAAGCAGCTCACCTTCTCTGGCAAGGCTGACACCGCGCCCCAGTGGTCGAAGGATGGAAAGACGCTCTACTTCCTGTCGAACCGGGAAGGCGGCAGCCAGCTCTGGGCCCTGGACGCCAATGGCGGTGAGGCGCGGAAGCTGACCGCCTTCGAGGCAGGCGTGGGCTCGCCCAAGCTCGGGCCAGACGGGAAGGGGGTGTTCTTCGAAGCCTCGGTCTTCCCGGAGGCCATGGCGGATGGCGCCAAACAGAAGGAGCTGGCCGGCAAGCTGGAGAGCGGTCCCGTGCAGGCCCACCTCGCGGATTCCCTGCTCTACCGCCACTGGACCGAGTGGCGCGACTTCCAGTACGCCCACCTGTTCACGGCGACCTTCGAAGGCAAGGTGGAGGCCATCACCTCCGGCAAGCAGGACTACCCGGGCTTCTGGCAGAGCTGGGACCTGAGCCCCGATGGCAAGGAGGTCTGCGTCACCACGAACACCGATCCCATGCCGGCCCGCAGCACGAACCAGGATCTCTTCCTCATTTCCCTGGAAGGGGACCGCACGCCCCGGCGCATCACGGGGGATAACCCCGCCGCCGATCAGGATCCGAAGTACTCGCCCGATGGCCGCTTCATCGCCTACAAGCTGCAGGCCAAGGCTGGCCACGAATCCGATCGCTTCCGTCTGGCGGTCTATGACCGGGTCGCGAAGACCCGCAAGGTCCTCACCGAAGCCATCGACAACTGGGTGGAGGCCTTCCGCTGGTCCGGCGACGGCAAGGCGCTCTGGTTCACGGTGCAGGAGAAGGGCCGCTGGCCCCTGTTCCGGGTGGAGGTGGCCACCGGGAAGACCGCCCGCATGCTGGAGGGGCAGAGCATCAAGGAGTTCGTGCTGAGCCCGGATGAGAAGGCCGTCTACCTCACCAAGACCCGGGTGGGCGAGCCCGCCGAGATCTGGCGTTACGCTTTCGCCGGGAAGGAACTGCGGCGCCTCACCTCCTTCAACCAGGCCGTGGCCGATGATGTCGACCTCCGGCCGGCGGAAGAGTTCTCCGTGAAGGGCGCCGACGGCAGGGATATCCACGTCTTCCTGGTGAAGCCCCACGGCTTCGATCCCGCGAAGAAGTACCCGCTGATCCTGAACGTGCACGGCGGTCCGCAGATGATGTGGTCCGATACCCTGCGGGGCGACTGGCAGGTCTATCCTGGCGCGGGCTACATCGTGGCCTTCCCGAATCCCCATGGCTCCACGGGCTACGGCCAGGCCTTCACGGATGCCATCAGCGGCGACTGGAACGGCAAGGTCATGACCGATATCGAGCAGGTGGCCGATCACCTGGCGGCCCTGCCCTACGTGGACAAGGACCGCATGGGCGCCATGGGCTGGAGCTGGGGCGGCTACGCCATGATGTGGCTCGAAGGCCACACCACCCGCTTCAAGGCCCTGGCCGCCATGATGGGCGTGTACGACCTGCGCTCCATGCACGGCGCCACCGAGGAGCTGTGGTTTGCGGAGCACGACCTCACGGGCACGCCCTGGGACCAGGCCGCCAACTACGACCGGATGAATCCCAGCGGTCACGTGAAGGCTTTCAAGACCCCCTGCCTGGTCATCACCGGCGAGCGGGACTACCGCGTGCCCTACACCCAGAGCCTGCAGTTCTTCACGGGCCTGCAGGAGATGGGCGTGCCCAGCCGCCTCATCGTTTTCAAGAACGATGGCCACTGGCCGGACAACCTGAAATCCATGCCCGTCTACTACAATGCCCACCTTGAGTGGTTCCAGAAGTACCTGGGTGGCGGGGCCGCCCCCTGGAAGACCGAGGATCTGGTGCGGAATCTGGCGTTCGGGAACAAGAAGTAGGGGCTGCCTTGCCGGCGGCCCCTGCTTCTCGTGGCGGGGTGCTACTTCTTCTTTTTGGCGGGCGAAAGTGGCGATGATTTGACGGGTTCGGCCAGCTTGCCGGCCAGCCCGGTGCCCCGGTTGGTGGCGCCGTGGACGACGGCGGGTTTGGCTTTCTTGGGCTTCTTGTCATTGGACATGGGTTTTCTTTCCGGGCCTGGTCAATGAGGATTCCGGCCCAGTTCCCAGCATGGGCCCGATGGAAACAATTCAAAGAATTTCTTCAATTATATTCTCGAGCAACGGGGTGGACTGGATTGCCTCGTATGATGATGCTAGGGTGATGAATGCATCCACTGGAGCCTCCATGCGCACCGCTGCCCTTCTGGCCGTCCTCATGACCCTGCCCGCCCTCGCCGCCGAACCGGCCCCCGTGGCCAATCCCTTCTCCGCGGACTGGAAGACGCCCTTCGGTGTGCCGCCCTTCGCCGAGATCAAGGAGGCACACTTCCTGCCCGCGCTGAAGGAGGGCATGGCGCAGCAGGCCGCCGAGATCCTGCTCATCGCGGAGGCCAAGGCAGTCCCGACCTTCGAGAACACCATCGTGGCCCTGGAGCGGTCCGGCCAGTTCCTGGACCGCGCGGGATCGGTGTTCTTCAATCTGATGGGGGCTGAAACGACGCCCAAGCTGCAGGCGGTGAACCGCGAGGTCATGCCTCTCATGGCCGCCCACCGCGATGATATCCATCTGAACGCGAAGCTATTCCAACGCGTCCGGACCGTGTGGGAAGCCCGCGCCGGACTGAAGCTTGCGCCGGACCAGGCGCGCCTGCTGGAGCGCACCTACAAGGGCTTCGTCCGGGCCGGGGCCGCGCTGACGCCGGACCAGCAGGTCCGGATGCGCGCCATCAATGCCGAGCAGTCGAAGCATGGCGTGGACTTCGGCGACCGGCTCCTGAAGGCCACCAAGGCCTTCCAACTGGTGGTCGATCAGCCCGCGGATCTCGCGGGCCTGCCCGAAGGTCTGCGTATGGCCGCCGCCGCTGCCGCGAAGAAGGCCGGGCAGGAGGGCAAGTGGCTGTTCACCCTGGATGGCCCCAGCATCTGGCCCTTCCTCGAATACGCCCAGAACCGCGAGCTGCGGAAGCGCCTGCTCACGGGCTACCTGGAGCGCTGCAATCAGGGCGGCGACACCGATACCAACGCCATCGTGAGCCGGGTGGCGGCGTTGCGAGTGGAGAAGGCTCAGCTGCTGGGCTACAAGACCTGGGCCGACTACGTGCTCGAAGAGAACATGGCCAAGGATCCCCAGGGCGTCTACGGACTCCTGGACCAGATCTGGAAGCCCGCCCTCGAAGTCGCCAAGAAGGAGCGCGCCGAGCTGCAGGCCATGATGGCCAAGGACCTGCCGGGCCAGAAGCTCGAACCCTGGGACTGGCGCTACTACGCCGAGAAGGTGAAGCAGGCCAAGTACGACTTTGACGAGGAGGCGGTGAAGCCCTACTTCGCCATCGACGCCGTGCGCCAGGGCGCCTTCGCCGTGGCCTCGAAGCTCTACGGCATCACCTTCACCGAGGTACAGGGCATCCCGGTCTACCAGAAGGATGTGCGCTGCTTCGAGGTACAGGAGCTGGATGGCCGGCACCTGGGGCTGATCTACGTGGACTACCACCCCCGCCCGGGCAAGCGGGGCGGCGCCTGGATGAGCAGCTACCGTTCCCCCTGGCTCAAGGATGGGAAGCAGGTGGACCCCGTGGTGGTGAACGTCTGCAACTTCACGGCCCCCGCGGGCGATCGCCCCGCGCTGCTGACTTCGGATGAGGTGCGGACGCTCTTCCACGAGTTTGGCCACGGCCTGCACGGCCTGTTCTACAAGGGGCGCTACCGTGGCACCGCCGGCACGCCCCGGGATTTCGTGGAGCTGCCCAGCCAGGTCATGGAGAACTGGGCCATGGAGCCTGAAGTGCTCAAGCTGTACGCCAAACACTACAAGACCGGCGAGGTCATCCCCGACGCGTTGATGGCCAAGATGAAGAAGGCCGCCACCTTCGGCCAGGGCTTCGCCACGGTGGAGTACATGGCCGCCTCCCTGCTGGACATGGACTGGCACACGCTCACGACCACCAAGCCCCAGGACACCGCCGCCTTCGAGAAAGCCTCCCTGGCCAAGTGGGGGCTCATCGCGGAGATTCCGCCCCGCTACCGCAGCCCCTACTTCAACCACATCATGGGCGGCTACGCGGCGGGCTACTACAGCTACATCTGGAGCGCCGTGCTGGACAGCGACGCCTTCCAGGCCTTCAAGGAGAAGGGCAACCTCTTCGATGCGGCCACCGCCGCCAAGTTCCGCGCAGAGGTACTCGCCAAGGGGGGCACCGAGGATCCGGCCCTGCTCTACCAGCGCTTCCGCGGCCGCGATCCCAAGGTGGGGCCGCTGCTGGAGAAGCGCGGGCTGAAGTAGGTATCAGAACCGCCAGGTGGCGCCCAGCAGCAGCCCTGTGGCGGTGAGGTTCTTTTCGATGGGGCTCCAGAATCCCTTCGCCTCCACGCCGAGGTGGGCGGAGACCTGGTAGCCGACGCCGCCGGCGAGGCCGAGGCGGGTGGCGGAGGTGGCCGAGGGGCTCGTGCCGGTGGCGCTCACCCGCCACTGCTGGCCACCGAGGCTGCCCACCAGGTAGGGGCCCCGCTTGGTATCGTCGTTGGGGAACCAGAGCGCATCCACCATGAAATCCACCGAGCTGACGCTGGTCTGGGTGCCCGCCAGGCCCAGGGTGTTGCCCTTGGGGATGTGCTGGGCGCCCACGGTGGGGCGGAAGAGGAGGCCTTCGCCCACGGGAATCTCGACGAACAGGTATCCGCCCACACCCAGCTGCCCGTTGGTGAGGTCCCGCAGATCGCTCATGGGTATGAGTGCCTGGACCTTGAGGCCGAGGGCGGCGTCCTGGGCGCCCAGGGGCAGGGCGGCGAGCAGAAGGAAGGACAGGCGGCGCAGCGGCATGGTCAGACCTCGTACTTGGCAAGGAGGGCGTTCCAGTGGCCCTGGGCCCGGAGGATGCGCTCGGCCACCAGGCGCAGGACCCCCTGCCCGCCGTCGCGGTTGGACACCCAGTGGCAGGCGGCCTTCACTTCGTCCACGGCATCCGCGGGGCAGCAGGCCAGGCCCACCCGTCGGAGCAGGGGCAGGTCCGGCAGGTCGTCACCCAGGTGTGCCACCTGGTCCACAGTCAGACCGTACTTGGCGCAGAGCTGGTCGAGGACCGGCCCCTTGTCCAGGTGCCCGGCGAAGCAGTCCGCCACGCCCAGGTCCCGGGCGCGGTTCTCGGTGGCTTCGGAGGCCAGGCCCGAGATGAAGGCCACCGGGATACCGGCGCGTTGGAGCCATTTGATGGCGGCGCCATCTCGCACGTGGAAGGCCTTGGTATGGCCGGGCTCCCTGCCGTAGTGGAGGGCGCCGGTGGTGAGCACCCCGTCGATGTCGGTGCAGAGCAGGCGGATCTTGGCGGCGCGCAGGTCCAGGTCGTCCACGGGTGTCTCCCTGATCAGCCTAGCAAACCAGGGGCTAGGGTCTGTTTTCAAAGTGGGGTGTGGCCGCGCAAGGGGCGCCGCCCAAGCGAGACAAGGAAAGCGACGAAGGCGATAGCGGCACTATCGGCAAGGAGCTTGACGTAGTATCGCGCCGGGCGCCGCCCCTTGCCCTCCGGGACGGGGCCAGCCGCGCGCCCAGCTGCGTTAGCGGCCTTGAATGATGCACCACATCGCCCGGCGGCCACTGCCTTGCTGGATCACGCGGCTGGCCGACGTCGCGGCCCACATCCACTTTGAATACAGACCCTAGGGGCATGACCTTGGTCACGAATCAGGAGAAATAGGCAGTCCAGTGGAGCCTTTGGTTGCTGGATGCTCCGATGGGTATACAGTATTTGTTTGAACGGGGAAAAATTCAGGCTTGACACGTTTTGATTCTAGATGATTATAGTCGCATGGAGTTGAAGTTATGAATCACACCCTCAGCAATCCCATGATCGACGAAGTGAGCGGCCTCTTCAGCGCCCTGGGGGATGCCTCGCGCCTCAAGATCCTTCGCGCGCTTCTGGACGTCAAGGAACCCCTCAGCCAGGGGGCCGTCGCCGAGGCTTCGGGCCTGTCCCAGGCCAATGCCTCGAAGCATCTGGCTTGTTTGGTGCGGGTGGGTCTCGTGAGCCGGGATCCTGAAGGCAACGCCGTCTACTTCTCACCGGTCATGCCCCTGGTGGGTGAGCTATGCGACCTGGTCTGCGGCCATGTCAGTGATCGCGCCCGGGTGACCTATAAAGCCCTAAAATGAGGTGGGCGTGGTCCCGCCTTTTTTTGGATCGGAGTATTCCTGTATGATTATCGGACAAAAATGCCCCATGGCCTTCCTCCTGATCCTGGGAATGGGCTTGAATGCCCAGGCGCCCCTGACCCTTCAGGGGGCCATCCGGAAAGCCTGGGCGGATCAGGCTGGTCTCAAGGCCGGCCAGGCCATGGTGGAGGCCCGCCGGGCCGATACAGAGGCCGCGCGGGATATGCGGCTGCCCAGCCTGACGCTGCAGGCCCAGGGCCTGCGGACCAACGAGCCGATGATGGCCTTCGGCATCAAGCTGAACCAGGCCCGGATCGGAGCGGCGGACTTCAATCCCCTGGTGCTGAACCACCCGGATCCCATCGGCGCCTACGGCGGTTCTGCGGTGATCCAGCAGCCCCTGTACGCGGGTGGCCGCATCACCGCCGCCCGGCGGGCGGGTGAGTTCCTGTTCGAGGCTGAGCAGGCCAGCCAGAGCCATCGCAAGCAGGAAACCGCGCGGGCGGTGGTGGAAGCCTACTTCGGCACCCAGGTGGCGGAGCAGGCCCTGACCTGGGTCGAAGACACCCGCGTCTGGGTCCAGGGGATGGAAGACTTCGTGGGCGCCCGGGTGCAGCAGGGCCTGATGCTGGAGTCTGAACTGCAGCGCCTGAAGGCCGTACATGCCCAGGTGGAGGCCCAAAGGGCCGAGGTGGTCCGACAGGTCCGCATGGCGCGATCGGGCCTGGGGCTCCTGACCGGCACGGGCCCCGTGGAAGGCCCCCTCGGGACACCGCTGGAGCCCCAGGAGGCCCTGGCCCCAGGGCTTTCGATGCGCCGGGGCGATCTGATCGCGGCGGACCTTCAGGCGAAGGCCGCAGGGCAAGGCGCCAAGGCCGCCGAGGGCAGTCTGCTCCCCACCGTGGGCCTGGAATTGGGGGCCGGGACCCTGCATCACTCCTGGTCCGACAAGGGCAACTGGACCTGGGCCGCCGTGGGCCTGACCTGGAAGGTGTACTCCGCCCCCGACCGGGCGAAGGCCCAGTCAGCCCGGGCCCAGGCTCAGGCCGCGCAGGAACTCAACACGTTCAAGCAGCAGCAGGCGGAGCACGAAGTCCGCGTGGCCCAGGCCTCTCTCCTGGCGGCTCAGGCCAAGTACGCGGCGGCCAAGGAATCCATCCTCGCCGCAGAGGAGTCCAAGCGGCTGCGGCAGGCCCGCCATCGCGAAGGCCTGACGCCCCTCACGGATGTGCTGGATGCGGAAGCCGCCCTGCAGGGCGCCCGCAATCTCCTGCTCCAAAGCCTCTTTGACTTGCGCATCAACCGGGCGGCCCTGGATCTGGCCACCGGCGCCCCCATCGAAGGAGTCACGCCATGAAGCTGTACACCACCCTCGCTCTGACGGGATCGCTGCTGGGAACCCTCGCCTGTGGGCACAAAGAGGCGCATCCCGAGGCCAAGGTCCTGCCCAAGGTGGCCGTGGCCCTGGTGGCTGGAAGCCAGGCGGAAGGCGGGATCTGGGTGGCCGCCACCCTGCAGTCCACCCGCACCGCCACCATGGCCACCCGCATGGCGGCCCAGGTGAAGCGCGTGCTCGTCCAGGAGGGCCAGCGGGTCCAGGCCGGCACGCTGCTCATGGCCCTTGGCGACGAGGACCTGCAGGGCCAGTTGCGAGCCGCGGAAACGGGCCTGGCCACGACCGAGGCCCACCATCGCCGCATCCAGGCGCTCTTCGCCCAGAAGGCCGCCACGCCCTCGGAAGTGGAACAGGCCCAGGCCCAGATGGCCCAGGCCCAGGCCGGCGTGTCCTCCCTCAAGGCCAATATCGCCTACACCCAGATCCGCGCGCCGTTCTCCGGTGTGGTGCAGTCCCGCAAGGTGAACGAGGGCGACTTCGTGGGCCCCGGCATGCCCTTGCTGGAACTCGTGGGTGAAGGCGAGCAGGAACTGGTGGCAACCCTTTCGGAATCCGAAGGCAGGTCCCTCAAGCAGGGCGCGAAAGTCCGGTTCGAATCGGAAGGCACCCAGGGCGAGGCGGTGGTCACGGCCTTGGCGCCTGGTGGTGATGCCTTCAGCCACAAGGGCACGCTGCGGGCCCGGGTGCTTTCGCCCAAGGGCCTGCGCCAGGGCTCCTTCGCCCGGATTCTCCTGCCCGGGGTCAAGTCGGATGGCCTGACGGTCTCCCGCAGTGCCCTGGTGACCAGAGGCGAACTGACGGGTGTGTTCGTGGCCAAGGATGGCCATGCTGAACTGCGCTGGATCACGGTGGGTGACGGCGCGGGGGACAGTCTGCCGGTGCGCTCCGGGTTGAAGCAGGACGACCGCGTCATCGACCGGCCCGGCACGCTCCAGGACGGCCAGCCCGTCGAGCTCAAGGCAGGCGGGGTGAACCATGCCAAGTAATGAGGCGAACGGGCACGAAGCAGGAGCGGAGGGTCACGGCACGGCCGGAGGCCATGGCCGCCCGAAGGGGCGTGCACAGGAAGTGCACGCTGAAGTTCATCTCGGCCTGGCGGGTCGGCTGGCAAAGGGCTTCCTACGGAGCAAGCTGACGCCGCTCCTCGTCCTGGCCGCCCTGATGCTGGGCCTGCTGGCCGTGTGGCTCACGCCCCGGGAGGAGGAACCCCAGATCATCGTGCCCATGGTGGACCTCTACGTGCCGTACCCCGGCGCCAGCCCCAAGGAAGTGGAAAGCCAGATCGTCGCGCCGCTGGAACGCCGCCTCTGGGGCATTCCGGGCGTGGAGTACCTCTACAGCATGAGCCGTCCCGGCATGGCGCTCATCACCGTCCGATTCAAGGTGAACGAGCCCCAGGAAACCAGCCTGGTGAAGGTCCACCAGGAACTGGCGACCAACCCGGAGATGCTGCCGCAGGGGGCCATGAAGCCCATCGTCAAGCTGCAGACCATCGATGATGTGCCCTTCATGGTGTTGACCCTGCATGGGCCCGAACAGACCCCGGGCCAGTTGCGCAAGGTGGGCGAGGTGCTGGGACGGGAACTTTCCACCATCCCCAGCACGGCCCAGGCCAAGGTGCTGGGCGGCGCCCGCCGGATGGTGCGGGTGGAACCCGATCCGGACCGCATGCGCTCGCTCGGGTTCTCCATGGGCGAGCTTCAGCCCGCCCTGCAATCGGCCGAGGCCCAGCTGCCCGCCGGCGCCCTCGTGGATCGCGGCCGCCGGACGGAGGTCGAAGCCACCGGCTTCGTCCTCCAGGCCATCGAAATGAAGCGCCTGGTGGTGGGCATCCGCAATCAGAAACCCATCTACCTGGGTGACGTGGCCCGCATCGTGGATGGACCCGAACCCGAACCCCCGGTGGTGTTCTTCGCGGGCGCCAATGCTCAGGGCTTCGAGCCCGCCGTGAGCATCACCCTCTCCAAGCGGGCTGGCACCAATGCCACGGCCCTGGCCGAGCAGGTGCTCACCAAGGTGGAGGCCCTTCGCGGCAACCTCATTCCGCACGATCTGAAGCTCACCGTCACCCGCAACTACGGCGAGACCGCGGGCGACAAGTCGAATGAGCTCATCGAACACCTGATGATCGCCACCCTCAGCGTCATCGCCTTGATCCTGCTGGCCATGGGCTGGCGCAGCGCCGTGGTGGTGGGCATCGCCGTGCCCGTGACCCTGGCCCTGACCCTGCTCCTCACCTATCTGTTCGGCTACACGCTGAACCGGGTGACCCTCTTTGCCCTCATCTTCTCCATCGGCATCCTGGTGGACGACGCCATCGTGGTGGTGGAGAACATCCACCGGCACATGCACCTGCCGGGGCGGCGCAAGAGCTTCGCTCGCATGGTGGTGGAAGCGGTGGACGAG
This sequence comes from Holophagaceae bacterium, assembly GCA_025363715.1. Lineage (GTDB taxonomy): Bacteria > Acidobacteriota > Holophagae > Holophagales > Holophagaceae > Geothrix. Next base: position 32,351 of record JANYLR010000017.1, on the reverse strand, counting down.
GTGGGCAATCCCACCATCCTGGCCACCTTCGCGGTGATCGCCGCCATCCTGCCCATGGCCTTCGTGCGGGGGCTCATGGGCCCCTACATGCGGCCCATCCCCGTGGGTGCCAGCCTGGCCATGCTGTTCAGCCTGATCATCGCCTTCGTCATCAGCCCCTGGGCCAGCCTCATCGTCTTCAAGAAAGAAGCGAACCTGCCGGAGACCGATGCCTCCGGGCTGCATCCGGCCACGCCCGACACGGCCCCGGCTGAACCCATCCACGACTGGCCCCACAAGAACCCCGAAGTGGCGCCCGACAGCCGCATGACCGCCCTCTACCGGAAGGTCATGCACGCGCTGCTCACCCGCGCCTCGGTCCGCTGGGCCTTCTTCGGCGGCGTCATCGTCCTGCTGCTCGCCGCCATGTCCCTGGTGGGGTTCGGCGTGGTGAAGGTGAAGATGCTGCCCTTCGATAACAAGTCGGAGTTCATGGTGCAGCTGGACCTTCCCTCGGGAACCCCGAAGGAGAACGCCCTCGCCGTGGGGCAGGGCATCGCCCGCCGCCTGCTGCAGGAACCCACGGTCAAGGACGTGCAGGTCTATGCGGGCGAGGCCGCGCCCTTCACCTTCGTGGGCATGGTGCGCCACAGCTTCCTCCGCCAGGAAGCCGAGATGGTGGATATCCAGGTGAACCTGGTGCCCAAGCAGGATCGCAAGGAACAGAGCCACGCCATCGTGGTGCGTCTGCGCCCCGAACTAGAGAAAATCTCGAAGCCCGCGGGAGCCAGAATGAAACTGGTGGAAATCCCGCCCGGACCGCCGGTCATGGACACCATCGTCGCGGAGATCTACGGCCCATCAGAGGCTGAGCGGACGCGCCTCTCCAGCGAAGTGCTCGCCGCCTTCCAGAGCGTGGACGGCATCGTGGACGTGGATTCCACCCTCAATGCCACCAGTCCCAAGGTACGCCTGGTGCTGGACCGGGAAAAGGCCGCGCTCCACGGCGTGGCCCCCACCCAGGTGATTCAGACGCTCTACATGGCTGGTTTCGGCCACCAGGCCGGTGCGTTCCATGTGCTCCGCGGCTCCAGCCAGGTGCCGGTCGTGGTGCAGCTGGCGCCCGGCAAGCGCCAGCATCTGGACCAGCTGCTCCAGCTCACGGTGCCCGGGGCCCGGGGCATGATCCCCGTCGGTGAGCTGGTGACCGTGAAGGAAGGGGTGGAAGAGGCAGCCATCCACCACAAGAACCTGATGCCCGTGACCTATGTGATCTCCGATCTCGCCGGCACCATCGAAAGCCCGGTCTATGCCCTGGCCGCCCTCAACAAGAAGATCGATGCCATGAAGGGTACGGCTGGTACTCCCGTGCCACGGCTGGGACTGGCCCACCCCGAGAACACCGAATCCCTGGCCCTCAAGTGGGACGGCGAGTGGCACATCACCCTCGAAGTGTTCCGTGACCTCGGCATGGCCTTCGCCGCCGTGCTGGTGCTGATCTTCGTGCTGGTGGTGGGCTGGTTCGAAAGCTTCGAGATCCCCTGGGTGATCCTGGTGCCGATTCCCCTGTCCCTGATCGGCATCATCCCGGCCCACGGCCTGATGGGCGCCTTCTTCACGGCCACGAGCATGATCGGCTTCATCGCCGGGGCCGGCATCATCGTGCGCAACAGCATCATCCTCGTGGATTTCATCGAGCTGAAGCTGAGGGAGGGCATGTCTCTCGAATCCGCCGTGGAGGAAGCGGGCGTGGTGCGGTTCCGGCCCATGCTGCTCACCGCCTCCGCGGTGCTGGTGGGCAGCGCCGTCATGTTGGCCGACCCCATCTTCCAGGGCTTGGCCATCAGCCTAATGGCCGGTGAAGTCGCCGCCACGGTGCTTTCCCGCATCGCCGTGCCGGTCCTCTATTTCCTCGTGGCCCGCAGGGGCCATGCGGCCAAACTGCAACGCCAGGCGGCCCTCGCCACCGAACAGGAGTGATTCATGACCATCGATCGCATCGTCCACGTCGTGGCGGGAACCTTCATCCTGCTGAGCCTCGCCCTGGCGAAGCTCCACAGCCCCAACTGGTACTGGTTCACCGCTTTCGTGGGCGCGAACCTGCTGCAGAGCGGCCTCACCAACTGGTGCCTGATGTCCTCCATCCTCCGCAAGCTGGGCGTGCCCGAAGGCAATGCCGTCGGGTGCGCACGGTGAAGGCGACGGCGATCCGCTTCGCCCTGGGCCTGGTGGTGGGGGGCGCCCTCGGCTACGGGTGGCACCGGCTGGTGGGCTGCAGCACGGGTTCCTGCCCATTGACCGCCACGCCGCTGCGGGGCATCAGCTACGGCGCCTGCATGGGCCTGCTCTGGGCGGCCCTCCGATGATGGGGCGCTGGATCTATCTCATTCCCATCGCCGTGTTCATATACCTTTGGTGGAGCCGCCGCGCCGCCTCCGCCATTGACCTCAAGGCCCTGCTGGAGCGAGGAGGCCAGATCGTGGATGTGCGGACCCAGGCCGAGTTCCAGTCCAATGCCCACCCCAAGGCGAAGAACATTCCCATGAATCAACTGGCAGCCCGGCTCCAGGAACTGGACCGGAACCGGCCCGTCCTGCTCTGCTGCGAAAGCGGCAGTCGCAGCAGTGCTGGCCTGGCCATCCTGAAGAAAGCCGGATTCTCCGACGTGGCGAACCTGGGCTCCTGGCGGCGGATCCATACCCTGCTGGCCTAGGATGGAATACTGAACACCGCAGGGCCGCCCTGGCGGCATCTTTGACTCGAGGGAACCATGGGTGATCCGCTCTTCTGGCACCGACTTCAGTTCGGCTTCACGGCGACTTACCACTATCTGTTCCCCCAGCTCACCATGGGCCTGGCCCTCATCATCGTGGTGCTGAAGGCCCTGGGCCTGCGAACCGGAGAGCCCCGCTACAACGACGCCGCCCGCTTCTGGATCCGCATCTTCGGCATCAACTTCGCCGTGGGCGTGGTGACGGGCATCCCCCTCGAGTTCCAGTTCGGCACCAACTGGGGCAACTTCTCCCGGCTCACTGGCGGCGTCATCGGACAGACCCTGGGCATGGAAGGCATGTTCGCGTTCTTCCTGGAAAGCAGCTTCCTGGGCCTGCTGATCTGGGGCGAGAAGAAGCTCACACCGAAGGGGCACTTCGGCGCGGCGTTGGCGCTATGGCTCGGCAGCTGGCTGTCGGGCTACTTCATCGTGGCTACCAACGCCTTCATGCAGCATCCCGTGGGCCACGTCGTGGCTGTGGACGGGACCATCCAGCTGGCAAGCTTCTGGGCCTTCCTGCTCAACCCCTGGGCTCTGGTCCAGTACGCCCACACCATGATCGCCTCGGTGGTGACTGGCTCCTTCGTGGTGGCCGCCATGGGCGCCTTCTGGACCCTGAAGGGCATCCACATGGAACAGGCGAAGCTGAACCTCCGGGTGGGCAGCGTGATGGGGTTTGTCTTTAGCATCCTGGTGGCTTTTCCCACCGGTGATCTGCAGGGCAAGCTCGTGGCGAAGCATCAGCCCATCGCCCTGGCGGCCATGGAGGGGCGCTTCGAAAGCGGGCCGCATGCGGGCCTGACCCTCATAGGCCAGCCGAACGTCGCCCAGCGGAAGATCGAGAATCCCATCCGGGTGCCGTCGGTGCTGAGCTTCATCGCCTACGGCACCTTCTCCAGCAACGTGAAGGGGCTGCTCGAATTCCCCGAGGACCAGTGGCCCCAGAACATCGAGCTGCTCTACTACTCGTTCCACATCATGGCGGGGCTCGGCACGCTCATGATCGTCCTCATGGGGCTGGCGGTGCTGCTGCTCTGGAAGGGGCGCCTGGACCGGACCCGCCCCCTGCTCTGGGCCCTGCTGCTGGCCTTCCCCTTCCCTTACATCGCCACCACCGCGGGCTGGGCAGTGACTGAGTTCGGCCGCCAGCCCTGGCTGGTCTATGGCCTCCTCCGCACGGCCCAGGGTGCCTCGCCCACGGTGAACGCGGGCGACACGGCCTTCACCACCCTGGGTTTCGCCGGGATCTTCGTGGTGCTGAGCGTGCTCTGGCTCTTCCTCATCGGCCGCGAGATCGCCCATGGTCCCGTGTCCCAGCATGGAACAGGAGTCGGCCATGAATGAGCTGTGGTTCTGGCTCGTCTCCGCAATGCTCGCGATCTACGTGGTGATGGACGGCTTCGATTTCGGCGCGGGCATCCTCCACCTCCTGGTGGCCAAGACCAACGAGGAGCGCCGGGAGGTGCTGGGCGCCATCGGCCCCTTCTGGGATGGCAACGAGGTGTGGCTGCTGGCGAGTGGCGGGTCGCTGTTCCTCGCCTTCCCCAAGGTGCTGGCAGCGGGCTTCTCGGGCTTCTACTTGGCCCTCTGGCTGCTGGTCTGGAGCCTGATGCTGCGGGGCATCTCCATCGAGTTCCGCTCCCATGTGCAGGATGGCCTCTGGAGGCATTTCTGGGATGGCACCTTCACCGTGTCGAGTGTGCTCCTGCCTGTGCTGTTCGGCGCGGCCCTGGGCAACGTGCTGCGGGGCGTGCCCCTCGACGCCACGGGCACCTTCCGCATGCCCCTCTGGACGGATTTCCGCCTGGGGCCGCACCCGGGCGTCCTGGATTGGTACACCGTGCTCATCGGCCTGTTCGCCCTGGTGACGGTGGCCGCGCATGGCTCGCTCTTCCTGGCCTGGAAGACGGAAGGGCCCGTGCATGACCGCGCCAAGGCGCTGTCCAGGACCCTATGGGGCCTGGTGTTGGTGCTGTGGATCCTGGCGAGTTACGCCACTTCTATGGCCAATCCAGCCGTCTACCGGAACCTGCCCAGAGCCCCCTTGGCCTGGCTGGCGACCTTCGTATTCCTGGGCGGTCTGGCGGTGGTGTTCCTGGGCCTCAGGCGGGAACGCTACCTCCTGGCCTTCCTGGGATCGGGCGCCTTCATCCTGGGCCTCCTGGCGGCCACCGCGGCCAACCTCTACCCCGTGATGTTGAAGTCGACCCTGGCACCTGCCTTCGATCTCACGGCCCTGAACGCCAGCGCCGGAGCGCATGGCCTCCGGACGGGGCTGGTCTGGTGGCTCATCGGCTTCCCCCTCGCCATCGGTTATGTGATCTTCCTGTTCCGGTTCCACCGCGGGAAGGTGAAGGCGGCGGGGGAGGGGGAGGGGTACTGAGTGTGGTTCTACCTGCTCAGAAAATGGGCGCAAAGGCGGCGCCCATTTTCTGAGATAGGAAAAGACTTTAGGGGTTGGCCCGTGCTGTGGTTCGCGGATGGGAAATGGGGTCGTTGAACTTTCTATCCATAGAGGACGTCAGACGTCGCCCGAGGTAGCAAAGTAGCTTTGATGGGAGCTAAAATTTTTGAAAATAAGTTTAAGTGTTAATTAAATAGGACATAGATATAAGGCTGATTAGACAATCCATGTCAATCCCTTGGCGAGAAAATATGGCTCTTGGAGGTGATTCATGAGCCCATCGCTGGTCCTTCCCTTACCCCTAACGAATCATGCCCGAACCCGGATGGACGGACGTCGAATTTCAATGGCAGCCGTAGAAGCTGTCTTAGCTTATGGGCGCATTGCGTGGGCCCGGGGGGCCCAAATCTACGCCCTTGGCCAGAGGGAGATCCGACTTGCCGCCAAGCATGGCGTTGATCTTCGCCCCTTTGGTGGCCTGCAGGTAATTTGCACCCCTAGTGGTGATGTGCTGACCGCCTATCGAAACCATGACTTTCGGTCTTTACGTCGGTCAGCCTAGATGATGAGTGATATCAGAGACCCCCTGCCGGTCCAGGAGCCTGAACCGACCTATCCCCTGATTTCCATCAGTGATATTCCTGCTGTTGTTGAAAAGCTCAAGCTCGGTCTTGGCAATCCTCGGTATGCGGTGTTGATGTTCGTGCCGACAGAATCACAGGATGGAGAGCATGTGAACCTCCAGTACGCTGTGGAAAAGGGAAAGGTCGGCCTAGAATGGGTGCTGCTCGGGGAGAAAAACATTGAAGATCAGGATGAGATTTTCATTTTTTCCCGTGGGAATGGCTACGAAATCGAAGAATGTGAAATGAACTCGGTCCGATACCTTCGGACAGAAGGCCCTGGGTTGGACCTCCTGGGAATGGCCATCATGACTGAGATCTATCAATTAGCTTCATCCTGCAAGGTCAAGCTGTTAGCGGAAGGATTCCATCTCCCAATGATCGAGCATGGGGACCTGTAAGTCGCATGGCATTCATGCGAATTGTGACCACGTACTCCTACCAACAACTCGCGACCAATGCTCACTCAAAACAGATAGGTAAGAGGCCCTACTACTCCTTCGAAATACATCCAGCTGAGGATCGATGAAATCAGTCACCATCACTAACGCCAACGCAACAGAAAACCGGGAAGCTTGGTTGGCCATGCGGCGTCAGCACCTGACTGCGACCGATTGGCCAAAGATTACGGGTACGAGTCGCTGGGGGAACGTCAACGATGTGATCGCTGATAAGAAAAACAATTTCCCGGAAGGGGGCTTCGCGCCAAGCCTTCCTATGCGAGTTGGAACTGATCTGGAACCGCTCATCGTGGAAAGGGCCCGAGATCTATTGGGACCAGGGGAATATCTTTCCCAGGCATTCATATCTCGTAAGCACCTCGGATTCACGCCTGATTTGGTACAAGTCAATAGATCCTCAGACTGGGTTCTCGTGGAAATCAAGGTCTCTGTAAAGGATTGGAGCGAAGAAGTTCCTCCGGATTACCTCGATCAGGTCAAGTTTCAAGCCACCGTGCTGGGCATTGATCAAGTGCAGGTCATCCATTTAAAGCTTTCCAGTTGGCAAGAGGGGCTGGGACTTATACGTTCAGGTAATCTTCCTGAGAGGAGCCTCACCCGCCATCTCGTTGATGTCGATGCATCAGAGCGGGACCAGATTGAGCGTCAATCCGATCGATGGTGGAAATTGCACATTAAGACCAGGACCTGATCCCTTTCCAAGCCCCTGCCTCGCCGTTTCAAGAGGTCCCCATTCATGTCCAGCTCCGTACCCGCCTCCCCCTTCTTCCGGGAATGGTCCCTGAAAACCTGTCGCTCTGCCCCGGGCAAGAAAGTGCCAGCCCCCCACCAGGCCTTGGCCCTGGCCAAATTGAACGCCTGGTATGGGAATCTGACCGGCATCGAGGACGGGGGCATCCTGGTCCTCCCTACGGGTGGCGGTAAGACCTTTACTGCCGCCCATTTTCTGGCGAATGGGCCTCTGTCGGACGGCTACAAGGTCTTGTGGTTAGCCCACACCCACCACCTCCTGGAGCAGGCCTTCTATGGGTTCGAATCCGGCCTCCTTGGCGGGATCCGGGAGCCCCGGGCCAAACTCGCCCTGCGCGTGGTCTCGGGCACTCCGGGGCACTTCCATCCTCGAGACTTACGACCTACGGACGACATCGTTATCGCCACCCTCCAAACAATTACTAACGCCCACAGGGAGCAGCACAAGGCCCTGCTCGCCTTTCTGGCCTCCGCGAAAGGCAAGCTATTCATTGTCTTCGACGAGGCCCACCATGCGCCCGCTCCGAGTTACCGTAATCTGCTCATGGCCCTGCGCAAGGATCACGCGCCACTCCTAGGCTTGACGGCCACGCCCACCTATTCGGACGAGGCCAAGAAGGGCTGGCTGAAAAAACTCTTTCCCCAGGGCATTCTGGCCCAGGCCAAGGCGGGGGACCTTATGGCCCAGGGAGTGCTTGCCCAACCCACCTTCGTGAGGGCGGATACGGCCTTCAAGCCCCGGTTCGATACAGCCGAATTCCAGAAGTGGCTCGGGACTTACCGGGATCTGCCCGAGGACATCATCGACACGCTGGCTCTAAATTCCGAGCGCAACGCGATGATCGCTCAGACCTATGCCGACAACCGATTGAAATACGGAAAGACCATCATATTCACTGACCGGTGGCACCAATGCGAGGCCATCGTCGAGGCCCTGCGTAAGCACAAGGTCCGGGCGGATGCCGTGTATTCCCACATTGATGTTGGCCTGGAGACTGTGGCCGCCCGGAACCGGCGGGATCGGGATGAGAACGGAAAGGTCCTCGATCAATTCCGGAAGAACGAACTCGACGTGCTGGTGAATGTCCGAATGCTGACCGAGGGCACCGACATCCCCGATGCCCAGACGGTATTCCTCACCCGGCAGACCACCAGCCAGATTCTGCTCACCCAGATGGTGGGGCGGGCCCTGCGTGGCCCCAAATTCGGTGGGACCGCCACAGCCTTCATAGTTTCATTCATCGACAGTTGGCAGCAGGGTATCCGATTCGCAGAATACGACCCCCTGGCGGAAGGACCCGCCGACGACAGCGTCCGCCCCTCCATGAAGCGTCCCCCACTGCAGTTGGTCTCTATCGAGCTGGTGAAACAGCTTGCCCGGCGCATGGACTCCGGGATCAATGTCCTCCCTGGCCGGTTCCTATCTCTGATGCCGGTTGGTTGGTACCGGGTCACCTTCGACACTTGCCCGGAGAGCAGCGACGAGATCGAGCCCACCGACCAGCTTGTGCTGATCTTCGAGGACGAGCGGGACGGTTTCGCCGCTCTCCTGAAGGTTTTGCTCAAGAGTGTCCCCAAAGCTTTCGAGGATGAGCGGATCACCTTGGAGGCTCAGCGGGCAATAGTGGACGTCTGGCGGGAGCGCTACCTGGGTAAATCCACCCGCAGTAAAACCGACCTTCAACTTGACCTATTCGCACTGGCCCGCCATGTCGGGCAAGGGCACGGCGTGCCCGAGTTCTTCCCCTTTGCCATCCGGGAGGAACACGACCTCGATGCGGTGGCCCGACGGTTCATTACGGCCGACCTTGGCCCAAAGGCTATCCAGGAGCAGTTGTCGGCGGAATACGCGCGCGCGGACCGGTTCTGGCGCGCGCTATTCCCGCGCTTCGACCAGTTTCGGAGCAGCCACGATGCAAGCTCGGCCCGGTTGCTCAGTCCGGCAACGGACCTAGTCGAACCGACCCCCCTTCCCTCAGACGAGACCCCCTCAACTTCTGAACCGGCTGAGGCAATCAAGATCCAGGTGAAGGCCCGGGACGGTCATGGCTGCGTCTGCTGCGGGGCCGCTCGCATCCTCCAGGTGGACCACATCGTGCCGCTCTACCACGGGGGCACCCACGCGCCGGAGAACCTTCAGACCCTCTGCGGGGTATGCAATCGCATGAAGCGGACCCGCACCATTCGGTTCACAACGCGAACGACGCCCTTGTCCGCCGCACCAAAGGAATTGGAAGTCTTTGATCCCCCCAGGAAGGAGTCAGTCGGCGACCGGGACCAGTGGGAGCACTTCCTCCGGCGAACGATCAATTTTGCCTTTCAGTGCGGGGCCGTGGCCAAGGTCACCATCGGCGGTCGGGGCGAAACCTACTACCACTGGTCGGTGGAACTGATGCAGGGCAACCGGCCCGCCTGGCTGAAACCCCACTTGAAGACGATCTTCGCCCGGATTGGGGAAATTCGGGCCGGAGGCGGCAAGGCCGAGCTTTCTAGCCTCACCATCCTGGCACCGGGGGAGAAGGCAGAGCATTGGCCCTAGGTTGGGAATCACCTTCGAAACCAGTTCTTCGAAATTCCAGGCAAATATGGTTGGCATTCCGAGTCTGCCAAGATACGCCCATTCTAAAACCAGGCCAAAAAGGCTCCAAATGCCAAGCAGCGGGGCTGGCCACCAGGGAGAATAACTACAGCCATTCTTACGCATAAAATGGGCGCCACTTTTGGCGCCCATTTTATGCGCACGGAACGGCCCTAGGGCTCAGGCCTGTCGTGCGACATGCCAGCGCCACACCAGCCAGGCCCAGCAGGCGAGCATGCCCAGCCAGCCGAAAGTCCGGATGACTTGGGCTATGGCGGTGTCCTGGGCCAGGCAACTCCAGCGGCCCAGGAGATCGGCCCAGTCGTGCTCGCCGCCGCCCACCAGGGGCAGTGCCTGGGCCCGGGCATCGGCCACGTAGTGGGCGTGTTCAGGAGATTCTCGAAGGTCCACACACCGGCGACGGCGACCCCGACCGTATCACGGCGCACCAGAAAGGAGCCCGCCACCCCGAGGGGCACCAGCAGCTGCATGAGGGTGCCCCCCAGGACCGTGAGTGCTCCCAGCCGAAGAGGCCGAAGAGGGGATGCCCGGCCTCGTGGAAGAGGAGGTTCACGCCATCCAGCAGGGGAACCCAACCCTGCTCGGCACCGAGGGCCAGTATGAAGAGGAGGCTGAATCCGACGGACGCTGCCACGAGCCCCGCCGTACCCACGGGGCGCCAGGGCTCATCTAGTGCTGCTTGAAGGGCCAGGGGAAGAGGAATCACTTGGGAGCCTGCGGAGCCAGGTGAGCGTCGATTGTCTCAGGGTTTCCCCCGGGGGCTCGCGCCGGCGAAGCTCTGCCCTAGACCCAGGCTTCCTGGCGGAGTTCTCCAGCTACGCCGATGACGACGGCCTTGATGGGCACTTTGCGGGTGGCGCGCTGGGCCGCTGTCTGGGCCATGCGCAAGAGGCCTCCACAGCAAGGGACTTCCATGATCATCACCGTCAGGGTGTTGATTTTGGCCTCGTCGATGAGGGCCGTGAGCTTGTCCAGGTAGACGTCCTGGTTCTGGTCCAGCTTCGGGCAGGCGATGGCGAGTTTCTTCCCGGGCAAGGCCTGCTGGTTGAAGTCCGCCATGGCGAAGGCCACGCAGTCCGCGGCCAGGAGCAGGTCCGCCTTTTCGAACACGGGGTTCATGGGTGAGATAAGGTGCAGTTGCACGGGCCAGTGGGTGAGCTGGCTCACCAGGCCTTCCTGGGCGACGGGGTTCGCGTTGCCCCGGGGCAGGTTCTGGGGGGCGGAGCCGGGGCAGCCCTGGTTCATGGTCTTCTCCTTGTACTCGGGGATGGCGACGTTGAGTTCCCTGAGGTAGGCGAGGGCCTGGTTCAGGAAGGTGGTCTGGCTGTGTTCGTGGAGGTGCTTGAGGTGGGCCTTGAGGGTGTTGGCCCCTTTGGGGATCAGGTTGTCGAGGGTCAGGCGTTCATCGTAGGGAGCGGCCTCCCGCGTCTCCACGACGATGGCGCCCAGGGGGCAATCCCCCACGCAGGCGCCCAGGCCATCACAGGTGATCTCTGAAACCAGCCGGGCTTTTCCATCGATCATCTGCAGCGCGCCCTCCGGGCAGCCCTGGGCGCAGAGCCCGCAACCATCGCACTTCTCCTCGTCGATGCGGATGATCTGGCGTTCCATGGTGTTCTCCTGGCCCTCTTTGGCATCGGTGGCTCAAGGGGGCTTTTGAAGGTCGAAGAGACCAAGAGAAAAGGACCTGACCGCCCTGAATCTCTAAGTATCCCATCGCTCCTGTGGGCAATGGTCACAGCACATGGATGCTCTCATCAGGAAGATTCAAAAGGACTTGAAAGACCTTCGGGCCGGATTGTGGCCTGAATGGCTCAGTCTGGCACATCCTTGATCTGAGCCTTTCCGCGTCGGGTCCAGGCGCAGGAAGGGTCTTCAGGCATGGGCTGCATGCCGCTGTACGATCCAGTCTACGACCTGATCCAGGTTTAGGATGCTTGAATCCAGTTCTACGGCATCGTCGGCCTTGCAAAGGGGCGAGGCGGTCCGAGTGCTGTCGGCGGTATCCCGCCGCAGCAGATCCGCCAGCACGGCCGCGAAATCCGGGGACTGCCCCTTGGCCTGGAGTTCCAGGAAGCGCCGCTGGGCCCGGGCCTCGGGACTGGCGGTGAGGAAGACCTTGCAGCAGGCACCGGGGAACACCACGGTGCCGATGTCGCGGCCATCCACGACCCAGCGGCCCCGGGCGCCAATGCGGCGCTGCTGATCCACCAGCACCTCGCGAACCCGCGCGTCGGCGCTCACGGGCGTGACCAGGAGCGTGACCTCCTGGCTCCGGATGGCCTCGCTGATATCCTCGCCCGCCAGGAACATGCGGCCCTGGTCCTGGGCGAGGTCCAGGCCCGCCAGCAGGCGCTCCAGGGCCTCGCGATCCGAGAGCTCGATCCCGGCCCGGCGGACGGCCAGGGCGGCGGCCCGGTACATGGCGCCGGTATCGAGGTACTGCCAGCCCAGACGCGCGGCGACCCGCTTGGCGGTGGTGGATTTCCCCACGCCAGACGGGCCGTCGATCGCGATGAGGGGAAGGGCGGAAGCGGTCATCCCATCATTCTGGATAGCCGCTCCGCGCCATTCCATCACTTCATGCCGAAGTCCTTGAGGATCTTCGGATCCTTCTCGTCCTGGGCCAGGATCGTGTGGCAGGTATCGCAGTCGCCCTTGATGGTGCGGCCGTCAGCGGAAGTGTGGCTGCCGTCATGGCAACGGAAGCAGCCCACGGCCTCTTCGTGGCCGATGTTGTTGGGGTGGGTACCCCAGGTGATCTTCATCTCGGGGAAGACATTGCGCAGGTAGATGGCCTTGACCACTTCGCCGGCCGTGTCCACCTGGGCGCGCTTCTGCTTGTAGATCTCGGGGTAGGCGGTGCGGTAGTACTCCGCCAGGTCCACGGGAATCTTGGCGGCAGCCACCTTCTGATCGGCATAGACAACCTTGAGCAGTTCGAGGGCCTTCTTCTTCAGGAAGGGCAGCTCGGCACTCATGCGCTTGTCGGCAAGGGCCTTGTCCACGGCGCGGTCGGGCAGGTGGAAGGCGTGGGTGGGCCGGTTGTGGCAGTCGATGCAATCCATGCCGCGGGTGGTCGCCTTCGCGAGCTTCTCTTTCGGCAGGTTCTTGAAGTCGTCCGTCACGTACTCCGTCAGGGTGCCATTCTCCTCGCGGTAGATGACCTTGGGGATCTCCTGGCGGCGGGCGTCGGTGGTCACGTAGCTGATGCGCTCCATGGCATCAAGGTGGCGGCCATGGATGCCGGTGGTGCCATTGGGCGTATGGCCCCCGATCTTCAGCAGCAGGATACTGGTGGCCGGCGTATTGGCTTCATCCTCGGCGAACTTGGTGCGGACGATCAGCTTGTCGTTGGTGAACTTTTGCGGCCAGTGGCACTGCTCGCAGGTCTCGCGGGCCGGGCGCAGGTGTTCGACCGGACTGGGGATGGGTCGGGAGTAGGTGCCGAAGGCCACCGCGAAGAGCTGCCGGGTGCCCGAGATCTTGGCCTTCACCAGGGCGGGGGCGCCATGGCCGATGTGGCACTGGGCGCAGCCCACGCGGGAGTGGGGGGAATCCAGGAACGCGGTGTATTCCGGGCTCATCACCGTGTGGCAGGTGAGGCCGCAGAACTGGTTGGAGTCCATGTACTCCACGCCCTTGAGGCCGGCCGTGCCCAGAATGGACACGTTGATGAAGGTGAGCACGCCGACCACGGTGAGCAGGCGGCGCACGCCGGGATGCTTGAAGTCCACCGCCTGGAGGGGCAGGGGGGCCTCGCCGGACGCCTTGCGTTGGCGCCGCAGGCGGAGGATGCCGATCGGGATCAGGACCAGGCCGACAAGAAACAGGGCCGGCAGGATGAGGAAGAGCAGGATGCCGGCATAGGGGTGGACCGACCGGCCGCTGGTGAGCTCCATGAACCAGAACCAGACCAGCACGAAGGCCGAGCTGGTGGTCAGCGCGGCACCAGCCAGGGTCATCCAGTTGTTGCCCAGCTGGAACACCAGCCGGGTGAGGTCCCTGACGCGTTCACCGATGCTCATATACCCACCTCCAATACCGGGGCCAAATCAGACGACATGTGAGTGTGAAATGTCTTTTATTACCCTAGCTTTCCAACAAGCGCCCCCGCAAGTCTTGACTCGATCAATTGACCCTGCAAATCCATTGATTTCAATGGGCGATGATCCGGGTTGTGACAGATGTCCGGGCGCACGTTGGGCAAGGTTCAGTGGCCCCATTGTCCCAGGAGGCGGAGAAAATACTCTCCGTATTGCTGAAGCTTTTTCGGCCCCACCCCGCTCAGGGCTAAGAACTCGGCAGGGGTGGCGGGCCGGAACCGGGCCATCTGCTGCAGGGTGGCATCACTGAAGATCACGTAGGCGGGCACCCCCCGGGCATCCGCCAGCTGCTTGCGCAGGGCCTTCAGCTCGCGATAGAGGGTCTCCTCGCCTTCCACCACGCCCTCGGACAGGGGCGGGCGGGAGCCCCGGGGCGAACCGCGCTTGGCCTTCCCGGGCGAAGGCGCGGCCTGAAGCGGATCGGCCCCTGAGCAGACATCGCAGGAACTGCCGCAGGCCTCCATCCGCTCGCCGAAATGGGCCAGCAGGGCCTGGTGCCGGCAGCGGGGGGACTCCGCGAGCCGGAAAAGATCCCGGGTCTGGCGCTGCTGGGCCTGGGCCAGGCCGGCCTCCAGGCCATCCGTGAAGCGATCGTAGCTGAGCACATCCCCCCAGCCGTAGAACATGATGCAGTCGGCGTTGGCCCCATCCCGGCCCGCCCGGCCGATCTCCTGGTACCAGCCCTCCACGCTCTTGGGCATGTCCCGGTGGATGACGTAGCGGATGTTGCTCTTGTCGATGCCCATGCCGAAGGCGACGGTGGCCACGATGACGTCCACGTCATCGCGCTGGAAGGCCTCCTGGGCGGCGGAGCGCGCCGCCGTATCCATGCCCGCGTGGTAGGCCGCGGCCCGGAGGCCCTCGGCGGACAGGAAGGCGGCGGTGGCTTCCACGGCTTTCCGGGACAGGCAGTAGATGATGCCGCTCTCGCCTCGCCGGGCCAGGACCAAGCGCAGCATGGCTTCGCGCACCTGGGGCTGGCCCTCGACCCCCTTGCGATAGGCGCTGATGCGCAGGTTGGAACGGTAGAAGGAACCCTGCACCTCCAGCGGCTGCCGCATCTCCAGCTGGACGGCGATGTCCCGGCGCACGTCGGGCGTGGCCGTGGCCGTGAGGGCGAGGACCGGCACCTTTGGGAAGCGCTGCTTCAGGCCCGCCAGGGTCCGGTAGGCCGGGCGGAAGTCATGGCCCCAGTGGCTGATGCAGTGGGCCTCGTCCACGGCGATGAGGCGCAGATCCACCTCGCGCAGCAGATCCGCCAGGTAGAGCTCCAGCCCTTCTGGCGCCGCGTACACCAGCTCCAGCTCGCCATTTTTCAGGGATCGGATGCGTTCTCGGCGTTCCTCTGCGTTCAGGCTCGAGTTCAGGAAGGTGGCCCGCAGGCCCGCCTCAGTGAGGGCATCCACCTGGTCCTTCATCAGCGCGATGAGGGGGGAGACCACCAGGGTCACGCCCCCCAGCAGCCGGGCCGGCAGCTGATAGGTGAGGGACTTGCCCGCCCCCGTTGGCATGATGCCCACCACATCCCGGCCCGAAAGCACGGCTTCGATGATGGTTCGCTGCCCAGGCCGGAACGTGCTGTAGCCGAAGGTGGCCTTGAGTGCCGCTTCCAGGTCGGGCGGCGCTTCCAGATCCGCAGCCAGAGCCTTCAGGGCCGCGATGGCCTCGCTGTCGAAGGCCGACGGATGCATGCGATAGCGGGAGCGGAGTACCTCGAGCCCCTCGCGGCAAGCCCCCGACGCGCCCTGCGCCAGCAGGGCGCGCAAGCGCTGGACCTCCACCGGAACCTGCACCAATCAGCAACCGCCATCGAGCAGGGGCCCGACTGCGTTCCAGAAGGTTTGCATCTCCTCGGGTTTGCCGAGGGTGACGCGGAGGTGGTTGGGGAGGCCGTAGCCCTGCATGGGCCGCACGATCACGCCTCGCTGGAGCAGCTCTTTGAACAGCTCCGGCGCGAGGTAGGCCGTTTCCAGCAGGACGAAGTTGCCACTGGTGCCAGTGAGCTTGCAGCGGTGCTTCGCGGCCTCGAGCGTGAAGGCCGCGCGGGCTTCGGTGTTCTTCATCCGGCAGAAGGCCTCGAAGGCCACATCCTGGACCGCGACTTCCGCGGCGGCCTGGGCCAGGTGGTTGGTGTTGAAGGGACTCCGCACCCGCTCCAGGAGGCTTAGCAGTTCCGGGGAGCCGAGCCCGTACCCGATGCGCAGGCCTGCCAAGGCGTGGATCTTGGAGAAGGTGTGGAGGACCAGCAGGTTGGGCCGCTCGCCCAGGAGGGTAGCGGCGTCCGGGTACTCGCCGGGTTCCTCGTATTCCGCGTAGGCCTGGTCCACCACCAGGACGATATCCTCCCGCAGGTGGCGCACCAGGTGCCGGAGGGTGCCGCCCTCGATGCGGATGCCCGTGGGGTTGTTGGGGTGGGCGAGGTAGACCAGGCGCGTATCCGGGGCCACGGAGCGGAGGATATCCTCCACGTCCAGTTCCGTGGCCGAGGCCCGGGACTCGATCACCCGGCCCCCCGCCGTCTGGGTGGCGATGCCGTACATGGCAAAGCTGTGCTTCGGGATGACGGCGCTGCCGCCATCCAGGAAGGCCGCCTTGGCGATCATTTCCAGGATCTCGGTGCTGCCGTTGCCGAGCACCACCTGTTCCACGGGCAGGCCCTTGCGCTCGGCGATGCGCTTGCGGAGGTAGAAACCGTCGCTGACGGGATAGAGCCCCAGGCTTTCGAATTCGGAGCCGGCGATCACCGAGGCCACCCGGGCCTTCACGGCTTCGGTGGGGCCCCAGGGATTCTCATTGGAGGCGAGCTTGACGATGCGGTTGAGCCCCAGTTCCCGCTGCACTTCCTGGATGGGCTTGCCGGGCACGTAAAGCGGGACCCGGGCCAGCTGCTCGAAGCTGGGAACGCCGGAAAGCCCCGTGTTCATTAGGAGCGTGTCCAAGTAATGGGTGGGGGCTGCACTGGGGCGCCAGCCGAGGGAGGCAAGGAAGGCGACGAAGGCCTTGGTGGTTCCAAGGACGAGGAGCCTGACGCAGCATCCAGACGGCTGCCGCCCCAGCCCAAAGGGTTGATGGCAAAGGGCTCCCATGCTGCGTCACCGGGCTTGAACGGTGAACCCGCACCGCCCTGCGCCCACTTCCTTGCCTGGAAACCCTTTGCCATCAATGCAGCCCCTATCGATTACTTGGACACGCTCCTATGCTGGCCGCTCGGACAGGACCTTGTCCACGATGCCGTATTCGAGAGCCTCCTCGGCGCTCATGAAGAAGTCCCGGTCCATGTCCTTGGTGACCTTCTTCAGGGGCTGGCCCGTGTGCTTGGCGAAAGTGGCGGCCAGGTTGTCCTTCAGGCGCTGAATCTCCTTGAAGGTGATCTCGATTTCCGTGGCCTGGCCCTGGGCGCCGCCGCTGGGCTGGTGGATCATGATGCGGGCATTGGGCAGGGCGAAGCGCTTGCCCTTGGTGCCGGCCGCGAGCAGGTGGGCACCCATGGAGGCGCACTGGCCGATGCAGTAGGTGACGATGTCGTTCTTCACGAATTGCATCGTGTCGTAGATGGCCAGGCCCGCGGTGACGCTGCCGCCGGGGCTGTTGATGTAAATCTGGATGTCCTTGTCCGGGTCCTCGCTTTCGAGGAAGAGCATCTGGGCGACGATGGCATTGGCCACGTTGTCGTCGATGGCTGTGCCGAGGAAGATGATGTTGTCCTTCAACAACCGGGAATAGATGTCATAGCTGCGCTCGCCGCGGGGCGTCTGCTCGATGACGATGGGGGGATAGTAGCTGCTGGGCATGGGCCCTCCTGCGGCTGATCAGAATAGCAAGAAGGCACCTCGCGGTGCCTTCCCCTTGACGGAATCTACGCAGACTACTTCTTCGCCGCGGTGGTCTTCTTTGCCTTGGGCTTGTCCTCGGCCTCGACTTCCTTGGCCTTGGCAACCTTCTTCGGTTTCTCCTGGGCCTTCTCTTCGGCCTCTTCAGCCTTTTCGACTTTTTTGGCCGCCTTCATTTTCGGCTTGGCCTCTTCGGCTTCGTGAGCGTGGTCATGATCGCAGTCGGGACCATGGACATGGCCCACAGGCGCCACGGCGGCAGGTTCGCCACCCTCCTGGCCTTCCAGGTCGCCGCCCTCGAGCCCGCCCGCATCGAAGCGGTTCACGGGGATGCCGGCCTCCCGCTTGCGCTCGAGTTCCACCAGGGCCTCGAAGGCCGCCTTGTCCAGTAACTCCTCGGCGATCTTGGCGGAGGTGAGGAGGTGGTTGAAGATGCGGTCTGTGCGCAGCCGCCCTTTGACTTCCGTGACATTGCCACGGCGGTCCAGCTCGGCCTTGAAGGCCTCGAAGGGCTGCAGCACCTTGTTCTCGGTCATGAAGGTGCGGATCTCGGCATCGATGTCCGCCTCGGGCACCTCGATGGCTTCGGCATTCCCGATGGCCTGGAGCAGGTAGCCGCTGCGGACCGCGCGCTCGGCCTCGTTCTGGCGGTACTGGCGGTAGGCCTGCCAGTTGACCTTCTTGGGATCCATGCCCTGGCGGGCCACGTGCTGGGCGAACTCCTGGCAGTAGTCGTCCAGCTGCAGGCCCACCATGGAGCGGGGCACCTCGAAGGGCGCGGCATCCAGCAGGGTATCCAGCATGCTGGCGTGGAGACGGGACACGGCATCGCGCTCGGAGGCCTCTTCCAGATCCTTGGCCACGGCGACCTTCAGGGCCTCCAGATCCGCGAAATCCCCCAGGTCCTTGGCGAACTCGTCGCCCAGGACGGGCACTTCCTTGCGGCGCAGATCCTTGACCTGAACGTCGTAGGAGAGGGTCTTGCCGGCGAGGACCGTGTTGGCGTCATCGGTGGGGTGGCTCAGGGTGAAGGATTTCTTTTCGTCGGCCTTCATCCCGATGAGTTCGGCATCGAAGGGGCGGGTGCCATCGATCTCCAGGGCCTGATCCTTGTACTCCTGGGCCTTGAGGCCCTGGGGCTTCACGCGGATATCGCAGGTGGCGACGAGGCCGGTGGCGACGACGGCATCTTCGACTGGCAGGAACTTGGTGGCACGCTGGCGCAGGCCTTCGAGGTGCTCCGCCACCGTGGCTTCGTCGATGGCGCGCTTCTTCTTGGTCAGGGACATGCCCTTGTAGTCGGGGAGCAGCACTTCGGGCGCCACGTCGTACTGGGCGCGGAACACGGCGTCGGTGCCTTCCTTCAGGTCCAGCTTCTCGATGGAGGGGTGGGAGATGGGCAGGGTCCCGGCCTCCTGGGCGGCCTTCCAGAAGTGCTTCTCCACCAGCTGCTGGGCGACATCCGACTGGATCTCCCGGGCGTACTTCTGCATGAGGACCGGCCGGGGGGCCTTGCCGGGCCGGAAGCCAGGAATGCGGACCTTCGGGGCGATCTTTGCCACCACGTCGTTGAAGGTGGCGGCCACCTCGGCGGCAGGCACCGTCACTTCGACGGTCTTGCGGGTGGGGGACTGATGGTGCAGGGTGGCGGACATTGGGTGCTCCAAAATGCTGTTCTAGTTCCTGTTGTTCGGCTTTCTTGGTGACGAGGGCACTTCCTGTGCCCTCGCCCTTCGGGCGGCAATGGCCGCTTCGCGATCATTCCGTCCTATTTGCCAATCCTGGCAAATGGTGCGAACGGTCGGACTCGAACCGACACGGTGTGAACCGCTGGAACCTAAATCCAGTGCGTCTACCAGTTCCGCCACGCTCGCAAAAGCCGAATTGTCAAAACGGTGGTGCGCCCAGAGCGACTCGAACGCCCGACCCTCAGGTTCGAAGCCTGATGCTCTATCCAGCTGAGCTATGGGCGCGCACCGAATCCCCCAGTCTACCTGGAACCTCCGTCGGGTTCGACCCCCGGGTTGACTGGATAGAGCGCCGGGTTTTGAACGCTCTATCCAGCTTCGCCCGTGGCCTATCGGACGCGCCCTCTGGCGCGTCCTCCCGCTCGCTTCGCTTGCGGAGGCCGGAGCCGGGCGCGCACCGAATCCCCCAGTCTACCTGGAACCTCCGTCGGGTTCGAGCCCTGAACGCCCGCCGGATCGCGGAATGGCCTGCGGGGGCCCAATGAAGCGAGGATCCGGCGAGAAGTTCATGCCACCGCCCCTCGTGGCTCAGTCCTGCAGGCACCAGGCATCTTCGGCCCCGTTCTGCCGGAGCCTGGCCAGGGCGAGTTCATCCAAGCCCATCATGGCAGCAGCCCGGGATTCGCTTCCCAGATCACAGGGGATGAGGCCGGGATCGTCGGTGCCCAGGGCGCAGCGAACACCCAGCCTCAGCATCCGGGGCAGGGGATGGGGATGCACATCGGCGGCGAGGGCGTGGTTGGAACTGGGACAGACATCCACGGGAATCCGGCGTTCCGCCAGCAGCTCGAAGGTCGCGTCGTCCGCCCGGAGGCCATGGACGATGCGCACCACGCCACCGTCCAGGATGGCTTCGCGGACATTCGAACCGGCGCCGTTCTCTCCGGCATGGGCGGCGATGCGGAGGCCCGCGGCCCGGGCCCGATCAAAGACCGGTGCCCAGTCGCGGAAGGGGCAGCCTTCGAGCCCGCCGGTGGAGAAGCCCTTCACAAAGGGCGGCAGGTCCGGAAGGGTCAGGTTAAGTAACGAATGGCCATGCAGGGGCCCGAAGTGGTTGACCGCATCCAGCACCACGCAGGCGCGGAGGCCCAGCGTTTCAGCGTCGGCCAGTCCTTCTTCCAGCCCGCGCCAGAATGCATCGAGGGAGATCTGTCCGCGATGGACGACAAGGAAGTGCGGGGACGCCCAAAGGTCGAAGCCGCTGCCCCCGGATGCCTTGGTGCGCCGAGCCACGGCCAGCACCGCCTCGCGCACGGCCTCGCGGCTGTCCAACAGGGCCGCACCGAACAGGAACGCCTCGATGAAGCCTTCAAAAGGCTGGGCCTGTCCGGACCAGAGCGCTTCCAGGCTGGCGGGTAGTCCCAGGCCGCGGCGCTCTGCTTCGCGACGAACCCACACAGGATCCAGCCCGCCTTCGAGGTGGGTGTGGCGATCGATGAGGGGCGGGATTGACGGGTCGTTCATCCCAGTCTTCCCCCGCGAAGTCATGATCTTTTCATCACGAGTAAGCGCAGCTTACTCGCCTACTCGTCGTAATCGTCCATGCGCAGGTCCCCCGGATCGAAGCCTTCGCCCCGGCCCCGCTCGATGGCCACACCGCTTTCGCTGAAGGTCTCTTCCAGGACCTCGGCCTCCGGCTCGGCGGTGAAGTCGTCCTCGATCACGTGGACGCTCTTTTCCTTTTTCACGGCCTTCGGTTTGGCCGGTGCCGTTTTCTGGTTGGCCCCGCATTTGGGGCAGATAGCCTCCGGTTTGCCGAAGTCATAGAACTTCGCCGCGCACTGGAAGCATGTGAATTTCTTGCCGAGATCAGCCATCGTCCATCCTGGTTCAAACCCAAAGAAACAAGGTTCTACCAGAATCGAAGCGAATTGTCACCCCTTGGGTAGGGAGGCGACTCATGCCCAGGGAGCTGCACCCAACTTGGAGGCATGGCCGTCACACAGTTGCTGGATGACCGTGGTGGTAAAAATGCGGTATTGAACCTCGACATCCTCGCCGAATCTTTCCACGAAGGTGGCCCGGCTCCGCTCGAGTTCGTCTCGGAGCAGCCCGTAGAGGTTGCCCTGAGTCCGGACCTGGGCGACCTTGGCGGGGAAGTAGAGTTCCACATCCCCCACCAGCACGCGGGCCAACCGCTCGGCCGCGGCCCGGGTCCGGGGGTCGAGCTCCACTGGGGCGGCCGCTTCGATGGGTTCCGGCACGACCTGGGTGGGGGCGCTGGGATGGGATTCCCGCTCCGCAAGGGGCCGGGGCTCTTCCTCCCTGCCCGCGGCCAGGGAGGCCAGCATGGCCGAAGCCGCATGCACCAGGGCTCGGGCCTGCTCCGGATGGTCCAGGGATTGCCTCAGGCCACTGTCGACCAGGACCAGGGCCACGGATTTCTTCTTGTGACGTAGCGGGAAGATCGCCATGTCCGCGGCTTCGAAGGCGCTGATGGGGGCGAGGAGGGCGGCATAGCCCTCCCCCTTGCGGCGGATGGAGCGGCTGAGCCCCTGGATCAGGGCTTCCAGATCCGGGGTGGGTACCACGGCGCCGGCTTTCGGTGGCGCCCCGGTGTCGAAGCCCCGCTGGGTGTAGAGCGAGGCCAGGCCCTGCTTGAGGATGAAGAGAGCGCTGCGCTCCGCCAGAGGCGCCAGGGCGTCGAGCAGCCGTTTGAGCAGGTCGCTCTGGCTGGTGGCCCCTTCCAGCAGATCCAGAGCCGTCGCCAGTTCCTGGTCCGGATGTCCCGCTGGCTGGAAGGCAACCGAGGCAGCGCAGGCTTCCTGGAGTTCGGAAAGCAGGGTCTCCGTGGGGTGGAAGTGGCCCAGGGACGTTTGCCAGGTGGCCATCACCTCTTCCAGAAGGGCTTGGTTCTGCTGGTTGAGCCAGGCCTCCAACCGGGTCCGGAGGGCGTCGTTCTGGGGCTGGTCCACGCTGCGGGAGTCGCTCATCAGGGGCTCGGGAAAGGTTGGCCTCAAGGGTATCCGATTCCGGGCCTTTTCCCGTGTGCTGGCATTTACCTCAGGGAACAGCTAGCATGGCCCTGGTTCCTTGGAGTCGTCGAATGGCGGATCTTTCCATTTCGGTAAGGCAGGTCGGTGATGTGGCGGTGCTGCTCCCCGCCGGGTTCATCAATGCCCATACCGTCCGGGACTTCGAGGATGCCCTGGAGAAGCTGGTCCAGGACGGCCGCTACATGATCCTGGTTAACTGCAAGGATCTCAATTACATCAGCTCGGCAGGCCTGGGCGCCATCATGGGCCTGATCGAAACGGTGCGGGAGCATGAAGGTGACATCCTGTTGTCCAACCTCCAGGACAACGTTTTCGCGATCTTCGATACCCTCGGATTCACGCAGCTCTACCGGGTCTTCAGCGACGAGGAGCAGGCCATGGCCGCGGCGTCGTCCGAGCGGCAGAGCTGAGGGTGGCTGCCAAGATGGACCATGCCCAGTTCAGGCTCATCATTCCGAGCCAGACCCGTTATCTGAACCTGGTGACCGGGCTGGCCAAGCGCGCCTCGCTGGTGGCCGGGCTGGATGATGCCGCCGCCGCCAAGGTGAGTATCGCCGTGGACGAGGCCGTGACCAACGTGATCCTCCACGCCTACGGCGGGGAGGGAGAGCACAGCGTGGAACTGGAGCTGCGCTTCACGGAGCAGGCCCTGGAGATCCACATCTGGCATTCGGGCCTGGGCATCCGAGGCGACCAGATGGTGCTGCCGGATCCCAAGGAGTACATCAAGCATCCGCGGAAGGGCGGTCTGGGACTGTTGCTCATGAGCCGGTTCATGGACGAGGTCCAGTTCAAGGCGGACGAGGTCTCCGGTCTCAATGAGTGCTGCCTGATCAAAAAGATCAGCTGAAGCGGGCGGCACCGGCATGGCGACCAATCCCTTCGACCGCCTCCGCCAGCTGGCCATGAAGACCCCGGAAGGGGCGCAGGAGCTGCTTCCGCTCATCGATTTCCTGGAGACCTTCCCAGAGCAGGGCAGCGAAGAGGACCTCATCCATCTGGTGGGCATCACGGCCATGGGCATCGCCAAGGCCCGCCAGGGCGGGCTGTGGGATGGCGGGAAGTGGCTGTTCCTCCGGGGGGCCGCGCCAGCCTTCCCGACCCACCCCGGGATGGGCTGGTTGGTGCTGCCCTGGCAGCACGGCAACGAGCTCTATGGGCACCTCGTCCTGCATTCAGAGACCGCGCCCGATGCCATTCCGCTGCTGCTCTCCATCAGCGCGCCCCTCCTGGCCTGGCGCCGGGCGGAGGCCGTGCGGAGCAGCCAGAACCAGGCCCTGGCGCTGCAGCTGTCCCGCCTCAACACCGTCTTCGAGCTCACCCGCAACCTGGGAGACGTGGAGACGCGACGGGATCTGGTCCGGCTTATGGCCAACACGCTCATGGGCGAGTTCCGCATCATGCGGCTGCTGGTGGTGGATGCCCAGGGCCAGGTACTCCATGCCAAGGGTCTGGGCCACCTGCCGGAGTCCTTGGTGGGCGAGCAGCTGCACGAGATCGTCGAGGCCCGGGGCCTCATCCACGCCATCGAACTGGAGAGCCAGACCCACAGCCACGGGTTCGCCTACGCCGCGGAGCCCGCCGTGGGCAACCTATCCGAGGATGACCTGGTCTTCCTGCGCACGCTGCTGAACCTCACATCCTCCCAGTTGTCCAGCCTGGAACTGCGGGAGGCCCGGATCCAGTCCGAGCGCATGGAGAAGGACCTGGACCTGGCCCGCAACATCCAGCGCCGGCTGCTGCCCAAGAACCTGCCCGAGCCCCAGGGCTGGGAATGCGCGGCGGCCAATCTGCCCTTCCAGGCCGTGGGAGGCGATCTCTATGACCTCTGGATGGCCCGGGACGAAGGGCACGGCGAGCGCCTGCACATCGCCGTGGGCGACATCTCCGGCAAGGGACTCCCGGCCTCCCTGATGATGACCCAGCTCTCAGCCTTCCTCAGGGCCATGGCCGACCGGCGCGTGGAGGACTGGGGGCGGCTGGCGGAGCGGGTGAACAGCAGGATGAACGATGTCCGGGAACAGAATCGCTACACCACCCTGGTGGCGGGCAGCCTGAACCCCGCCAATGGCGACTTCCGCTACGTCAACGGGGGACACAATCCACCCTTGCTCGTGAGGGCCACGGGCGAGGTGGTCCGGCTGGCCCCCACGGGCCCCATGGTGGGCCTCCTGCCTGGCGCCACGTTCAGCGAGGGCCGAGTGCACCTGGAACTGGGGGACGTGCTCCTGATCTTTACCGATGGCGTCGTGGAGGCGGAAAACGCCGCCGGCGAGGAACTGGGGGACAGTCCGTTGGCAGAGGTGGTGCTTCGACGCCCCCAGGCCGGTGCGGCCGAGCTGTTCGAGGCCTTGCTGGTGGCGGCCTTCCAGCACCTGGAGGATGGCAAGTTCCGGGATGACGTCACCCTGGTGGTGATCAAGCGCATGGGCTGAACCATCCTTGATCCCCTGCGTATCCTGGTTGTGGGAGTCACCTGCATGAACCAAGCGAAGACCCTTCTCCTCATCGTGGCCATGACCGGTCTGCTGGTCTGGATCGGCGGCATGGCCGGGGGCCAATCCGGCATGCTCCTGGCGCTCGTCATCGGCCTCGTCATGAATGGCGTGAGCTACTTCTTCTCGGACAAGATCGTGCTGGCCAGCTATGGCGCCCAGCCCGTGACCCAGGCCGAGGCGCCGGAACTGTATGCCATCGTGGCCAACCTCGCCCAGCGGGCGGGTCTGCCCATGCCCCGGATCGCCATCATTCCGGAGGACACCCCCAATGCCTTCGCCACGGGCCGGGATCCCGAGCATGCGGTGGTGGCGGTCACCGAGGGCATCATGCGGATCCTCAGCCGACCCGAACTGGAGGCGGTCATCGGCCATGAACTGGGCCACGTCAAACATCGGGACATCCTCATCGGCAGCCTCATGGCAGTCCTGGCCCAGGCCATCATGTTCCTATCGCACATGGCGGGGTGGTTCGGTGCCCGGGACGAAGAGGGCCGGTCCAATCCCATCGCCGGCATCGTCATCATGATCCTGGGCCCCGTGGCCGCCATGATGCTGCAGATGGCCCTGAGCCGCTCCCGGGAGTACCTGGCGGACGATTACAGCGCCCGCCTGACGGGCCGGCCCGACATGCTGGCTTCGGCCCTGGAGCGTCTGGAAGCCTACAACCAGCGGCTGCCCATGCCCTCCGCCCAGCCCGCCACGGCCCACATGATGATCGTGAACCCCCTCAGCGGAGGGGGCCTCATGAGCCTCTTTTCCACCCACCCCCCCATGGCGGTGCGGGTGGAGCGTCTGCGGCACATGCCCATCGAGGCGCGCTAGGCAGGTTGAAGCCCAGGTCTACACGTTGAACAGGAAATTCATCAGATCGCCGTCCTTCACGATGTATTCCTTGCCTTCGGTCCGCATCTTCCCGGCGTCCTTGGCGCCCTGCTCCCCGCCATATTGGATGAAGTCCTCGTAGGCGATGACCTGGGCCCGGATGAAGCCCTTTTCGAAGTCCGTGTGGATGACGCCCGCGGCCTGGGGGGCCGTGTCGCCTTTGTGGATGGTCCAGGCCCGGACTTCCTTCACCCCCGCGGTGAAGTAGGTCTGGAGGCCCAGCAGGTCGTAGCTGGCGTGGATGAGCACGTTCAGGCCCGGCTCGGCCAGCCCGGCCTCCTCCAGGAACATGGGGCGGTCAGCCTCGGGCAGGTCCTGGATTTCGGCCTCGAGCTTGGAGCAGATGGGGATGCAGGGGGCATGGCGCTCCGCGGCCAGTGCCTGGAGCTTCCGGTAGTGCGGGTTGCCTTCGGGCTTCCGGATGTCCTCCTCACCGATGTTGCCCACGAAGAGGGTGGGCTTGAGGGTGAGCAGGCCATAGGACTTGATGATGGCGCGATCTTCGGCGGAAAGGCCCGCCGCGCTGGCCCACCGGCCCTGATCCAGCTGGGCGAAGACCTGTTCCAGGACCGTCACCAGGGCCTGGGATTCCTTGTTGCCAAGCTTGGCGATCTTGCGATGGCGCTCCAGCCCCTTTTCGACCGCGTCCAGATCCTTGATGACCAATTCGGTTTCGATGATGCCAAGGTCCCGCTCCGGGCTCACGCTGCCTTCCACGTGGGTGACATTGCTGTCCTCGAAGCAACGCACCACCTGGATGATGGCGTCCGTCTCGCGAATGTGCCCCAGGAAGGCATTGCCCAGTCCCTCACCCTTGCTGGCGCCCCGCACCAGGCCCGCGATGTCCACGAATTCCTGGGCGGCGGGCAAGATGCGCTGGGGGTTAACGATCTTCGCCAGGGGGGCCAGACGGGGATCCGGCACGTCCACCACCCCTGTGTTGGGCTCGATGGTGCAGAAGGGATAATTGGCCGAAGCCGCGCCCGCACTGGTGAGAGCGTTGAAAAGAGTGGATTTCCCTACGTTGGGTAGACCCACGATGCCACAGGCGACAGCCATTCCATCCTCCAAGCCTTCCAGTATCTCAGACCGGGGTTGTGACGAAAAGAAAGGCTTCTGGGCCTTGCGCGGAACCCCGGGGCGCCATACTCTCCCCGCCAAGGTCGCTGGGCGGCGGAGGAGGAAGCATGATCGTGCGGGCGGAATGGCCGGGTTATGTGGTGGACGTCCTCGTCCGCCCCGGCCAGGAGGTGGAGGAGGATGAGCATCTGCTGATCCTTGAGGGCACGGATTCCTCCCGATCGTCCTTCTACATCGACGCCCCGGAAGGCGGCAGGGTCAGGGAGATCCTCATCGAGGAAGGGGATTTCGCCTATGAGGACGATGACCTGGTGGTGATCGGAGAATCCGACCGGGACGAATAGCGCGCCGGACCGCTACACTCTGGCCATTGTCCTCGTGAGGTGACCGAATGGCCGTGGTGCGGGCTGAGATGGCCGGGAAGGTGCTGGAAGTCTGCGTCGCCGAAGGCGATTCGGTGGGGGAGGACCAGGATCTGGTCATCATCGAGTCGATGAAGATGCAAATTCCGGTGGGCAGCCCCGAGGAAGGAACGGTCAAGCAGGTCTTCGTGGCCCCTGATCAGTTCCTGAACGAAGGGGATCCCATCGTCGAGCTGGGCTGATGGATCTCCAGGTCGAATACCTCAAGGGTACGGACGCTGGGATCGTGCTGCTGGGCCTGGACCGTCCCTCAGCCAAGAACGCCCTGGGTCGGCAACTCCTGGAGGCCTTCCGGACGACTCTGGAAGACCTCCGATCAGATCCGGCAGTTCGCGTGGTGCTGATCCACAGCCTGGTGCCGGGGATCTTCTGTGCGGGGGCGGATCTGAAGGAACGGGCGGCCATGAGTCCCTTCGAGGCCGCCACCTTCGTCGAGGACATCCGGGCCGCCTTCACTGAGCTTGAAGAACTGCCCATGCCCACCCTCGCCGTCCTGGAGGGCGGAGCCTATGGCGGAGGGCTGGAGCTGGCTCTGGCGGCGGATCTCCGGGTGGCAGGCGCGGAAGCCAGGATGGGGCTCGTGGAGACCTCCCTTGCCATCATCCCTGGAGCCGGCGGCACCCAGCGTCTGCCCCGGCTGATCGGAGCTTCACGAGCCAAGGAGCTGATCTTCACGGCCCGTCGGATCGGGGCCGGGGAAGCGGGTCGCCTGGGCCTGGTGGACCGGGTGGTTCAACCGGGCGAGGCCCTGGTCTCCGCCCTGGCCCTGGCCCGGGAGATGCTCCCGAATGGCCCTGTGGCCCTGCGCATGGCGAAGGTGGCCGTGAACCAGGGGCTGGGGCTGAATCTGACCGAGGGCTTGGCCATCGAGCGGGCCTGTTATGCCCAGGTGCTCCCCACCCAGGATCGGCTGGAGGGTCTGGCGGCCTTCCGTGAAAAGCGCCAACCCCGGTACCGGGGGGAATGATGACCCATTCCCACGGACCCACGACCACCGGGCGATTGGCCCTCAGCTCGGTGATCTTCGGCCTGAACTTCCTGGCCCAGGGGCTGGGGGGTCTTTGGACGGGCTCGCTGGGGCTGGTCTCGGACAGCCTGGAGAACCTCAATGATGCGGTGGTGAACCTGCTGGCCCTCGGAAGCATCCGGGTGGCCAACCGCCGGGAACCCTGCGAGCGCTGGTCCTATGGCTGGCACCGGCTGGAGATCTTCAACACCTTGCTGGGTTCGCTGCTGCTCATGGTGCTGGCTGGGGCCGTGCTTTTCGAAGCCTGGTCCCGGTTCCGGAACCCCCATCCCATCCGGCTGGGCTGGGCCATCGGGTTCTCGGCCCTGGGCCTGTTGCTCAACCTGGCCGCCACCCGGGTCCTCGTGCCTTCGGTGGGGACCAAACAGGAACAGGACCTGAACCTCCGCAGCGCCTACCTCCACGCCCTGGGCGACAGCCTGGCCAACCTGGCGGTCATGGCGGGCATGGTGCTCATCCACCTCACCGGATGGCGCTGGGTGGATCCCCTCCTGGCCGTGGCCATCGTTGCCTTCATCCTGCGGGGGGCCCTCCTGCTGCTGCGGGATGCCATCGATATCCTCATGCACCGGGCGGCCTTCGATCAGGAGGAGGCCAGAGCAGAACTGCTCAAGCTGCCTGGCATCCATGGCGTGGAAGACCTGCGCTCCTGGCGCGTCTGCAGCCACCTGACGGTCTGCACCGCCCACGTCATCGTGGAGGCTGAGCGCCTGGAGGACACAGAAGCCCACCAGCACCGCATCGAACAGCTGCTATCCGAGCGGTTCGGCGTGCGCCATCTGACCCTGCACTTCGAGACCCGGGCCATGGCCGAGCGCCACCAGCACAGGTTCGTGCATGAGCATGAGCCGGAAGGGCATGATCATCACCATGACTAGGCTCCGGGCTTCAGGCTCCAGGAAATGTAAAAAGGGCGGCAGTGCCGCCCTTTCCTGAAGCCTGGAGCCTGGAGCCCGGGGCCTACTGCCCCATCCCATGCTTCTTCATGATGGCGGCACGCTGGGCGTCGTATTCAATCTGATTGATGAGCTGGCTGTCGAAGAGATCCTTCAGTTCAGTCAGATCCTCCTTGAGTGTCTTCGTGGGCGCAGCGGGTGCGGCGGCGGCACCGGCGGGAAAGCCCTGCTGGCCCATCTGCTGCTGGGCGCCGGCCATCTGCTGGCCCATCATGTTGCCCATGCCGAAGCCCAGGCCCACGCCCATGCCCATGCCCGCGACGCCGCCGGGGTTCTGGGCGGCCAGGGGGATGGCATCGGCCACCTGCATCTGGGTGTAGGCGCCCATGACGGGGGCCATCATGCCCACGCTGGTGCGCTTGTCCATCATGACTTCCACTTCCTCGGGGAGGCTGATGTTCTCCACGAAGAACTTGGACAGCTCGATGCCCATGGTCTTGAACTCTTCCTGCAGCTTCTGTTTGACGAGGTCGGAGATCTCGTCGTACTTGGCGGCCAGGTCCAGGGCGGGGATCTTGGCTTCCCCGAGGATGTCCGTGAAGCGGCTCATGATGGTCTTGCGGAGCTGCTCGGAGATGTCGGGCACGGTGTAGACGCCATTGGTGCCTACCAGCTGCTTGAGGAAGGTGCCGCTGTCCACCACCTTGATGGAGTAGATGCCGAAGGCCCGGATGCGCAGCATGCCGAAGTCGGCGTCACGCATCATGATGGGGTTCGAGGTGCCCCACTTCAGGTCGTTGTAGAGCTTGGTCGAGATGAAATAGACATCGCTCTTGAAGGGGCTTTCGAAGCCGTACTTCCAGCCCTTCAGCGTGGCCAGGATGGGCAGGTTCTGGGTGGTCAGCCGGTGGGTGCCGGGCTTGAACACGTCCGCCAGCTGGCCTTCGTTGATGAAGACCGCCTCCTGGCTTTCACGCACCACCAGCTGGCCGCCATTCTGGATTTCCTGGCCCCGCATGGGGAAGCGCCAGGCCAGCGTGTCGGTGGAATCGTCCAGCCATTCGAGGATGTCGAGGAATTGGGCTTTGCCCCAGTCCATCAGCGCCATGTTTGATTCTCCTTGTGGCATCAGCCACGGGTACGATTCTAGGCCGGTTGGCAAGCCTGGCAGGGCCTCCAGGGGAAAAAACCGGTGAACCGTCGGTACCGGTCGGGCAGCAGCCGTTACCGCGAGCCTTTGACCATCCGGATGGGCCCTTCCTCCTTGGCCTTCCCCCCGGGCGGGTCGATGCGGGTCTTGCTGTGGACCATGCGCGTGTCCGAATCGATGATGCAGCGCCAGCCCTTGGCTTCATGGGGCATCCGGACGTCCACCTCCCAGCCCCCGGAGGCGCCATTCAGAGGCACGCGCCGGGCGCTGGTGGCCTTGCCGCCGGTCTCCTGCTCGGCGATGGCCTTGGCCTGCTTGGCGCTCTTCACATAACCGGAGGAATGCTTCTTGGGGACGCTGGCGGATAGGACGAGGGCCGGGGCGAGTAGGGCCAGGGCCAGTGAACGCATGCGCATGGACACTCCTGGAATATGTCGCCAATTCTACACCTGGTTATGCGCAATGAACAATTGGCATACGGCTCACGTCCGGTAGAGCGCCGCGCCCCAGTGGAGGCCCGAGCCCAGGGCCGTGAACACAAGGGTCATCCCCGGCTGAACGAGGCCACTCTGACGGCACTCGTGGAAAAGGATGGGCAGGGTGGCGGCAGTGGTGTTCCCGTAGCGCTCGACATTGTGGGGCACCTTCTCGGGGGGCAGCCCCAGGGCCTTCTGCACGCCCTCGATGATGCGGAGGTTGGCCTGATGGATGAGCAGCAGGTCCAGGGATTCGACCGCCACGCCGGACAGGGCGCAGACCTCCCGGACCACCTGGGGCATGAGGGTCACGGCGGTCCGGAAGACTTCCTTGCCGGACATGACCGGAACCGTCTCTCCGGCTTCAATCTGCTCATGGGACACGAAGGGTCGCCGTTTGAAGCTGGCGCCCGGCATCGTCAGCACACCAGCGGCGGTGCCGTCCGTATGGAGCCGGATCGGACCCAGGCCTGTCGCTCCCTCGCGGCCCTCGATCACCACCGCCCCGGCGCCATCGCCGAAGAGGACGGTCCGATCCCGGATGGCGGTGTTGGCGACCCGCTCGGCTTCCGTGATCTCGCGGGTGGACCGGCCGATCAATGTATCCCATCCCAGGTGCCAGGGCATGAACGGCGAATGAACCTCGGCTCCCACCAGAAGCACTCGCTTGTAACGGCCGCTATGGATGAACAGGTCCGCCAGCTCCAGGCCATAGAGGAAGCCGCTGCACTGCTGCCGGATGTCAAAGGTGGGGATGTCCCGCAGGCCCAGGGCGGCTTGGAGCAGGGGGCCATTGCCCGGCAGCACGTGGTCCGGCGTCATGGTTGCGAAGATCACGGCATCGATATCGCAGGGCAGGAGCCCCGCGTCCGCGATGGCTTGGCGGGCGGCCAGCACACCGAGATCCGAGGAGCCCTGTCCAGGTTCGGCGTAGTGCCGTTGCTGAATGCCGCTGCGGACGCGGATCCACTCGTCCGAGGTGTCCATGAGACCGGACAGGGCCTCGTTCGTCACGACATGCGGGGGCACGCCAATGCCGGTTCCAGTGATGACGCTGCGCATGGGACTCCTGTCAGGGGCAGTCGGACAGGATAGCGGGAACCAGGCTCCTAGGAGCGTGTCCAAGTAATCGATAGGGGCTGCATTGATGGTAAAGGGGTTCCAGGCAAGGAAGTGGGCGCAGGGCGGTGCGGGTTCACCGTTCAAGCCCGGTGACGCAGCATGGGAGCCCTTTGCCATCAACCCTTCGGGCTGGGGCGGCAGCAGTCGGGATGCTGCGTCAGGCTCCTCGCCCTTGGAACCGCCAGATTTCAGTATGTCTCGCGTATCGGCGAAGCCGATACCGAGAGGGCCTTCGTCGCCTTCCTTACCTCCCTCGGCTGGCGCACCAGTGCAGCCCCCACCCATTACTTGGACACGCTCCTAGCACTATGCTGGAAGCTGGTCGCCCGGCTGCCCAGGGATTCCCATGACGCTGCACCCAGAATCCCTTGCCACCGCGGCCTTCGCCGCCTTCCTTACATCCCTCGGCTGGCGCCCCAGTGCAGCCCCCACCCATGACCTGGACACGCTCCATTGCGGAGACCCCATGAGCCACCTGCCCGCCGATTCGCGCCCCCGCGTCACCCTGCCCCAGCTGCACACCTGGCAC
>JANYLR010000015.1 GCA_025363715.1 Holophagaceae bacterium | reverse complement strand
AGGACCCGAAGGGCGGGCCATCGGCCCGTTGCCGCCAGGCAATCCGCAGGCTGTCCATGGCCCCGGCGGCTCTCCGCAGCGGGTGGGTCGGAGCGATAACTCAGGCCACCAACTGTCTCAAAGTGCTTGACGCGTTCCGTTCCGAAAGCACGGGCTGCATCCCGGGGGCGCCTGAGCCGCGCTTCTTGGGACGCGATCCGGGCGCCCCCGGGATCACTTCCGGCCATGCCGGAAGCCGCCTATGGCGGGCTCGCGCAGGCGAGGGTCACGGCACCTTTCGTGTCTTCCGTGGCATTCCGTGTCTTCTGTAACCAGCCAGGCATCGCAAGGTTGGCGAAGATCCACCGTGGAACCACCTCACGGCAGTTCTCTGTGTCTTCTGCGGCTCTCTGTGTCCTCTGCGTTCCAGCTGGTAAAAGAAACCGAAAGAGCCGCTATTTCGCTTCGGCGGGCACGGGGATGAACAGGGTATGGATGCCGCCATGGCTGGAGGCCATGCCCGACAGCGTCATGGTCTGGGCCATCTTCTTGCTGAGGTAGTCGGCCAGGCTCGCCTTGCCGTCCCGCCGCGGATGGTGCGGCTCGGGCATGAGGAGGTAGAGGGTGCCATCGGCGGTGAGCAGACCCGCCGGGGAGCCGGAAGCCACACACATGGTGCCGCAGGCCTTGTGGCCCTCACCCCGCTTGCCCAGCTGGGTATAACAGGATACGTCCACCACCTCGCCGGTGACGGTGAGGGGCTTGGCCTCGGCGAGCACCTTCTTGTTCGCGTCGGTGGCGGCAGCTTCGAAGGTGGTGGCGGACCAGGCCGGGGCCTGGGGTTCAGGGGCTTGGAGGAGCAGGAGACAGGCGAACACGAACATGGTCCCTCCCCGGGGAAGATCCACAGGTTACGCCTCAGGAGGGGGAGCACAAGGCCAGAATTCTACCGCTCCTAGGGTTCGGCCTGCCCTCAGCTCCTTGGTATCCTGTCCCCTCACCCATACCGGAGGTCCCATGTTCAGACTCGATGGCAAGATTGCCCTCGTCACCGGCGCGAGCCAGGGCATTGGCGAGGTCATCGCCAAGGAGCTGGCGAAGCAGGGCGCGACGGTGGTGTGCGGCAGCCTGGCCTTCACTGAGGATGATCTCAAGCGGGTGGTGGCTGAAATCCAGGCCAGCGGGGGCAAGGCCGACTACGTGCTGCTGAACATGGCCGAGGGTGACACTGTCCGCGAGGCCGTGAATACCACGGTGGAGCGCCATGGCGCCCTGCACATCCTCGTAAACAACGCCGGCATCACCAAAGACAGGCTGATCATCCAGATGAAGGAAGAGGAATGGGATGCGGTGCTGGACATCAACCTGAAGGGCGCCTTCCTGGCCACCCAGGCTGCGGCCAAGCCCATGATGAAGCAGCGCTGGGGGCGCATCATCAACATCGCCTCGGTCGTGGGGCAGATGGGCAACGCGGGGCAGGCGAACTATGTGGCCGCCAAGGCCGGCCTCATCGGCCTCACCAAGACCACGGGCCGGGAACTGGCCAGCCGCAACATCACCTGCAATGCCGTGGCGCCGGGCTACATCGCCACGGCCATGACCGACAAGCTCTCCGCCGAGGTGAAAGAAAGCTTCAACAAGCAGATCCCCCTGGGACGCATGGGCCTCCCCGCCGACATCGCCGCCGCCGTGACCTTCCTCGCCAGCGAGGAGGCCGGGTACATCACCGGCTGCACCATTCCCGTCAACGGCGGAATGCTGATGCCCTGAGAGACCGGCCGCCGTGCTGAGCAGGGTGCAGGATCTGATCCGCCGCGGTTGGGCCGCTTTCCGGCTCCGTCGCCACTGGCCCTGGGCTTGCTGCTCGCGCTGCCGCCCGTCGACTCGGGCTGCGCGAAGGCGGTGGCCTGGGTGGGTGGTCTGGTGCTGCTCGCCCGGCTGCTGCGCTGGGTCTGGGATAAGCTCCTGTTCCGGGTGTCCCGGCGGCTCTGGGTGATCCTAGCCCTGATGTCCGTGCTGCCGGTGGTGGGCCTGGCCCTCATGCTCCTGGCCGTCAGCTGGCTGGGGCTCGGGGCCCAGGTGAGCCGCTCCACCCAGCAGACCCTGGCGGCCTGGGAAGAGGCCCTGAAGCTGGCCAACCAGGAGCCCACGGACGCAGCCGCCCTGCAGGCCCTTCGGACCTATGGCGGGGCCTGGGTGGCCCACGTCCGCCAGCTGCCGGAGGGCCTGCCCGAGACCTTCACCGGCATGGTCTGGGCGGAAAGCCACGATGCCGGCGTGGCGCCGAACCGCAAGGACACCTACCTCCGGGCCGTGCGCAAGGAAGCTCACGGCTACCGCATCCTTTCGCTCAACCTCGGGGTCCTTGGCGCCCGCGCCCAGGCCCTGGCGGGCGGGCAGGTGATGTTCCAGTTGGCTCCCCAAAAGGAGGGCCGGGACGGTAAGTCATCGTTCAAAATCCAGGCAGGTGGCCGGACCGGGAAGGAGGCCCCGGTCCTGGTGGGCCAGGATCAGGCCATCGCCACCTGGACCAAGGGGCAGCCCCTCCAGGGCCAGGGCCTCTTCGTCCCCTTTGGCCTGCCGCCCCTGGCCTTCACCATCACGGATTGGACCTCGGGCAAGCCCCTGGTCCTGACCGCCACCCCCGAGACCAACCTTTACGCCCTGTTCGCGGGCTATGGCGAGAGCGAGCGGCAAGGTCTGTCCGAGGGCACCGTGAAAGCCATCGTCATCGTCATCCTGGCCCTGGTCGGCCTGGCCCTGGCCCAGGCCGTGGCCACCATCCTCGGCCTGGTGCTGGCCTGGTCTCTGGGGCGGGCGGTCAATGATCTGCATGGGGGCGTGAAGCGCCTCAGCCTGGGCGATTTCTCCGCACGCATCCGGCCCCGGGGCCGGGACCAGGTCGCCCAGCTGTCCATGGCCTTCAACGAGATGGCAGGGCGATTGCGGTCGGCCGCCGCCGAGCGGGAGGAACGCCTGCGGATGGAGGAGGAGCTGCGGGTCGCCCGGGAGGTGCAGATGCGGCTCCTGCCGGATCTGGCGGCCCTGAACATGCCCTCGGTGCGGGCCACCATCCTGCCGGCCCGGGAGGTGGCGGGGGACTACTACGATCTCTTCCCCCTGGTGGATGGGAGCCTGGCCTTCCTCATCGCGGACGTGAGCGGCAAGGGCACCAGCGCGGCCTTCTACGCGGCGGAAACCAAGGGCGTTCTCTCGGCTCTGGACAAGCAGGCCCTCGATCCCATCGAAGTGGCTGATCGCCTGAACACCATCTGGTGTCAGAGTCACGGCCGCCGGCTCTTCCTCACCCTGGTCTATGGCACCTTCCATCCCCGGACGGGGCGCTACAACTTTGTCCGGGCCGGGCATCCGTCCGCCTTCCTGCGGCACGCGGATGGCCGCGTCTCGCGCCTGCATCCTGCAGGCCTGGGTGTGGGCCTCAGCGCCAGTCGTTTCCGGGCTTCGCTGGAACAGGGTGAAGGCATCCTCGAACCGGGTGACAGCCTGATCTTCTACACCGACGGGCTGTCCGAGGCTCAGGCCCCAGACGAGACCTTCTATGGCGAGGAACGGCTCGAGGCCCTGCTGAGCCGGCCTGCGGAGGATCTGCAAACCGCCATCCTCGCCGACGTGGCGGCCTTCACCCAGGGGCAGCCCCTGGCCGACGATCTCACCCTGCTCATCCTCAGCCGCTGATGCCTGCCTGATCTCCGCGGGATCAGCGGAGGGCTTCCTTCAGTTCGAGCACGATCTCCGGGGCCTGCACGCGGGCTTCGGTGAGGGCCTTGGCGAAGAGCACCCTGGCTTCCTCCAGGCGGCCCTCGCTCCGAGCCAGCCAGGCCTTGGCCCGGAGGATGTAGGGCGTCTCTTCCGTGGACAGGTCCCGGCTGCGGTCGAGCAGGGTCCGGGCCATGCCCCGACGGCCGTCCCGAGCCAGGCATTCCGCCTCCCCCGCGAGGCAGTGGGCCTCCATGACCGCATCCTTGAGATCCTGATGGCGGGCCAGGGACTGGCGGTAGAAGCCGCGCGCGAGCTCGTACCGGGTGGCGGTGCGGTTCAGTTCGCCCAGATTGTACAAGGCGAGGGCTTCCATGGGCTGCAGGCCGGTCCTGCGGGCCCGGTCGAGGAACTGGCGCACCAGACCTTCCGCCCGGTCCAGGTCGCCCCGGGCCTGGGCCACGCTGGCCAGACCCATGATGGTGTAGACCAGACCTTTCTGATCACCGATGGCCTCGCGGAGTGACTGGGCCTTCCGGAAGAAGCCTTCGGCCCGGTCCAGGCCGCCTTCCTGGGCCAGGGCCAGATCGCCCAGGTTGTTGGTGATGATGGCTTCCCCCCACTGATCACCGTAGTCCCGGACGGTCTGCAGGGCGCCCAGGTAGCGGGCCTCGGCCCCTTTCAGGTTGCCGCGTTCCCGCTCGGTTACTGCCAGGTTGTTCAAGGTCCGGGTGGCTTCGAGTTTGTCGTCCACGGATTGGAACAACCCCAGGGCCTTCTGGAATTCGACCTCTGCTTCAGCCGTCTTGTGCTGGTGCCGGAGGTTGACGCCGAGGGTCGCGTGGACACCGCCCTCGAAGGAGGCGCCACCGTAGGTTCGCGCCAGGTCCAGGGCCTCCTGGGCCGCGCGGGTGGAGAGATCCCTCAGTCCCCGCTCTTCATAGCGGATGGCCAAATGGTGGAGGGCCCTCATCTCATAGACCCGGTTCCCTTGTGCCCGCGCCGCCCACCGGGCCCACTGGAAGACCGGTTCCGGGGGCAGATCCGTCAAGTGGCTGAGACAGCGGGCATACCCCAGCACGGCCGGCGCGAAATCGGGGGCCAGCTGGGTGGCTTCCTGGAAGGCGGGTGCGGCTTCCTTGAAGGCGCCGCGCTGCACCAGCTCGCTGCCCCGGGCATAGGCGCTGAGGGCCTTGGGAGGGACGTCCGGAAGGAGGTCGCGGGATCTAGAGGCGAAGGGATCCACTGCCTTGATCAGATCGCTGGCGACTTTCCGCGCCAAGGGCAGGGAGACATCCGTGTGATCGCTGGCATCCCGGGCCTCGCCGGACTGGCGGATCTTGCCGCGGGCATCCACCAGCTCATAGGCCAGGACGACGGCCTCGCCCGTACCCTTGTTCAGCGTGCCTCGGAGCAGGAGCTGGGTGCCAAGGGCAGACGCCAGCCGGGCCTGGTCCGCCTCGCTGAGGGGACCCTCCGCAGCCATGTGGAGGCTGCTCCGGGCCTTGGCCAGCGTTTCCAGATCGATGGGGGCCAGCTTGGGATGTTCCCGCAGGGCGGACTCGATCATTTCCGGAAGGATAAGGCGCAGGTACGGATCCAGCCGCGGATCGTTGGTCTGGTTGAGGAAGGGCAGCACGACCAGCCGCGCCGGCCGGCTGCGGGTGAGATCGGCGATGATGCCGCGGCTCAGGAACCAGTTGAGGGCAACCGCCAGCGGGAGGGCGGCCGCCACGGAGATCGCCGTCCAGCGGAGCAGGCTTCGGGGCCGGGTCAGCTTGGCCAGATTCGCGGACACTCTGGCGGCGGTGGGCCGCTTGAACGGGTGGGCTTCCAGCATGGCGCGCAGCAGTTCGGAGGTGCCCGAAGGCAGGCCGCGGACTTTCAAATCGCGACGGGAGCCATCGACGATGGCCCGCATCCGGGCGCGGCCTTCACCGGGGAAGGGGTGTTCACCGGCGAGGAGTTCCCAGGCCACGATGCCGAGGGAGAAGATATCGCTGGAAGGACCCGCCGCCTGCCCCTGGATCTGCTCCGGTGACGCATAGCTCGGGCTGCCCATGAAGGTGCCGACCTGGGTGAGCCGCTCCCAGCTGTTGGCTGCTGAGGACGGTTCCTGCCCCGGACCCTCGGAGCGGAAGGCCGCCGTTTCCTCGGTCTTCGGCTTCCGCCTCCGTTCGGCTTCCTCCAGGGCCACCAGGAGGGCCAGGTTCGGCACCGCCGCGGGCGTGACCTGGACTTCTCCAGAAGCGTGGGGATCCACGAGCTTGGCCAGTCCGAAATCGAGTACCTTCACCCGGGGGCCATGCTCCCCCTCCCCCGGCGCGACCATGATGTTGCCGGGCTTGAGATCGCGGTGGACGAGCCCTTTCCCATGGGCGGCTTCCAGTGCCTGGGCGACGGACCGGATGACCAGGAGCTTCTCCCGGACCTTGAGCTCCGGCGCGGCCTGGTCCAAAGTGCGTCCCTCCACCAGCTCCATGGCGATGAAGGTGCCACTGGGGCCATCCACCCAGTCATGGACCTGACAAACGTTCGGATGATTGAGCTGGGCCAGGGCCAGGGCCTCGCGGCGGAAGCGTTCGGGCGCCGAGGCCTCCCGGTCTTCCCCCGACCGGAGGGCCTTCAGGGCGACGCTCCGCTCCAGGGTGGCATCCCAGGCCCGGTAGACCTCCCCCATGCCGCCGCTGCCCAGCAGGGCCTCCACCCTGAATCGTCCGATCTGGGTGCCCGGCTCAAGCATCCGCCGGCCCGAAGGCCGTGAGGAGGCTGACTGGTCGTCGTTGGACATTTCGCACCAATATTTTTTTTTACATTAGCACGGCAAACCCGGCCTACCCGAAGGACGAGCCCTTTTTTGGGTTCATCCGGAGGAGGTCAGTCGAGGGTGGCCCGCCGTTCGCCATCCTGCCAGCGCAGGCGCAGGCCGGTCCCGGTGGGCAGGGCGGCGGCGCTGGTCACGGGCCTGCCATCCGGTCCGAGGGCCAGCACGAAGCCACGGTGCAGGGGACCGGTGGGATCCAGGCCCTGGAGCCGCTCCGCCAGCACCGCCAGGCGATGCGCCCGCCCCTGGATGGCCCGCAGGGCCGCCGGGCTCAGCCGCCGTTGCGCATCCGCCACCCGGGGTCGATCCAGCTCGCCCGAGGCTAGCGAAGCGGCATGGGCCAGCCTCTGCCGCAGCAGGGCCATCCGGGCACCGGCGCCATCCAGGCTCCGGCTGGGATGGACCATCGCCAGGCGCTGGGCCAGGGAGGCCCACCGGGCCGCCGGGGAGGCCAGGGGTTCCGCCCGGTTCAGGCCATGGTCCACGAGCAGGTTGAGGGTGGTCTCCAGGCCCCGCAGCCGCCAGAGCATCTTGGCACGGAGCGCCTCATCCCGCCGGTGCAGGTCCGTGCCCAGGGCCCCGCGATCCGGCGTGGCCAGCTCCGCCGCCTGGCTGGGGGTGGCGGCTCGGCGGTCCGCCGCGAGATCCACCAGGGTGGTGTCGATCTCATGGCCCACGCCGGTGATGACGGGAATGCGGCAATCCGCCACCGCCCGCACCAGCTCCGGATCATTGAAGGCCCACAGATCCTCCAGGCTGCCACCGCCCCGCACCAGCAGCAGGGCCTCGCAACCCCAGTGCGGATCCTGGAGCTCCTGGATGGCCAGCAGGTTCTCGGGCACGCAGCGCTCGCCCTGGGCGGCCGCGGGCGCGATGAGTACGTCGATGCCCGGCGCGCGCCGGTCCATCACCTCCAGCACATCGCGCAGGGCCGCGCCGCCGATAGCCGCCACCACGCCCAGCTTCTTCGGAAAGCGGGGCAGGGGACGCCTGGGGCGATCGAAGAGGCCCTGGCCGCGCAGCTCCGCCTCCAGCTGGCGCAGGCGCGCCTGCAGATCGCCCACGCCCGCGGGTTCGCAGTGGGTGACGGCCAGGGTGAGCGTGCCACCCGCCACATAGAGGTTCAGGCTGCCCTTCAGCACCACCCGCTGGCCATCCGCCGGGCGGTGCTGGAGGAGGCGCTGCTGGCTGGCCCACACGGCACAGGAGAGGGCCGCGCCTTCCTCCTTCAGCGTGAAGTACCAGTGCTTGCCCGAGCCCCGGAAGTTCGACACCTCGCCCACCACGCACACGGCGGCGAAGGAAGGTTCCAGCCGGGCCTTGATCTGTTCCAGCAGGCGTTTGACGGAAAGGGGGGCCGGATCGGTCATGGTTAGGGCCTGTCTGCAGAATGGATGCGGGCCGCGACGTCGGCCAACTGTGCCTCCGGTAAGGCGGTGGCCGCAGGGCGATGCGGGACATCGTTCACCATTCGCAAAGCGAATAGGGCCGCATCGGCGTAGCCGCTGGCGGGGGCGCAGCCCCGAGGGTTGCAGGCCCGAGCCAAGGCCGCCAACGCAGCTGGGGGTGCGGCTGGTCGCGTCCCGAAGGGCAAGGGGCGGCGCCCGGCGCGATACCGCGTCAAGCTCCTCGTCAATAGTGCCGCTATTGCCATCGTCGCTTTCCTTGTCTCGCTTGGGCGGCGCCCCTTGCGCGGCCTCACCCCATTCTGAAGACCGACCCTAGTGGAAGCGCGCCAGCCCGACCGTAAGGCCCGCGAAGACCGTGTACCGGGGCGCCCCGTGAGTCAGCCCGATGTCCACGCCCCCATCCACCACCAGCCGCTTGGACGCCTTGTAGGCCACGCACCACAGGTTCGAAAGGATCCGGTCATTCAAGGACGTGGCCTGGAGGCCGTACAGTTCGCCGGTGATGGACCACTGGTCGCTGAGGCTGCGCGTGATGCAGACTGTGCCCGCTGTTTGGGTGGCGCGGCCGCCGCCTGCATCCGGCGTGAGCCCGATCCAGGACTCCAGCAGGTTCACGTCGACGTGGTAGGGGCCCACGTCCTTGCTGAAAATCAGGGTGAGGGTATCGATGGGTGCGCCGTTGCCCAGGCCCTGGCTCGCCGACGCCGTGGGGAAGGTGTGGGCGACCTGGATGGCCTGGTCCATGCCGAACAAGCCGTCGTGGAGGTAGCACCACTGCACCCCCAGGTTGAAGTCCCCCATGCCTGAAACCGCGGGCGCATCCGTGGGAGCCAGGCGCAAATAGACCGGCGCCGCCAGCCGGACTTCCAGGTCCTTGATCAGGCCGAGCTTCAGCAGGGTGGGCGTGGCGAAGCTGGTGCTGTCATCGCGGAAGGTGCTGCGCTGGAGGCCCCATTCCAGCTCGGCGACGCCGGGCTGCGTGGTGGAAGCCGGGGTGGCGAAGGTGGGCCGGTTGGGGTTCACCTCGAAGGGGACCTCTTGCGCCTGGAGGCCAAGGGCCAGCGAAAGGGAGAAGGGCCATAGAATTTTCATGACCATCAGGCTAACGGATCTTGGCTGGGGCTCGCCATGGAGCCGAACGATATTCGTGGTGGGGACCAGCCTACCTCGCATTACAATGCTAGAGTTTCCCACCCCAGAGGTTCCCATGCCCGGACCCGCCGTTCTCATCCGTTGCCTGGCTCTCGCGCTCGCCCTGGGCGGCGCGTTGCAGGCCCAGACCAAGCTGCTCCGCTTCCCCGATATCTGTGGGGACAAAGTGGTCTTCACCCACGGCGGCGACCTCTGGTCCGCCTCGGCCAACGGCGGCGCCGCCACGCGGCTGACGGCCCACCCGGGCCTGGAACTCTTCGCGAAGTTCAGCCCCGATGGCAAGTGGATCGCCTTCACCGGCCAGTACGACGGCGACGAACAGGTCTACGTGATGCCCAGCGGGGGTGGCATTCCCCGTCAGCTCACCTTTGATCCAGCCGTGGGCCCGCTCCCGCCGCGGGGCGGCTACGACCATCAAGTGGTGGGCTGGACGCCGGATGGGTCGAGCGTGCTGTTCCGGGCGGCCATGGATGCCGACGGCGTCCTCAGCCGCACAGCGCTCTACACCGTGAGTCTCAATGGCGGCCTGCCGAAGAAGCTGCCCATGCCCACCGCTGGGCCCGGCTCCTACTCACCCGATGGCAAGCGCATCGCCTACGCGCCCATGTTCCGCGACTTCCGCCACTGGAAGCGCTACCAGGGCGGCTGGGCCCAGGATCTCTATGTCTTTGACCTGGCCACGCATCAGCAGAAGAAGGTCGCCGCCAGCCCTCGCACAGAGCGGGATCCC
Organism: Holophagaceae bacterium; assembly: GCA_025363715.1. Taxonomy (GTDB): domain Bacteria; phylum Acidobacteriota; class Holophagae; order Holophagales; family Holophagaceae; genus Geothrix. Next base: position 68,308 of record JANYLR010000015.1, on the reverse strand, counting down.
ATGTGGATCGGCGACAAGGTGTACTTTGCTTCGGACCGCGACGGCACACTGAATTTGTACGCGGTGGATCCCGCCACGGACGCCGTGAAGCAGCGGACCTTCCAGAAGACCTGGGATGTGCGCTGGCCTTCCAGTGACCATCAAGCGCGCATCGTGTACGAGCTGAACGGCGAGTTGCGCATCTTCAACGTGCAGGATGGCAGCGACCGGAGCATCTCCATCACGGTGCCCACGGATGGCGGCGCCTCGCGGCCGACGCGCATCAGCGTCGAGAAGAACATCGAGGACTTCGCCCTGTCGCCCAAGGGCGAGCGGGCCCTCTTCGTGGCCCGGGGCGATGTCTTCACGGTGCCCATCGAGAAGGGGCCCGTGCGCAACCTCACGAACAGCTCCGGCGCCCATGACAAGCATGCCCGCTGGTCGCCGGACGGGAAGAAGATCGCTTTCATCTCGGACCTGAGCGGCGAGGACCAGCTCTACCTGGTGGACCAGGACGGCAAGGGCAAGCCCGAGGCGCTGAGTTCGGGCCTGGCGGTCCAGCTCAATGCGCCGAACTGGGCGCCGGGCGGGAAGCACGTCGCATTCACCGACAAGGATGGCGTCGTCTACGTGGTAAGTGTGGCCGACCGGAAGCTCGTCAAGGCGGCCAAGGACGAATTCGGCCGGACGGGCGATCTGGCCTGGTCCGCGGATGGACAGTTCCTGGCCTTCTCGCTGGGCAACCTGAACGGCATCCGCAGCCTCTATGCATGGGGCCTTGCGGATCAGCGGCTGCGCCGCCTTACCGGGGATCTGTTCAGCGTCACGGAACCCGCCTGGGATCCGGAGGGCAAGTACCTCTACGCCCTCAGCCGCCGCGACTACGCGCCCCAGATCAGCAACCTGGAATTCGATTTCGCGGGCAACCGCAACGTGGATGTGATCGCCTACGCCCTGCGCAGGGATGTGGCCCATCCCTTTCCCCCGGAGAGCGACGAAGTGGGTGCCCCGCTCGAGAAGAAAGAAGAGGGCGACAAGAAGGCCGAGGCGCCCAAAGCTCCGGCCGTGCGCATCGACTGGGATGGATTCGAGCAGCGGGGCACTCGCGTGCCCGTGCCCGCCGACAACCTGGGCTCGCTGGAGGCCGTCCGCGGCTTCCTGCTCTACAGCAAGGCTGCGCCCTTCGTGTACGGGGAAGCCACCGGCCGGCGCGGCGGGGGCAGCAGCATCTGGATCTTCGACCTGAAGAAGCGCCAGGAAAGCGAACTGCTGGCCGAGGTCCAGGGTTGGGCCCTCAGCCAGGATGGGACCAAGGTTTTGGCCAGGGTAGGACAGGGGCCCGCGGCCACTTACCAGCTCATCGAGGCGAAGCCGAAGACCACGGAAAAGAAGACCGTCGCCACGAAGGATCTCTTCGTGGATCGCATCCCCGCGGAAGAATGGCGCGAGGTCTACGACGAGACCTGGAGGCGGTTCCGGGATTTCTTTTACGTGAAGAACATGCATGGCTATGACTGGAAGGCCCTGCGGGAGCAGTACCGCCCCTGGCTCCAGCATGTCACCCACCGTTCGGACCTGACCTACGTGCTGACCGAGCTGATCTCAGAGTTGAACATCGGCCACACCTACACCGAGGGTGGCGATTATGTGCTGCCCGAACGCGCCAAGATCGGCCTGCCCGGCGCCCGCATCGAGCTGGATGCCGCCGCCGGCCGGTACCGCCTCGCCCGCATCTACCGTGGCCAGAACGAGGAAGCCAAGTACCGCAGCCCTCTCACGGAAGTGGGCGTGGACGCCCACGAGGGCGACTACATCCTCGCCATCGACGGCGCGGAGCTGAAGGCGGACGGCAATCCCTACCAGCTGCTGCGCCACAAGACCTTCTCCGTGACCATGACGCTGAATGCCAAGCCCGCCTTCGAGGGCGCCCGGCAGGTCACCTACCGTCCCATCGACAACGATGCCAGCCTGCGCTACTTAGACTTCGTGCTGCGCTCGAAGGAAACCGTCGACCGGCTCAGCGGCGGCAGGGTGGGCTATCTCCACATTCCCGACATGGGCGCCCCAGGGCTCTATGAGTTCATCAAGTGGTACTACCCACAGATCCGCAAGGGAGGCCTGGTGGTGGATGTCCGCGCCAATGGCGGCGGCAATGTCAGCCAGATGATCCTGGAACGCCTGGGTAAGAAGCTGCTGGGCACTCGCTTCGGCAATGACGGCGAGCATCCCTCGACCTATCCCAGCGCCGTGTTCCACGGCCATCTGGTGGCGCTTACCAGTGAAACCAGCGCCAGTGACGGCGACATCTTCCCTCACTATTTCCGCGCTGCGGGTCTGGGCCCTCTCATTGGCAAGCGCACCTGGGGCGGCGTCGTGGGCGGAGGCAACTCGGGCCTCATCGACGGCGGCAGTGTCTTCGTGCCGCGCTCCGGAACCAACGCGGCGACCGGCGAGTGGATCATCGAAGGCCAGGGCGTGACTCCCGATATCGAAGTGGAGAACGATCCCGTGTCGATGGTCGCGGGCCACGACCTTCAGCTGGAGCGAGGCGTCCAGGAGGTCCTCAAGCGGATCGCCGAGAGGCCCATGGCCCTCCCGAAGCGCCCGGCGGATCCCGTGAAGACGAAGTAGGCAAAATCGGGTAAGACGGAAATTTACTTGTCACAGCGTGTTCTCTCGAGGGCCAGCGCCCTATGGTGCTGGCCCTCGCGCTGCTATGCATTTTTTTGCTTGGTAATCGATTCGCATGCCTATATGGTTCAGTCCAGATTATCCGGAGGTAGACAATGCATTTCGGGGCCCTCGCAGCCACGCTGCCGCTCATCGTCCTGCTCATCGGCATCCCGTTGATGATGAAACCCGCCGCGAAGGTGGCGCCCGTCGCCTGGCTGGTGACCGTGCTCACGGCCATCGTCGTCTTCCACTTCCCGGTGAAGGTGACCCTGCTGGCGGCCCTCCAGGGCGGCATCACGGGCCTCTTCCCGATCATGTACATTCCCTTCGGCGCGCTGGTGGTCTACAACGTGCTGAAGGTCACGGGCTGGATGGACAAGATGCAGGGGGCCATGGCCAGCCTGACCATCGACCGTCGCGCCCAGGCGCTGCTCATCGCCTTCGGCTTCGGCGCCTTCCTGGAAGGCATCTGTGGCTTCGGCGCGCCCGTGGCCATTCCCGCCAGCATTCTCATCGGCCTGGGCTACAACCCCATGATGGCCGCGCTTGTGTGCCTCGTGGCCAACACGGGCCCGGTGCCCTACGGTTCCCTCGCCATTCCCACTGTGACCCTGGCCAAGACCACGGGTCTGGACCTGATGAAGCTCTCCCAGATGACCGGCCGCTTCATGGCGCCCCTGGCCCTGATCATGGCCTTCGCCACGGTCTACGCCATGTCCAAGTACAAGGGCCTGAAGGGCGCCGTTGGCACCATCCTGGTGGCCGGCCTCAGCTTCTCCATCACCCAGTTCTTCGTGTCCAATTTCATCGGACCGGATCTCACCTCCGTGCTGGCGGGCCTCGCCTGCCTCGTGTCCGTGGCCATCTACCTGAAGACCCAGAAGCACGCCCAGCCCTGGCTCTTCGAGGGCGACGCCCCGGCCGACAACGCGCCCAAGGAATTCCACTTCAAGGAGCTCTTCCTTTCCTGGCTGCCCTACCTGCTGCTGGCCGTGCTGGTCATCGCCGTGAACCTGCCCAAGACCAAGCCCCTCTTCAGCGGCGCCGCCGCCGGCTGGAACTGGGCCGTCCTCAAGACCCAGATCTACAATCCCGGCAAGCTCTACTCCTTCACCTGGCTGCAGAGCCCCGGCACGATCATGCTCATCGCCGGTGCCATCGCCTTCCCCTTCATGGGCATCAAGTACTCAGTGATGGGCGAGCAGTTCGGCAAGACCTTCAAGCAGATGATTCCCTCCTTCATCGCCGTCGCCTGCATCCTGTCCATCGCCGAAGTGATGAACCTGACCCTGCCCATCATCGATCCCAAGACCAAACTGGCGGTCATCGGTGACCTGGCCACCAAGCAGATCTCCATGGTGGCCACCATGGCCAACGGCATCATCGCCCTGGTGAGCAAGCATGTGTATCCGTTCCTGAGCCCGCTCTTCGGCACCATCGGCGTGTTCCTCACGGGCAGCAACACCTCGGCCAACGCCCTTTTCGGCAACCTGCAGAAGCTCACGGCCCAGGGCATGGGGCTCTCGGACATCCTGATGGCCTCAGCTGGTAGCGCCGGCGCCTCCGCGGGCAAGATGATCTCGCCCCAAAGCATCGTCATCGCCGCCACCGCCGTGGGTCTGGCGGGCAAGGAAGGCCTGATCATGCGGCAGACCATCAAGTACACCATTCCGTACGTGATCCTGCTGGGAATCATGGTCTGGGCCTTCGCCTTCCTGTTCCCGGGACTCGTACCGTAAGGGTTTGAAAAGAGGTGGACAGGATTAACAGGATGAAATGCTGGATTAACAGGATTCAAGAAGGAAACTGGTTATTGATCCTGTTCATCCTTCTTTCCAATCCTGTTAATCCTGTCTCAGCTTTACCCTTGTCGTTCTTGGAAGGATGATTCCATGCGCATCATCGTGGCTCCGGATTCTTTCAAAGGCAGCGTGTCCGCCCTCGGCGTGGCCGAGGCCATGGAGCGCGGCATCCACGCCGTGTTCCCGGTTGCCGAGGTGCTCAAGGTCCCCATCGCCGACGGCGGCGAAGGCACGGTCGAGGCTCTGGTGGCGGCCACGGGCGGGCGACTGGTTCATTCGGAGGTGCGGGGCCCCCTGGGCGACCCCGTGCGCGCCCAGTGGGGCGTGTCGGGCGATGGCGCCACGGCTTTCATCGAGATGGCCGCGGCTTCGGGCCTGCCCCTGGTGCCCAAGGAAAAGCGCGACCCGCGCATCACCAGCACCTTTGGGACGGGTGAACTGATGAAGGCCGCGCTGGATGCGGGTCTCCACAAACTGGTCGTGGGAATCGGCGGTAGCGCCACCAACGACGGCGGCACGGGCATGGCCAGGGCCCTGGGGATCCGCTTCCTGGATGCCGCGGGCCGTGATCTGCCGGAAGGCGGAGCCGCCTTGGCACGGCTGGCCCGGATTGACGTGTCTGGATTGGATCCACGCCTTCTGGAGGCCTCCATCCTGGTGGCCTGCGACGTGGACAATCCCCTTTGCGGTGCCCGTGGCGCCTCCGCAGTCTATGGCCCGCAGAAGGGCGCTACGCCGGACATGGTGGCCGAGCTGGATGCCGCCCTGGGCGTCTTCGCGGCGGCGGCCGCTGTCGCCACAGGACGGGACATCGCCCTCTTGCCGGGTGCCGGGGCCGCGGGTGGCCTGGGTGCCGGACTGCTGTTCTTCACGCCCGCGAGCCTGCGACCGGGCGTGGCCATCGTGCTGGAGACCACGGGCTTCGAAGCCCTAGTCCAGGGGGTGGATCTGGTCCTCACCGGCGAAGGCCGCACGGATTTCCAGACGGCCATGGGCAAGGCCCCCGTGGGCGTGGCGGCCGTGGCCAAGCGCCATGGCGTCCCGGTGATCTGCCTTTCAGGGGGTCTGGGTGATGGCGCCGAGGACGTGCTGAGCCTTGGCATCGATGCCCTGGCCAGCGTGGTGCCCCAGCCCATGAGCCTGGAGGCCTGCATGGGGCAGGGCATGGCCCTGGTGGAGGCCGCCGCGGTGCGGGTCTGCCGGCTGTTGAAGGTGGGGCTGTCGCTGCGCCGCTGACCCCTAGGGGATCGGTACCCTGTCCCGGACATGCTGCAAGAAGCCTTTTTCAGCGGAGCCCATATGCCGATCGGGGTTCCAGACCAGATATGTCGAGATCCGGATCTCAGGACCATCCCAGGGCACCGCCACCAGCCGCCCGGACAGCAGTTCGGCCTCGACGGCCATTCGGGGTAGGGGGGCGATGCCCAGGCCCACCTCCACACAACGCTTGATCGTCTCCACCCCCTGGAATTCAAGGAAGCGACCCGGGTGCGCCCCTGCGGCGATCATCTGCCGTTCGAACTGATTGCGGTAGCTGCAGCCGAGCGCCTTCAGCAGGACATCCTCCCCGATCAGGTCCTGGGCGGAGATCCCCTGGGCCGTGGCGAACCGGTGGGAAGGTGCTGCCACGATCAGGATCTCCTCGTCCCGGAGCTTCTCCACCGCCAGGGTCTTGGAGGGGAAGGGCTCTTCCAAGATGAAGGCGAAATCAACCGTGCCATCCAGCACCTGGCGCTTGAAATCGCGGACGAAGCCCGGAAGGAACTGCACATGGATCCGCGGGAACTTATCCTTGAAGGCCTTCAGCAGCGGCGGCAACAGGTAGGTGCAGACGGATTCGGGCGCCGTGAACCGGAGGGTTCCCACCCCGGCATCATCCTGCAGAGACGCCTTGGCCTCATGGGTCAGGGCGAGAATGCGCTCGGCAAAGACCAGAAATCGTTCCCCGGGCTCCGTGAGCTCCAGCCGGTTGCCGACGCGGTTGAAGAGTGCGGACCCGAGGTCCTCTTCCAGGCTCTTGATCTGGGCCGTCACACTCGACTGTGCGTAACCCAGTGAGAGGGCAGCGTTCGTGAAATTGAGGGTGCGGGCGGCGACGCTGAACGTGGATAGGGTTCGGATATCCATGTCGGCTATTGTACCTGGATCCTCCAGGGCCCCCGAAATGCTCCCAGGGCGAGGGCATTGGCGACCGCTCGATCAGTGATTCCGATTCCAGGGATCGAAAAGATTCTCTGGTTTCCGGCGGCCAGAGAAGGGAAATTGAATGTCTAAAGCAACCAATAGGACACCCCAGGGAAACAGGGGCCGTGGACCTCCTCGGCTCCGTCGGAGGTTACGATGACCATTTCTCTCGAATTCCGGAAAGGGATTCAGGCTGACTACCCCGATGTCTACACGCCGGAGGTGCTGCGTGCCCTGGAGGCTTTGGCGCCCCTCAATGTGCGCCGTCGTGAACGGATGGCCGCTCGCACTGCGCTGCGGAAGCGCCGCCACGAGATGGGCGAGCGCATCGGCTTCCTCGACCCTGAGTCCCTTATTCCGGGAACCCAGATCAAGGTTTCTGACGCTCGGTCCGGTAACTTCGCGGGCGCCGTGATCCCGCCGGATCTCCAGCGCCAGTGGATCCAGGGCACGGGACCAGCGACCAAGCCCCGCTCCGATGTGCGTTCCGGCATCCGCAACGTGGCCTACGCGCTGCTATCGGGCGCGGATGGCTGGATGTTCGACGGTGAAGATGCCCTGGGCCAGGTGGACACCATGTCCCTGGACAACCACCGCAACCTCAAGCTCGCCATCGCCCGGGATCCACTCTTCATGGAGGTGGCTGAAGAGGTCGCCACCGAAATGAACAAATGGGCCGACGGCTTCTTCGGCCGCCCCATCATCGCGGACTGGCGCCAGCAGCTGGACTTCACCACCGTGATCTTCCGTTGCCGGGGCCTGCACCTGGATGACCGGCACATCCGTCTGGACGGCCACGGTTTTTCCGCCTCCATCGCCGACATGGTGGCCTTCGTGGTGAACAACTACAAGCAGTTGCAAGCGGCCGGGCGCAGCCTCGTCCTCTACCTGCCCAAGACCCAGACCGCCGAGGATGCCGCCTGCTGGAACACCTTCATCCTGGCCCTGGAAGCCCACTTGGATCTGCCGGTGGGCACGATCAAGTGCTATGTCCTTGTGGAGCAGATCGAGCAGTGCTTCCAGCTCATGGAGATCCGCGCCGCGCTCTCGCCCCATTTCGTGGGCTTCAACACCGGCCGCTGGGACTACATCAACAGTGTCTCGGACGCCATGGCCTGGGACCAGGCCTTCGTGAATCCCAATATCCAGGCCATCACCATGACCTACGGCTACATGCGGGTCTACGAGGACCGCGTGCGCCGGGCCATGAATACGCCGGATCGCCATGGCCGCTGCGCCCTCTGGCAGGGCGGAATGGAACCCAATATTCCCGTGGGCTCCGAGGCCGGTGTATCCGCGAGCATGAAGAAGGCCGTGGCGGGTGCCGAGCGCGAGCAGCGCGAAGGGGCCTCCGGCAAGTGGGTGGCCCACTGGAAGATGGTCCACATCGTCCGCCCGGTCTGGGAAAAGGTGGGCCAGGCCAATCAGCTGGGCCGCGCCTTTCCAGCCCTCACCTACACGCCCGAGGACGCTGCGGGACTCACCCTGCTGGAACCGGCCCCACGCACCATCGCCGGTGCCCGGGACCTGCTCTCCGTGGCCCTCCAGTACGGCAACGCCTTCCTGCGGGGCTTTCAGGCCGCAGCCCTCAAGCCCGCGGACTTCTTCGGCAACGACGATGTGCTCTACCTCATGGAGGACATGGCCACAGGCGAGATCCGGCTCTCCATCCTCTGGGAGTGGATCCACAAGGGCGCCACCCTCACCGAGTCTGACGTCGCCACGGACTGCGCCGAAGGGGATCCCTTCACGCTGGAGCTCTTCGCGCGCCTGCTGGAGGAGGAGTACGCCAAGCTCCGGAAGGCCCGCAACAAGGATGTCCACGATGACTCCAAGGACACCACCCTGCCCATCGCCCGCGCCATCGCCCGAACCTATGTGCAGAGCGACATCAAGGCTCCCTGGTACGTGGACCTGCTGAACATCAACCTCGGGCTGGACGATCTGGCCGTGTCCGAGCAGCGCATCGCGCGCTTCCTGGAGGCCTTCAAGAAGGACGGGACGCGCATCACCGAGAACCTGGACTTCTGAGGGAAACCTCCGAGAGTGCTTCGGGGTCGTCAGGAAAGGGGTCTTTCTCGGGCCCCTTTTCTTTTTTGGGTGATTCGCCTCGCCGACAGCGGCCCGAGGCTTGGGATCGACTTGGGCCCCCGTCGCACCGGGGGGCAAGTCGGGGTGAAGCCTTCATTTGTTGGGGCTGGAGCAGCAAGTTAGATAATACTAAATGCCTTGATTTTCAGTGTTTTTATGTGGTCTTACCACATGTGATAATTATCATCGACTCTTCGGTCAGAAATGACCATGCTCTACCTGCAGTTCCGCCCTTAGACAAACGATGCGTAATCTCGCCAGACCACCATCGATTGTCTATGCCGTCGTCCTGGATTCAGCATTCAGGCGCCGGGGGCCTGTGGAAATCCAGGGAACTTACCCATCCAAGTCACCAAAGATAGCCACCAGTCGCAACAGCCATCCCAACAACAAGAGGAGAAATCGATGCTAGACAAGGCGATCGTGCAACGCCTTCAGGACGTGGTCGGACAAGAGAACGTGCTGACCCGCAAGGTCGAACTGGTGGCGTACAGCTACGATGCGACGGCGGACATGCCCCACCAGATTCCTGATGTGGTGGTCATGCCGACCACCAGCGAGATGGTCCAGGAGGTCGTCAAGATCGCACGGACCCACCAGATCGCCATCTATCCCCGGGGCGCCGGCTCGAACCTGAGCGGCGGCACCATCCCCTTCAAGAAGGGCATCGTCCTCTCCTTCCAAAGGATGAACCAGATCCTCGAGATCGACCCCGCCAACCTGACTGCCACGGTCCAGCCCGGCGTCGTCATCGCGGCCCTCAACTCGGCCATCGCTGGCCATGGCCTCATCTATCCACCGGATCCCGGCACCGTGGCCACCGCCACCATGGGCGGGTCCGCCGCCGAGAACTCCGGCGGCCTGCGGGGCCTGAAATACGGCGTCACCAAGAACTACATCATGGGCATGGAAGTGGTGCTGGCCAGCGGCGAGAAGGTCAAGTTCGGCGGCAAGACCGTGAAGAACGTCACTGCCTACGATTTCTCGAACCTATTCGTGGGCTCGGAGGGGACCCTCGGCATCATCACCCAGCTGACTTGCAAGCTGATCCCGGCCCCCAAGTTCCGCCGGACCATGATGGGCATCTTCAGCAGCCTGGAGGATGCCGGCAATGCCGTCGCGGGCATCATCGCTGCCCATGTCATCCCGGCCACCCTCGAGATCATGGACAACAAGACTATCCGCACCGTGGAGGCCTTCGCGAACATCGGTCTGCCCGTGGAGGCCAAGGCCCTGCTGCTTTGCGAAGTGGATGGCATGTCCCAGGACCTCGTGAACACCGAAGCCGAGGCCGTCATCGAGGTGTTCAAGCAGAACAACTGCGAGTACAAGGCCGCGAATTCCGATGCCGAGCGCGACCAGCTCTGGCTGGCCCGGCGCAACGCCCTGCCGGCCCTGGCCTCCCTGGACAATACCTGCATCGTGGAAGACGCCACCGTGCCCCGCAGCCGGATCACCGAGATGCTGGTGGCCTGCGAAAAGATCGCCGAGAAGTACAACGTCACCATCGGTACCTTCGGCCACGCCGGCGACGGCAACCTGCACCCGACCATCCTCTACAACATGTACGACGAGGAGCTGACCGCCCGCGTCCACCTGGCCATTGACGAGATCTTCGCCACCGCCCTGGCCTTGGATGGCACCCTGTCGGGTGAGCACGGCATCGGCCTGGCCAAGATGAAGTACCTGGGCGATGAACTGGGCCAGAGCGGGCTGGATCTCATGCGGTCCATCAAGGAAGCCCTGGATCCGGACTACCTCCTGAACCCCGGGAAGATGATCCCCCTGCCCGAGGCCGTGGCATGAGCGGCGAGATGACACTGAACGCCGGCTGCACGGCGCCGACCTACCATGACGACCTGCGGCTCGTCCAAGGCGAGCTCGACAAGTGCATGAAGTGCGGCAACTGCATGGCCGTCTGCCCGGTCTACTCCGTAAACAAGGACGAGATGGCCGTGACCCGGTCCAAGATCGCCGTGGCCGAGGCCGTCATGAAGGGCGATCTGTCCATGGACGATCCCGAAGTCTCGGACATGATCTTCAACTGCCTGGTCTGCAAGTCCTGCATGACCAACTGCCCGACCAAGGTCAGCTACGACAGGATTGCCCTGGGCTTCCGGGCGGCCCTGGTCCGGAAGAACGGCCTGCCCTGGTTGAAGAAAATGATCTTCACGGGCCTCAAGAACCCCAAGTTCTTCGATGTGGCCATGAAGGCCGGCGCCTCCATGCAGGGCATCGCCTTCAAGGGCGATCGGAAGATGAAGGCGATCTCGCCCAGGTCCCCCTTCGCCATGGTGGGCGGCAGCTTCGGATTCGACGCGGGCCGGAAGATGCCCGAGCTGACCGTGACGCCCCTGCGGGACCGGGTGAGCGAAGTCGTCCGACCCGCCGAGGTCAAGGTCAAGGCCGCCTTCTTCACCGGCGATTCCCTCAACTACTTCTACCCGGATGCGGGCATGGACCTTATCGAGGTGCTTACCGAGAACGGGGTGGAAGTTCATGTGCCCAAGGCCCAGAACTGCTGCGGCATCCCCGTCCTGGTCCACGGCGACATCGAGACTGCCCGCACGCTGGCCCAGAACAACCTCGATACTTTCGAGGCCACCGGCTGCGACTACTTGATCACCGGCTGCGGCTCCTGCGGCGGGGCCTGGCAGCACGACTATGTGGACCTTTTCGCCAACGATCCGGTTTACAAGGCCAAGGCGGAGCACTGGTCCAAGCGGACCTACGATGTCTCCACCTTCCTGACCAAGGTGATCCAGTTCCGCCAGCCCAAGGGCCAGGTGGACGCCGTGGTCACCTACCACGACTCCTGCCACCTAAAAAAGACCATGAAGGTGGCCGCAGAGCCTCGTGAGGTCATCCGGAGCATCCCAGGCGTGACGCTCAAGGAGATGGCGGCCCCCGACACCTGCTGTGGCAGCGGCGGCTCGTACGTGGTCTCGCACTACGATACCTCGGCCTCTCTAGGCAAGAACAAGGCCCAGGACATCAACCAGACCGGCGCCGACACCGTTTCCACCGGCTGCCCGGCCTGCATGATGCAGCTGCTGGATAACGTGAGCAGACATGGCAAGGAACAGAAGGTCACCCACTACATCTCGCTGCTGGCGGAGTCCTACCGGAAGGAGAAGGCCGCGGTCCACTAGGCCAAGGCCCGATCGGCGAAGGCCCTGGTCAGCGGGACCAGGGCCTTCGTTTTGCTTCTTCCGGAATTCCAGGGAAAACAGGAACGCAGAGGACGCAGAGGGCCAGGGAGGACACAGAGAACTGCCAGGAGCAGATCCACTCTTGGGCCCATAGGCAGTCATGAGCGGCTGGTCGCGGAAGACACGGAATCCCACGGAAGACGCGGAAGGGGCCATGACCCTTACCGCGCGGGCCCGCCGTAGGCGGCTTCCGGCATGGCCGGAAGTGTGATCCCGGAGGCGCCTGGACCGCGTCACAAAAACGCGCCTCAGGCGCCCCCGGGATGCAGCCCGTGCTTTCGGAGCGGACGCCCCCGCCTTTTTCCGTGGATTCCAGCTTTCTTCCGAGGCTACCGCGACCAGCGCTTTTCTCTGTGAACTCTGCGGTGCTCTGTGTCCTCTGTGTTCCGCTTTTCGGACTCTGACATCCCGGATGGATCTCTGCCTGTGTGGCTTGGTCTCTAGTTGGACGCCTGGCCAATCTCGAAGTTCGCGAGAGATTCGAGGGCGCGGACCATGGCCGAGTGATCCCAGGCCCTGCCCCCATGGGCCGCACAGGCGTTGAACAACTCCTGGGCCGTGGCTGTGTTGGGTAGCGAAACACCCAGGGTCCGGGCCGTGGAAAGAGCCAGGTTCAGGTCCTTCTGGTGGAGCTCGATGCGGAAGCCCGGGTCGAAAGTCCGCTTGATCATGCGCTCGCCGTGCACTTCCAGGATCTTCGATGAGGCGAAGCCGCCCATCAGAGCCGCACGGACCTTGGCCGGGTCAGCACCGGCCTTCGCCGCGAACAGCAGGGCTTCGCCCACGGCCTCGATGGTCAGGGCCACGATGATCTGGTTGGCGACCTTGGCCGTCTGTCCGTCGCCGTTCTGGCCCACCAGCGTGATGTTTTTCCCGAGCAGCTCAAACACGGGTCTGACCAGCTCGAAGGTGGCTTCGGAGCCGCCGACCATGATCGACAGGGCGGCATTCTTGGCACCCACCTCGCCGCCGGATACGGGCGCATCGAGGTACTGGCAGCCCAGGTCGTTGATCCGCTTCGCGAATGCCTTGGTCTCGATGGGCGAGATGGAGCTCATGTCGACCACAGTCTTGCCCGGGGTCAGTCCTTCGGCGATGCCGTTGGGGTCAAACAAAGCAGATCGCACATGCGGTGTGTCCGGCACCATCAGGATGATGAGGTCGGCCTTCTGGGCGACCTCCTTGCCGCTGGCGCAGGGCTTGCCCCCCGCTTCGATCAGCCCCTGCGGCACCGCTGGCAGGCTGAACAGGAACACCTCATGGCCAGCCTTGATCAGGTGGCCCGCCATGGGCGTGCCCATGATGCCGAGTCCGATGAACCCGATTTTGCTCATGTTTCCTCCGGAGTGGGTGGGCAGCTCTTGTCTTGCAAGGCTGGCGCAGAAGGTCCTGGCCGCAGGCGGAGGCCGGACTACCGGCCCATGACCGTGACCCAGCCCAGGCCCTCGGTCGTCGTGGTGAGCGGCTTGTACTCGCAGCCGATCCACCCGTCGTAGCCAAGGCGGTCGAGATGCGCGAACAGGAAGGGATAGTTGATTTCCCCGGTGCCGGGCTCGTGGCGTCCAGGATTATCCGCCAGCTGGATGTGCGCGATGCGGGGCAGGTGCTGTTCCAGTGTGGCGGCCAGTTCGCCTTCCATGCGCTGCATGTGGTAGATGTCGTACTGCAGGAAGATGTTGTCGCTGCCGGTGGCGGCAATCAGGTCTGCGGTCTGCTGTGTGCCGCAAAGGTAGAACCCCGGGATGTCACGGGTGTTGATGGCTTCGACCAGCAGGCGGATGCCGGCGGCCTGGAGCTGGTCGGCGGCGAAGCGCAGGTTCTCCACCAGGGTGGCCTGGAGCTTGTCCTCGGGCACGCCGGCCGGACGGATTCCGGCCAGGCAGTTGAGCTGGGTACAACCAAGCGCCTGCGCGTACTCGATGGCCTTGCCCACGCCCTCCTGGAATTCGCCTACACGATCAGGCAGGACCGCGATGCCCCGCTCGCCCTTGGTCCAGTCGCCGGCGGGGAGGTTGTGGAGGACCTGGACCAGCTCCTGACGGCGCAGGCGTTCGGTCAACTCCTCTTTGGGGTAGGCGTAGGGAAAGAGATACTCCACGCCGTGGAAGCCAGCCTTGGCGGCGGCCTCGAAACGGTCCATGAACTCCAGCTCGTTGAAGAGCATCGTCAGATTGGCGGCGAATTTTGGCATGCCAGCGATCCTTTCCCGCTGGCTCTAGCCTACTCCTTGCGCAGCTCCACCGCGAAGGCATCCAGGGCCCGGTAGTAGGGATCGATGCTGGGGATGTAGTGACGCTCGCCGGCGGCGTGGGGGCCGATGCCCGTCTGGCCCCAGACCACGGCCTGCCCGCCCGGCGCGAACCGCGCTGAAGTGCCGGCGCCTTTGCGGCCGATGCGCACGTCGCCGCCAGCGGCCGTGATGCCCGAGAGCAGGGCCTTGAGATAGGGGTTCCCGGGGTCGCAGGCCACGCCGGGTTCCCAGGCGGAGGGCAAGAATTCCAGCTGCAGCTCGGCAGCCAGAGCCTCGATTTCCGCCCGCATCTTCGAGACGTCATCCTGGGGGATGGGGCGGATCTCCACACCCAGGGAGCCGCGATCCGGCGTGATGTTGAAGATGCCGGGGGTGCCCACCTGGATGTAGGCGAAGCGGGCCAGGGACTGCCACCCGTCCGCGGCCTTCAGGGTCAGGTGCTTGGCGAACAGCTCGCGCAGGGCCTCCCGGCCGCTGAGCAGGCGTTCGGTGAGGTCGGCGCCGCCCGCCAGGCCGCTGTGGCCCCGGGTGCCATGGGCCACCAGCTCAAAGCGCAGAACGCCGCGGTTCTGAGTACAGACCTCGCCCCAGAGCTCGGTGCCCTTCTCGCCCGTGCGCTCGCCCGCCACGAAGAAGGAGGGCTCGTAGTTCCACTCCTCCATCAGCTGCTTCAGCACATGGGGGGTGCCCATGGGCTCCAGCTCGCCATTCTCCTCGTTGCCCACCAGTAACAGGTTCACGGGGGGATAGGGCGCGCCCTTCTTGAGGGTGTCCTTCATCCACACCATGTAGGTGGAGACCACGGTCTTCATGTCCGCGGCGCCGCGGCCCCAGAGGTAGTCGCCTTCGATCTTGGGCTCGAACTGGCTGTCATCGGGCTCGGGCTCCACCACGTCGAAGTGGCCGCACAGCATGGCCGGGGCCTTCTCGCCGCCGGGGAAGTGGGCCAGCACGGCGGGGAAGGGGCCCTGGTCGAAGGTCATGGCGGGCACGCCATGGTTGCGCAGGTAATCGTAGACAAAGGTGGCGGCCCGGTGGACCTCGGAGACCCGCTCCTCGGGGCAGGCGGTGACACTGGGAATGCGCACCAGGCGCTGGGATAGGGCCACGATCTCGGTGGTCTTGTCCGGGTACTCCGCGTCCACCAGCGCTTCGGGCCGGGGCTGGAAGCGAACGGGGGCCTGGGGATCCAGATGCACCTCGTCCCGGGCGTGTTCCACGAAATCCTGAAGCTTGCTGGCTTCGCCGCCCAGGTCCGAGAGATGGGCCGTGATGATCTCCACGTCGTCCCGCACCCGGGCCTTCCGGGCCTCGGACAGCTCTACCAGCAGCTCGGGCGGCACGATATCGGAGCTGCCCAGCTTGGCCTTGAGGGTCTGCCGGATGAGCTCGGCGGTGCTGGGGGCTCCCGCGGCCATGGCGCGGAGGGGTTCGAGGTCCTCCCAGAGGTCCAGGGCCTCGGCCAGCGGCCGCATCTCCTGGAGGGTCCACTCCAGGAAGGCACGGAGGGCGATGGGTTTGGCCGTAAGGGGATCCTCGATGATGCCGCGCAGGCCTTCCCGGGCCGCCAGATCCTCGTTGCGCCGGGCCCGCTTGATATCCTCGGCGTCGTATCTGAAGCCACGGGCGAAGTCGGGGTCGGCATAGAAACGCAGCTGGAGCAGGTGCTTCAATGTGAGGTTGGCGATATCCAGGGCCAGGTCGTGACCGGGGTCGTCCGTGCGCACTTCCACGCGGGCCATGGGCAGATCGATGCGGGCGAAGAGGTTCTGGCGCTCGATCTGGGCGGCCATGTCCTCCACGTTGCGCGTTTCGCCGGCGGCGAAGAGGCCCCGCGCGTAGATATCGTGCAGCTGGTCGCTGGTGACCTGGATGAGGCGCTCCACGGGCTCGGCCTGGGAGCGGGCGCGGACGGGGATCCAGTTGTTGTTGCCGAAGCGCACGCCGCTTCGCACCAGGTCATAGGACAGGCGCAGGTAATCGGGGTGGCTGCGGTTGAGATCGGGCACGTCCAGCGCGGGCGGATTCGGAAAGGTGAGGTTGCGCACCGATTCGAAGGGCGTGAGCCGGACGACAGGTTTGCCGTCTTCCTCCGAGGCTTGGAGGGGCGTGCTGGCGCTGGCGGCGATGAAGACTGCCGCGAAGGCACGCATGAGGCGCGTGCTGGTGATGTAGACCTGGTTCTTGTAGTCGTCCAGGTGGCTGTCCCCGCGCTCGGAGGCGGACAGGTGCATGAAGTCCCATGCGAGCATGGGCTCGGGCAAACTCAGGTTCGAGTGGGTACCGGCCGTGGCCAGCTCGGTGCCGTACATGTCCACGCAGCGCTGAAGGTAGCGACGCTTGGCCAGGTGCCAGGATTCCGGCACACAGTCGGGACCGATCTTGGGCAGCACCAGCAGGTTGCCGTGCCAGTAGTAGAGGGGCTCACCGAAGCTGCGCCCGACCTTGGCCAAGGCGTTGATGAGGGCCGCCTCCAGCAGGCGGCCTTCGTAAACGGCGCCCCTGGGGGTGTAGTAGGGCCGCGTGACCCATTCGATCATCCAGTGGAAGACTTCGAGCTGGTGGTACTCCTCCGTCCAGGGCGATAGCACCTTGGTGCGCAGGTGGTCCACGAAGGACATCTTGTCGGGGCCCGTGCCCACGGTGAGCAGGGGGCGGAACTGGGGATCCACCAGGTTCCACTCCAGCTCCAGCCCGCAGAGCCCGCCGGAAGGACGCGTCTCCAGCGCCGTCTGACGGGCCAGCTGGAATTTCTCGACGAATGCCTTCAGGTCAAACACGGATGCTCCGAATCAATCAGCTGAGGGCTTGTGCTTCCTCAGAGACTCAATATAAGAAAACTGAACTATTGAACCGCAGATGTCGCCGATGGCGCAGATGGATTTTCTTGGCCGTTCATCTGCGACATCTGCGACATCTGCGGTTAGAACTTCATCGTTCTACTTTTCCAGGCTCTTGAGCGCTTCCAGCAACCTAGTCGCCGCGCCCTGGGTCACTGCGGGGGGGGTGGCGTAGGAGAAGCGGATCCACTCGCCGCCGTACGGGCTGAAGAAGGCGCCGGGCACCACCGCCACGCCATGCTCTTCGGCCAGGTACTGGCCCATGGGCTCGGAGTCGGCCCAGCCCTTGCCCTTGAGGGCGTCGGCCACCTTGATGAAGGCATAGTAGCCCTGGCCGATGACGTGGGTGAGCTGCTTTTCCTTCAGGAAATTCCGAAGCCAGGCCCGGCTTTCGCGCGTGGGACCGGCGATGGGTTCGGCGGCGACCTTGATGCCCTTTTCATAGGCGGCCATGGCCACGGCCAGGCTGAAGAAGGAGGGGATCACGGTGTGCGAAGCCTGGGCCACGATGGTCTTGACCACCTCGGCATCCGCCAGCAGATGGCAGTTGCGGATGTTGGAGCCGCCCAGGGTTTTGGTGATGCCGTCCAGCACCATGAGGCGCTTGCGCTGGGCCGGCTCGAAGGCCCGCAGCAGCACGTTCACATCATAAGGATCGCCATCGCCGACGGTGTGGTACATCCAGTCGAAGAGCACGAAGGCCACGCCTGCCTCCAGGGCGGCTCGAGCCAGAGTGATCTGGCGCTCAAGCGTGAGGGTGTTGCCCGTGGGGTTATCGGGGCTGGTGATGACCAAGCCCGCCACCTTGCGGCCGGACTTGGCGGCCTCGGTGACACAGGCCTGGATGCCCTCTTCAGAGTAGGCCCAGGCATCTTCGGCGAAGCCCGGGGCCCACATCACATTGGCGCCGATGCCATAGGGCCCCCAGTTGTAGCTGATCCAGGGCACGCGGCTCACGACGATGGCATCGCCCTGGCGGCCATGGCCCAGGGCCAGCATGGCCTGGTAGGCCTTCACCAGGGCGTCACGACCACCCTGGGTCCCGATGACATTGGCGGTGCCCCAGCCTGTGTCCGGAGCCAACTTCCAGTAGGACTCGGCCACGATCTTGCGGAAGGCCTCGGTGCCGAAGGGCATGTCGTAGGCGGTGCCGTGCTGCTTCTGCAGCTCGAAGGCACGGTCCAGCAGGGCCTCAGGCACGCCGGGCAGGGAGGCGCCACCGTCCCCCTGGCTGGCGTCGAAGATTTGCACGCCGGGCTGCTTTTCCTGGAATACCTTCAGGGATTTATTGATGAGGAACATGCGCGAGGCAGGAATCGCCATCATCTTCCCCAGGTGATCACTCACCGGGACAAGATGGGCCTCAGGCACGGCGAAGGCAGGGGTTTCGAGGGAGAGCAGGGTCGACACGGTTCCTCCCGATAAGGAAATGTCGCCCCTACATGTAGTTGGGGGCGACAAGACTCCCTCCAAGATTAGCAGTCCAGACCCCCGGCTCAAGTTATAACGATTTATGATTTGATTAATCGAGCTTATATATCCAGGGGAAGGTCCAGGTGCTGGAAGGGCCTCCCGGTGGGTCCAGAATAGTCCTCCGCCCGCTGTCCGTGCCCCTTCAACAGGTACCGGTAGCTGAGCAGGCCTTCGATCCCCACGGGCCCCCGGGCATGGATGCGCCCGGTGCTGATGCCGACCTCGGCCCCGAAGCCGTAGCGGAACCCGTCGGCAAAACGGGTGGAGGCGTTGTGGAACACCCCCGCCGCATCCACCTCGGCCAGGAAGCGGTCGGCGGTGGCCGGGTTCTCAGTCACGATGGCTTCGGTATGACCGCTGCCGTAGGTGCGGATATGGGCCAGGGCCGCGTCGAGGTCGGCCACCACCTTGAGGGCCAGGATGGGCACGCCATACTCGGCGCCCCAGTCGGCCTCAGTGGCTTCGCCCAGGGTGGGGACCAGGGCCCGGCACTCCGGGCAGCCGCGCAGCTCCACGCCCCGGGGGGCCAGGTCCGCCACCAGGGCGGGCAGCAGGCGGGCCGCGGCCTGGCGATGGATGAGCACCGTCTCCACGGCGTTGCAGGCGGAGGGGTACTGCAGCTTCCCATCCCGCACCAGGGCGACGGCCATGGCGGTATCCGCGGCCTCGTCGAGGTACATGTGGCAGATGCCTTCCGCATGGCCCAGCACGGGAATCCGGGTGGCGGCCTGGATGCTCTGCACCAGCGCGTTGGACCCGCGCGGAATCACCAGGTCCACCAGGTCGGGGCGCTGCAGCAGGGCCGCCACCGCCGCTCGGTCGGGCAGGCCCTGCACGGAGGCAACCGGGAGTCCGGCTTCCGCCAGCGCGCTCTGGACGGTGAGGAGCAGCGCCTCGTTGGACCGGCGGGCCTCGCTGCCACCCTTGAGCAGCACCGCGTTGCCGCTCTTGAGGGCCAGGGCACTGATCTGGATGAGGGCGTCCGGTCGCGATTCGAAGATGACGCACAGTACGCCCAGGGGGCAGGCCACCCGGGTGAGTTCGAGGCCCTCGTCCAGCTCCCGGCGCAGCTGCACGCGGTTCAGGGGGTCCGGCAGGGCGGCCACGGCCCGGACGCCCTGGATCATGGCGGCCAGCTTGGCCTCGTCCAGCTTGAGCCGCTGGAGGCTCGAGGCATCGATGGAGCCTGTGGCCTCATGCATGTCCTCAGCATTGGCCGCAAGGAGGATCCGGGCCTGGCGCTTCAGGTGTTCGGCCAGCAGGTTGAGCACCGCCACGCGCTGCTCCGAGGTGGTGATCGCCAGCTGGCGCGAGGCGTTCCGGGCCTCCTGGGCCAGGGCCTGGATTTGCAGGGAGGAACTGGATTCCGCGGTCATGGTCGGCCTCCACCAGGGGCAGCGAGGAACAAAGTCCCCACGGGTTCGCCGGCGAGGATCTGCCGCAGGACGTTGAACTGAAGGCCCGAAGCCAGCACCACGGGCACGCCGGCCCGGGCTGCCACCCGGGCCGCCTCCACCTTGCTGACCATGCCGCCCCGGCCGCGACCCGAGGTGCCTTCCAGGTTCACGCTGAGGTCGGCTCCGAAGGACACCTCCACCAGCGGCGTGGCATCGGGATAGAGCCCGGGATTCCGGGTGTGCAGCGCCGTCACGTCCGAAAGGAGCACCAGCAGATCGGCCTCCAGGTGGGTGGCGACCAGCGCCGACAGGTGGTCATTGTCGCTGAAGATGGCGGTGCGACCCGGGACCGGCCGCTCCAGCTCCAGGGTGGAGACCGTATCGTTCTCGTTGAGCACGGGGATGGCGCCCAGTTCCAGCAGGGTATCGAGGGTATGCCGGAGGTTCGCGTAGCGGACGGGATCGGAAAAGTCGTCTTCCGTCAGCAGCACCTGGGCCGCGCAGAGCCCCATGCGGGCGAAGCCCTCCTGGTAGATGGACATGAGCTGGCCCTGGCCGGCGGCCGCGCAGGCCTGCTTCTGGGCGAGTCCCTTGGGCTTGATGCCCAGCTGTCGCGCCCCAAGGCCGATGGCTCCGGAGGACACCAGGACGGGCTGCCCGCCCTGGCGGCAGAGCTCAGCCACCGTCTCCATCAGCCCGTACAGGCGGCTGAGGGCGGGCCTGCCCTCGGCGTCCACCACCACCTGGGTACCGAGCTTCACGACGATGCGCTTCACTAGGGGCAGTTCCTCCCGGCGCGTGGGCCGGAATCCCTGGATAGCTTTGGCTTTTGGGCTTGGGTTCATGGCTTCTCGCTGAAAGAAAAACCCCCGGGTCGGTGTGCGACCCGGGGGTGGAGGTGAGCAGTTTGGGAAAGCGACTGGCTCAAACCCCTCGCGGCGCACCGGAGGTGGGCTGGGCAGGCGGCGGGTTGAGGGTCGTGACAGCAATCATGATCAGGCAAGTGTGCCGAAGTGGGGCCGGCAGCGCAATGGGGAATGGCTTCAGCCGCCCTGCGAAGCCTGCTGGAGGGCGGTCCAGAGCTGTTCGACATGCCTCCGCTCGGTGCTTTCCGCGCCGATGCTCACGCGAAGAATCTGGATTCCCTTGAGCATGGAGGGCGTCAGATAGGCCTTGCCGCCTTCGTTGATGCGGCGGGCGATCTCCAGGTTGTGGCTGGCCAGCCCGGCCTCGTCGAGACCGGGTTTGATATGCCGGAGGCACACGGTTTGGAGTGGTACGGGGGCCAGGCGCTCCCAATCGGGAGCCGCATCAACCTGCTCCTTGAGCCACTGGGCGTTCTCCAGGTCCCGGCGCAGACGGGCCTGCAGGCCTTCGACGCCCACGTCCATGAGGTAGAACCACAGCTTCAGCGCGCGGAAGCGCCGTCCCAGCTGGATGTGCCAGTCCCGGAAGTTGCTCACCTGGCCGTCCTGGGCCGTGCGCAGGTAGCTGGGGTTGGTGCTCATCACGCGGATGAGGTGCTGGGGATCGCGCACGAAGTAGGCGCTGAGGTCGAAGCCCACGCCCATCCACTTGTGGGGGTTGAAGACCAGGCTGTCGGCTCGCTCGATGCCCTCCCACATCCAGCGGCACTCGGGCAGCACCATGGCCGTGCCCGCCAGGGCCGCGTCCACATGCAGCCACATCCCGTGCTGCTCGGCCAGATCCGCCATGGCCGCCACGGGATCCAGGGCCGTGGTGCCCGTGGTGCCCACGGCCGCCACCAGGGCGCAGGGCCGCAGGCCGATGTCGAGGTCCTGCTCGATGGCCTCCCTCAAGAGGTCGAGGTGGATGGCGTGGTTTTCGTCCGTGGGGATGAGCCGCAGGAAGCTGCGGCCGAAACCCGCCAGCAGGGCGGCCTTTTCGATGGAACTGTGGCCCTGGTCCGTGGCGTAGACCACCAGGGGCGCCTCGCCGCTCTGCAGGCCCTCGCCATCCTGGGCGTAGCTGGAGCCCTTCTCCCGGGCGCAGAGCAGGGCCGTGAAGGTGGCCGTGCTGGCCGTGTCGTGGATGACGCCGGTGAAGGCGGGGCCGAGGCCCACCATCTGACGCAGCCAGTCCATGACCACCTCTTCCACCTCGGTGGCGGCGGGGCTGGTCTGCCAGCTCATGCCCTGGGCGCCGATGCCTGAGGCGGCAAGGTCGCCGAGGATCGAGCTGTAACTGGTGTTGCTGGGGAAGTAGGCGAAAAAGGATGGATGGTTCCAGTGGGTGATGCCGGGCATCACATCCCGCTCCAGAGCCGCGAGCGCCGCGTCCATGCGGCCCCCGTGCTGGGGCGGATGGTCGGGGAAGGCGGCGCGGATCTCCCCGGGCTGGACCCGGCTCATGACGGGCAGACGCTCCAGACCTTCGCGGTAGTCCGCGATCCAGTCCACGAGCTGATAACCGAGGCGGCGGAAGTCTTGGGCGTCCATGCCCCCAGTCTGGCAGGTCAGTGGTGCGCTGGGGCTGCCGCTACGACCGACACCGGCTTGAAGAACTGGACCTTCCCGCTGGCTAGGTGGTAGAGGGCGGGCACGATCCAGACCTTTTCGGCGGCGGCTAGTTCCCGCAGCAGGGCCGAGCGGTCGAGCAGGGTCTGGGCCTGGCGCCGCGCGTTCACTTCCTCCAGCCGGGCGCCGTAGGCCTTGGCGTCCTCGTTGGGATCCTGGGGGGTGCTTTCCAGCAGGCCCGCCATGCCCGCCTGAAGGGCCCAGAGGTTGCCGGGCAGGGGCTTGCCGGCGGCCTCCCGCACGGCCTTCACGGCGCCGCAGCTGCTGTGGCCCATGACCACGAGTACCTTGGAGCCCAGGTGCTCGGCGGCGTACTCGGCGGAGGCGAGGCCCTGCAGATCCGGCGCGTTGCCCGCCTCGCGGATGGTGAAGAGGCGGCCCGCCTCTTGGTCGAAGAGAAGGGCATCGGGTACCCGGCTGTCGGAGCAGGTGATGACGATGGCGAAGGGCGCCTGGCCGCCCACCAGGGCGGCCCGCATCGCGGCATCGTGGTTCGTATCCAACGTGCGGACCCGCTTCCCGGCCACGAAGCGGGCATTGCCTGCGCCGAGCTCGGCCAGGGCCGCGCTGGGGTTGTCCGGCGAATCCAGCGTGGCCGCGGGACTATGGGCCGCAGCCGCTGAAACCGGTGCATGTGGTTTGGCCTTGGAGGGCAGGGCGGCGTGCTCCTGGGCCAGCAGGGCGAAGGCGGTGGTGGCGAGAAACAGGGGCAGCGCGCGCATGGGGACTCCTGGGGCTCCCTATAGATCGGTGCCGGACTCCGGGGGCATGAGTCGCGGCCAAGGCAAGCCGCAGAACCGTCTGCGCCTAGCAGGGGGTTGTGGCCTAGGCTGGTACCAGGCGGAACCATGAAGCTGGTCCTGGTGGCGATCCATATCGAACCCTCCCCGAGGTCCCTGCCCCTCGGGCCGGCCATGCTGGCCTCCGTACTCCGGAACGCCTTTGGCGAAGCGATCCAGACCCGGGTGGTGGACGCCTTCGTGGCGGAACCGGCCGCGGTCGTGGCGGAGCGGATTCTGGCCTCGAAGCCGGACCTGGTGGGGTTCTCCATGTACGTCTGGAACCGGAGCCAGACTCTGGCCATCGCCACCCTCCTGAAGGCGGCTAGGCCAAACACCATCATCTTCTCGGGTGGTGCGGAGGCCACAGCGGACCTAGTTGGCGTCCTGGCCAATCCCGCCATGGATTTCGTCCTGCCAGGGGAAGGCGAGGACATCATCGTCGAGGCCCTGCGGCGCCTCTCCCAGGGGGACTCGCCCCAGGCCCTCGCCGAGTGGGCCCAACCCACGCCGGTGAAGGATCTGACGAACCTGCCGTCGCCCTACCTGGATGGCACCCTGCGGCCGGAGGACTATGGCGGCGCCCTGTGGGAGCTGTCCCGGGGTTGTCCCTTCACCTGCGATTTCTGCTTCGAGGCCCGGGGCACGGCGGGCACGCGCCGGATCCCCCTGGACCGGGTGGAGGCCGAGCTGGAGCTGTTCGAAGCCCGGGGCGTCCGCGAGGTCTTCGTTCTCGATCCCACCTTCAACTACCACAAGGTCCAGGCCAAGCAGGTCCTGCGGCTCATCGCCTCCAAGGCTCCCACTACCCACTTCTTCTTCGAGGCGCGCAGCGAGTTCCTCGACGAGGAGATGGCCGGGCTCTTCGCGGCCATCCCCTGCACCCTCCAGATCGGCCTGCAGAGCGCCCACGATGACGTCCTGCGGAACATCAGCCGGAGCTTCGACGCCGAGGACTTCGAAGCCAAGATCCTGCTGCTGCACCAGGCGGGTGTGCCCTACGGCTTCGACCTCATCTACGGGCTGCCCGGGGACAGCCTGGCCGGGTTCCGGGAAAGTGTGGACTTCGCCTTGGGCCTCGTGCCCAACCATCTGGATGTCTTCCGTCTCTCGGTCCTCCCAGGCACGCGCCTGGCCGAGACCGCGGCGGGGCTGGAGCTCACCCATGAAGCCTCCAGCCCCTACCGGGTGCTCGCCTCACCGACCTTCAGCGCCCAGGATATGGAACAAGCTGGCCGCATCGCCCTTGGCTGCAATGTCCTCTACAACCAGGGCCGGGCCGTGCCCTGGTTCGGCATGCTCCTGGAGCCCCTGGAGCTGCAGCCCTCGGAGGTCTTCGAGGCCTTCGCCGCCTGGCTGGATGCCCATCCCGGAGTCCATCCCGTCGAGGCCCAGCGCGCCTTCTACCAGACACGCTTCGAGGCACGGGGGAACACCCTCCTGGGCGCATTGGCCGCCGATGTGATCGCCTGCTTCGGGCATGCCACGGCGCTGATGGACGAACCTGGTGTGGAGGAAACGCAGTCGGCGCGCCGGATCCGCTTCCACCACGATCCCCGGGTGCTCATGGCCGAGATCGAGGCGGGAACCACGGGATTAGAGGAACTGGCCTTCAGCGTTCCCGCCATGCCCTGCGAGGCCGTCTTCTCCCTGGATGATGGAGAGGTGGTTGTGCGCGTGCAGTGATCAAGGCTTCCACCGACCGGGAATCGGCAAGCTTCCATGCGACTGGCTGAGAATGGCGCTTGGACTGCGCTCTCCGCTGGGGAAGAATGGATCCCTTGTCGCGAGGAGCAGGTCATGGAGATGGTCATCGATTTTCCCGGGGGCGCGCGGGTGGACGCTCACTTCGGTCCCTTCACAGTCAGCACCGACCAACCGGCCAAGGCCGGTGGTGAGGACTCGGCCCCGACCCCCTTCGCGCTCTTCCTCGCCTCGCTGGGCACCTGTGCCGGGATCTATGTGGTCGGTTTCTGCCGCCAGCGGGGCGTGTCGACCGAAGGGATCCGCCTCGTGCAGACCATGGGCCACGATCCCGTGACCGGGAAGCTGAGCCGGGTGGATCTGGATATCCAGGTGCCGGCTGACTTTCCGGAGAAGTACCACGAGGCGCTGATCCGCGCCGCCAGCCAGTGCGCAGTCAAGAAGCAGCTGGAACACCCTCCGGTCATCGAGGTGAAGACCTCCGTCCAGGGGTAGGGCTACTCGTAACGCAGGGCCTCAATCGGGTTCTGGTTCGCGGCCTTCAGCGCGGGCCACAACCCAAAGATCAGCCCCACGGCCGTGCTCACGCCGAAGCCCAGGAAGATGCTCCAGAGCGGCGCGGCGGCCGGGAAGTCGAAGACCAGGCGCACCAGCATGGCGATGCCCAACCCCGCGGCGATGCCGATGGCGCCGCCCAGCCCGGTCAGGGCGACGGCCTCCACCAGGAACTGCATGGCGATGTCCTTGCGGGTGGCGCCCAGGGCCTTCCGTACGCCGATCTCCCGGGTGCGCTCCGTCACGGTCACCAGCATGATGTTCATGACGCCCACGCCGCCCACCAGCAGGGCGATGCTGGCGATGAGGATCATGGCCCCGGCGATGCCGCCGGTGATGGCCCGGAAAGTCTCCAGCTGCCCTTCGCTGGTGAAGATGGCGAAGTCATTGGGTTCCTTCGCCTTCAGCCCACGCCGGGTGCGGAGGATCGAGATCCCTTGGTCCATCATGGCCTGCATCTGCTTGGGATCCTTGGGGACAGTCGCGATGTGGATGGTATCCCCGCGGCTGTTCTTCACGTCCGGGAACATCTCATCGAAGGTGCTGAAGGGGATGAGCACGATATTGTCGGCGCTGCCCCCCAGGAAGGAGCCCCGCTTCTCCAGGAGGCCGATGACCCGGAAGGCCACGCCGTTGATGAGCAGCTCCTGGTTGATGGGATCCCGGCGGAACCAGAGGGCCTCGGCCACATCGGGCCCGACGACCACGGTTCGTGCGGAATGGCTGACATCCGCATCGGCGAAGAAGCGCCCGTCCTCGATGGTCGCGTTGTTGGCCTGGGCGTAGTCCGGAACGGCGCCTGCCAAGGTGGGGCCGTTGGCCTCCTTGCCCTTGCGGTTCTTGAAGGTCGTGGAAGCGGCGAGGGAAGGCAGGAACAGGTAGCGCTCCGGGCTCACGGCCGCCGCCAGGGTGTTGAGGCGCTTGAGGGCCTGGGCGTCCTCCAGGGTCAGGTCGCGCCGCCTGCGCTGCTCCTCGGGCGGTCCCGTGGGGCCGCCGCCGAAGCGGGGTTCGTACTTCTGGTACTGCACCAGGGTGGTGCCGAAGCTGGAGAAAGCGCCGGTGATGGCGTCGTTGAAGCCGGCCACGAAGCTCACCATGGCGATGACCGTGGCGACGCCCGACACGATGCCGAGGAGGGTCAGGAAGCTGCGCAGCCGCTGGACCAGGATCGAGCGGAAGGCGAAGCGGATGTTCTCGAGGCTGATGTTGCGGAGGGAGACGCGGCTGTGGGATGCCATGGTTCCCCTCTACTCGGCCCGGAGGGCGTCGATGACCGGCAGGTTGGCGGCCCGCCTGGCCGGGAGGAAGCCTGCCAGCAGGCCCACCACCGTGGAAAGCCCCACACCCATCAGCACGATCCCCACGGTGATCTGGGCGGGGAAGCCGGTGATGGTCTTGACCAGGAGCGCCGCGCTGCCGCCCAGGATCACGCCGACGAAGCCGCCGCCCATGGAAAGCAGGGAGGCTTCGAGGAGGAACTGGCGCTGGATATCCCGTTTCCGGGCGCCCAGGGCCATGCGCACGCCGATTTCCTGGGTTCGTTCGGCCACGCTGACCAGCATGATGTTCATGATCACGATGCCGCCGACACCGAGGGATACCGAGGCGATGAGGGTGAGGAGCACGAACGTGGCGGTGCTGATCTGGCGCCAGAGCTCCTGCAGCTGATCCTGGGTGAGGAAGCCCACGGGATCCGGATCCCGCCAGGAGGTGTGCCGCAACGCGCGCAGGAAGGCCCGGGTCTCGTCGATGGAGGCGTTCAGGCCCTCCACGCCGCCCCTCGCCTTGATGAAATAGTCGAGCGGGTCCTTGGTGGAGTAGAAGTTCTTGCGGTAGACCTGGAAGGGGATGACCACGAGCTGGTCTCGGTTGATGCCAAGGCCCTTGCCTTCCTTGGGCATGTGCCCGATCACCCGGAAGGGCAACCCCCGCACCATCACCGTGCGGCCGATGGGATCCAGGTTGGGGAAGAGCTCATCCTTGATATCGGCCCCGATGATGGCCACGTACTGGGCGGCTTCGTCCTCGCCCTCCGTGAAGAAACGGCCATTGCCGGCCGTATCGAGGTTCAGGATCTGCGCGAAACTGGCGGTGCTGCCCACCACGAAGGTATCGGCCATGCGGCGCGTTCCGTAGCTGACGGGCAGGGTCTTGAAGGACCGGGTCGCGGTCATGGCGGCGTGGCTGAGGACGCCACTGCTGAGGCGCTGGTACTCCTCCCAGGTGAGCAGGGGACGCTTGACGGCCTGCAGGAATTCTTCGCGGCTGCGGAGGATCCCGAACCGGGTGACCACGTACATGTCCGGGGACAGGATGATGACCTTCTCCTGGACGTAGGTGTTCAGGCCCGTGATGATGCCCACCACCCCCACGATGGTGGTGACGCCGATGATGATGCCCAGCAGGGTCAGGAAGCTGCGGAGCTTGTGGGCCCGGATGGCCCGGAGGGCCGCCCGGAACAGCTCTTCGTAATTCATGTCAGCTCTTCTTTTCTTCCTTCTTCTTGCCCTTGTCCTCGCGAACCTGCTCACCGCCCTTGAGGTCCCGCAGGATCCGGAAGGGACCGGTGATGACGGTCTCGCCGCCCTTGAGTCCATCCAGGACTTCCACGTTCAGATCACCCAGGAGGCCGGTCTTCACCGGCAGGAACTTGGTCTTCCCCTTGCCTTCGAACAGCCAGACCCCTTCCTCGTCCCGTGGAGCGCCGGGCTTGAGAACTTCTCCGGCCTTGAGCTTGATCTCGCGCGTGACCAGCGACTGGATGGGGATGGCCAGCACCCCGTCGCGGCTGCCGGTGAAGATATCGGCCTGGGCCGAGAGACCTGGCTTGATGGTAAGGGGCGGATTCTTGATCCAGACCTTGACCTTGAACTTGATGGCCTCGTTGGCACTGAGCTTCAGCATGGGGCTGCCGCCCACTTCGGTGACTTCGCCATCGAAGGTCTGGTTGGGGTAGGCATCGATACGGACCTGGGCCTTCTGGGCCAGCTTCACGGTGGGGATGGAGGCTTCATCCACTTCCATCTCGGCCTCCACCTTGCTCATGTCGGAGACGGTGACGAGTACCGTGCCCGCGGAATTCTGGATGCCCGGTACCGCGGTCTCCCCCAGCTCGATGCGGCGGGCGGTCACGGTGCCGTCCATGGGGGCGGAGATGGTGGAAAAGCCCAGCCCGACATGGGACTGGTTCACATTGGCCTTGGCCTGGTCGGCCCGGCGGCGGGCGGTCTCCTGGGCGGCCGTGGCGGTCTCGAAGGTGGTTCTGGCGCGCTCGAAGTCGGCCGCCGAGATGATTCCGGCGTCGCGGTTCGTCTTTGCCCGGTCGAAGTCGGATTTGGCCTGGGCCAGATTGGCCGTGGCCGAGGCCAGGTCCGACTGGGCGGCCAGGAGATTGGCTTTCATGGCATCGGCATTGGCGCTGGCGCTGCGGGGGTCGATCTCCATCAGGAACTGGCCCTTGGTGACCCGGTCGCCTTCCTTGACCGCCAGCCGGGTGACCTGGCCCATGACGTTGGCCGAGATGTCCGCCTTGGTCACCGCCTGGATCTTGCCGTTGGCGCTCACTTTGGACTGGAGGTTCTCCCGTCCCACCTTCGCCACCTGCACGGCCAGGCCTTTGTCCTTCATGCTGGCGATGCTCAGTCCGGCGATCAGGAGAATCGCCAGACCGCCAACCAGGAACCACACTTTTTTACGCGTCATCGCAAAGACCTCCCCTTGGGGATAGAGATAGATATGCTTCGCCCGACGGGGCAAGTGGTTTAGTGAAGGAACTGATCATAAATGAAAAAAATTTTCATTGACCGACTGAATCAATTGGAAAACACTTTCATCTGGAGGTGGCACACGTGCCCCGTTCTTTTCCATGCACGTCCTTCCTCGTCCTGATGGCCGCAGGTTCCATCATGGCCGCGTCTGCCGCTAGCGGGGTCGTCACCGGCCGAGTGGTGGATGATCAGGGGCGAACGGTAGGAGGAACCCGCCAGGTCTTTCAGCTTTCGAGCGGAAACGCCTCCCGCAGCCCAAACCTGGAGTCTGCCCATGAATAAGGTCACCGCGCTCCTGGTCTCCGCCCTCCTCGCGGCGGGCGTCGCGCGTGCCCAGGATCCGCCCCCCACCCCGCCGGCAACTGATCAGCAAAAGGCGCAGGACGACAGGATCCGCAAACTCGAAGAAGAAGTGCAGGCCCTGAAGGACGCCCAGGCTGCGCTGAGGCCCGAAGCTGCCCAGGTGGGTGGCGCTGGAGGTTCGGCGGCAAAGGCTCTGAATCCGGATATCAGCCTGAACGGCGACTTCCGGGGTTCCCTGGGCCGCAACGGGACGCGCCCGGTGCCGGGCCTGGAAATGCACGAGGCGGAACTGGGCCTCCAGTCAGTCATCGACCCCTATGCCCGGGGGGATGTCTTCTTTTCCTTTGGCGAGTCCGGGGTCAGCGTGGAAGAAGCATTCGTCACGTTCACCTCCCTGCCCGGGGCGTTCGTGGCCAGAGTCGGCAAGCAGCGCGCGGCCTTCGGGAAGGTGAACAGTGCGCACAACCATGCGCTGCCCTGGACCGATCGCCCGCTGGTGACGGAGAACCTGATCAATGGCGAAGAGGGCATCAACGACATGGGCCTTTCGGTGAGCCGGATCCTGCCCGTGCCGGGTGACCTGTTCTTGGAAGCCACCGCCCAGGTGTTCCGCGGGGATTCCGGAGAGCTGTTCAAATCCAGCCGGAAGAATGACCTGAGCTTTGTGGGGCACCTGCGGGGCTACGAGGACCTGACCGAGAACACGAACTTCGAGTTCGGCTATTCCTTCGCGCAGGGGCACAACGAGCTGGGCCACGACTTCCTGACCAGGCTCCACGGGATCGACCTGAGCCTGCGTTGGAAGCCTTTGCGGCGGTCCATCTACAACTCACTGCTCTGGCGGAGTGAGTTCGTGTGGAGCCGGCGTGACCAGCTGGTGAGCCAGGAACGGGCCTTCGGCCTCTACTCCAGCCTCGAGTATCGGCTGGACCAGCGCTGGACCCTGGGGACGCGGTTCGATTGGTCCCAGCGAGCGACGCAAGCGAGCCAGCTGGACCGGGGGGGCTCGGCGCTGCTCACCTACTGGATGAGCGAGTTCAGCCAGGTACGCGGCCAGTACCGGTTCACCCGCTACGAGGGCCGGCAGGATGCCAGCGAACTCCGCCTGCAGCTCGTCTTCGTGATGGGAGCGCATGGTGCCCACCCGTTCTGAGCCCTGCGACAATGAGATGCCGATCCGCGACTTCTCCAACTTTGAACCTCCCATGAGGAACCTGATGAAGATCCGATGGAATGCCAGACGCCCCGGGTACGCGACGTTTTCCCTGTTGGCGGCCCTGCTGGTGGCGTTGTTCACGGCGCAGCCGATGCTGGCCGCCGGCAAGCTGAACGTCGTCACCTCGACCCAGGATCTCGCGGCGCTTGCCTCGGAAGTGGGCGGTGACCGGGTGAATGTCATCGCCATCGCCCGGGGCTACCAGGATCCCCACTTCGTGGAGGCGAAACCGAGCTTCCTGCTGAACCTCCGCAAGGCCGACCTCCTGGTGCTGGTGGGCTTGGAGCTGGAGATCGGTTGGCTGCCGCCCCTGATCACACAGTGCGGGAATCCGAAGATCCAGCCTGCGGCGCCGGGCTACTTCGACGCCTCCCGCTTCGCCCAGATCCTGGAAATCCCCACCACCCAGGTGTCCCGGGCCATGGGGGACGTCCACCCGCAGGGGAACCCGCACTACTGGCTGGACCCCCAGAACGGGCTGCGGGTGGCCGTGGGCCTCGCGCAGAAACTGGCGGAGATGAGCCCCATGGACGCGGCCTACTTCCAGCAGCGACTCCAGGATTTCCGGAAACGGCTGACGGAGGCCGAACGGCGCTGGGACGAGCAGATGAAGCCGTACCGGGGCCGGAAGGTGGTCACCTACCACCAGTCCTGGCCCAACTTCGTGAAGCGGTTTGGCCTCCAGGTGGTGGACTACGTGGAGCCGCGTCCGGGCATTCCGCCCAGCCCGGCGCACGTGGTCGAATTGATCGGTCTGATGAAGCGGCAGGGCGTGAAGCTGATCCTGGTGGAGCCCTACTTCGACCTGAAGACGCCCCAGAGCGTAGCCCGCGAGACCGGCGGCCAGGTGGTCGTGCTCATGCCCTCCGTGGGCGGGAATCCCGAATCCGGCGACTACATCAGGCTGTTCGACCAAAATGTCAGCCTGCTCGTGAAGGCCTTCCAGCAGACGCGGTGAAGGTACTCAAGGAAGGGAAGGACGATCCATGGATATTTTCCTGTTCCTGCTGGCCCCCCTCGCAGCGAGCCTGATCCTCACGGGGATC
This sequence comes from Holophagaceae bacterium, assembly GCA_025363715.1. Classification (GTDB taxonomy): domain Bacteria; phylum Acidobacteriota; class Holophagae; order Holophagales; family Holophagaceae; genus Geothrix. The sequence continues at coordinate 36,499 of JANYLR010000015.1, read as the reverse complement.
CACGCCTACCTCGGGGTTCACGTGGTGGAGCGCGGCGTGATCTTCGTGGATCTCGCCCTGGCGCAGATCGCCGCGCTGGGCGCCGTCGTGGCCCTCATCATGGGCCTGGATCCCCATGGCGGTTCGGCCTATTGGATCAGCCTCGGGTTCACGTTCATGGGGGCGTTCATCTTTTCCGTGGCCAAGTCCAAGCGGGCCCACATTCCCCAGGAGGCCTTCATCGGCATCGCCTACGCCGTGGCTTCGGCCGCGGCCATCCTGGCCATGAGCAAGGCCACTGGGGAGACCGAGCACCTGAAGGACATGCTGGTGGGGAACATCCTGGCGGTCTCCTGGCCCGAAGTGGGCCGGACCGCCGCCCTTTACGGCGCCATCGGGGTGTTCCATTTCATCTTCCGGAAGCGGTTCCTGCTGATCTCGATGAATCCCAAGGAAGCCGAGGCCCAGGGCATCTCGGTCCAGCTCTGGGATTTCCTCTTCTACGCTTCCTTCGGCCTGGTGGTTACCTCCAGCGTGGCCATCGCCGGCGTGCTGCTGGTGTTCTGCTACCTGATCGTGCCCTCGGTGGGGGCCATGCTCTTCACGGACCGTATCGGACCCCGCCTGGCCATCGGCTGGACCATGGGCACCCTGGTGTCGGCCCTGGGGGTGGTCCTGTCGGTCAAGCTGGACACGCCCACCGGCGCCACCATCGTCTGCACCTTCGGCGGCGTGCTCGTCCTCATGTACCTGGTGCACCTGCTGGTCTACCACAAGCGCGGGGGCGCCCAGGAGCGCCAGCTGAAAGGGGCCGGGGACAGGGCCTACGGGGCTGAAAACAAGTAGACCGCGTTTACCGGATTCCGGCCTTGGCTGTGCGGGCGAGGAAACATCTGACGGAGAGTTTCTGTCCGGCTACACTGCCTCTCCAACCCAGGAGTTCCCATGATCAGTAAGACCATGCAGGACGCGCTGAATGCCCAGATCAACCTGGAACAGTTCTCGGCTCAGCTCTACCTGGCCATGAGCGCCCACTGCACAGGGAAGAGCTTCAAGGGCTTCGCCCATTGGCTGATGGTGCAGGCCTCCGAGGAGACGGCCCATGCCGCCAAGCTCATCGGCTTCCTGCTGGATCGGGGAGGACGGCTGGAGTTGAAGGCGGTCGCGGCTCCCCCCACGGACTTCGGTGGCGTCATCCAGGTCTTCGAGGAGACTCTGGCCCATGAGAAGTCCATCACTGGCCGGATCAATGCGCTATTCGAGCAGGCCCGCAACGAAAAGGACCATGCCAGCGAGATCGCCCTCCAGTGGTACGTGACGGAGCAGGTCGAGGAAGAATCCAAGGTCGGCGAGATCGTGGATCACCTGCGGGCCGTGGGCGATCAGGGCGGCGGCATCTGGTACCTGGATTCGAAGATGGGCAAGCGGGTCATTGGCTGAACCCAGCCTGGAAAAGCAGAAGGGCCGCCAGCAGGCGGCCCTTCTCACGAAACGGCGTCCGGATCACTTGGTGTTCGAGAACGGGTGCTCAAAGCTGAGGTAGAGGAAGATGGCCTTTTCGCCCCGGCTGGCGCCCACGCCGATGGGCACCGCGATGCCCGGGACGATCTGGAGGCCGCTGGGGAAGTTGTAGGCCCAGCGGATGCCGGGGCTCAGGTAGGTGGCAGTTTGCACTTCGGTTTGGTTCGGCCCGGTCACCGCCTGGCTGCGGGTGTGCACGTACTCCAGCATCACGTTGAACCGGGAGTTGGCCAGCCAGATGAAGCTCTGGCCCAGGGCCAGATCCTGGGTGGTGGCCTGCTCGCCAGCCGTGTTCTTGGCGTTCGGGGTGCGGGTGGCGCCGAGGTTCGTGTGGGCCACGAGGGCCTCGGACAGCACCAGGCTCATGGGGAACATGACCTGAACACCGGTGGCGCCGCGGCCGTAGCCGGCCTTTTCGTCGCCGGTCGGCAACAGCACCGACAGCCGGGGCGAGATGGCGACCTTGGCATCCCCGTCACCGAGCAGTTGGTAGCGGTAGTTCAGGGCCACGTCGCCGAAGGCCTGCTTGCCATCCAGGGAGGCCAGCCGCTGCCAGGGCAGGGTGAAACTGAACTGGTGCTTCTGGCTAAAGACAGGCCATTCCTGGGTGAAGGTATAGATCCAGTCCTTGGATTCCTGGAAGCGAGTGAAGGTGCTGATGTGCTGCACCACACCCTTCTCCTGGTTGTAGGCCTCTTCCACGAGGAAGGAGTTGTCCTGGATGGGGCCTTCCTTCTTGTCCTGGGCGGCCAGGGAGGCCACCAGGAGGAAGGCGGGAAGGAGTCGTCGAAGGAGAGGGGGGGTGGGTGTCATCATGAAGATGATATTGAGTCTCATCCGTGCTCCATTCAAGATGTCCAGGTTCAGAAGTGATCACCGTCACCTGGCTCGACATGCGGACCAGGTGGAGCCACCTCCTGGTTATCGAAGGAATTCTGGTGACCTTGATTCTAGGCCGGTGGGTCAGCAGGAGGTGAGCCCCGATGAAGATACTTAGTGATACGATGTCTAGTCCTTCCGAACCGACAGGAGAATTGATGAAAACTCGTTCACTGACCCTGACCCTGCTGGCCTTCAGCCTGGCCGCCTCTTCCCTGCGGGCGGAGGAGGGCATGTGGACCTTCGACAACCTGCCGACGAAAAAGATCTCCGAGAAGTACGGCTGGGCTCCGGATCAGGTCTGGCTGGACCATGTGCGCCTGTCATCCCTGCGCTTCCCCGGCGGCTCTGGCTCCTTCGTCAGCAAGGAAGGCTTGGTGCTCACCAATCATCACGTAGGCCGCGGCTGGATCCAGCGCGTGAGCAGCAAGGAGGCCGACTACGTGAAGAATGGCTTCGCCGCCGCCAGCCGCGAGCAGGAGATCAAGGTCCCCGGCCTGGAGCTGATGACCCTCATGGCCATGGACAGCATTACCGAGCGCCTGGCTAAGGCCGAGAAGGCGGGCCTGCCGGAAAAGGAGACCCTGAAGGCCCGCGAGACCGAGATCGAAAAGATAAAGAAGGAGATGCAGGAGAAGAGCGGCCTCACCTGCGAACACGTGACCCTCTACCAGGGAGGCGAGCACTGGATCTACAGCTACAAGAAGCACTCGGATGTGCGCCTGGTCTTCGCCCCCGAGCAGCAAATCGCTTTCTTCGGCGGCGATCCCGACAACTTCACCTTCCCCCGCCACAACCTGGATTTCTGCATCTTCCGGGTCTACGAGAATGGAAAGCCCTACCAGCCCAAAAACTTCCTCCACTGGAGCCAGTCGAACCTGAAAGCTGGCGACCTGACCTTCGTCACGGGCCATCCCGGCCGCACCAACCGCCAGGACACCGTGGCCCAGATGGCCTTCTCGCGGGACTTCGCCATTCCCATGCGGCTCAAGGGCCTGGAGCGCCGCAAGTCGGCCATGGTCGAATACGCCAAGACTTCCCCCGAAGCCGGCCGCCAGGTCAACACCCAGATCTTCGGCATCGAGAACGGCATCAAGGCACTCACGGGGCAGCTTTCCGGACTGAAGGACAGGGAGGCCATGGCCCGTATCGAAGCGGCGGAGCAGGATCTGCGTGCCAAAGTGGCCAAGGATCCCAAGCTCGCCCCCGTCGGCGAAAGCTGGTCCAGGATCGAGAGCGCCACCCAGGTGGCCAAAGGCTTGGCCAAGGAGAACCTGAACGTCAGCACAGCGGGCTCCACCCTGTTGGGTTATGGTTTGACCCTGGTGCGCATCGCGGACGAAGAGGCCCTGCCCAGCGAGAAGCGCCTGCCGGAATTCAGTGACGCGAACCTGAAGACTCAGAAGACCCGCCTGGGGGTTCCCAGCCCCTATTACCAGGAGCAGGAGATCTTCATGTTCACCAAGGGGCTTGAGGATGCCGCCCGGGAGCTGGGCGCCGACCACCCCTTCGTGAAGGCCATGCTGGGCGGCAAGACCGCGGCCGAAGTGGCCAAGGCGGCCGTGACCGGCTCTAAGCTCAGTGATCCTGCCGCCCGCAAGGCTCTGCTGGAGGGCGGCAAGAAGGCCATCGCGGAAAGTGCGGATCCCATGATCCTCCTGGCCAGGAAGCTGGATCCTGTCGGCCGCGAGCTCCGCAAGAAGCAGGAGGACCAGGTGGCCAGCGTGGTGGCCGAGCACGGCACCCGCATCGCCAAGGCCCGCTTCGCAGTCTATGGCAAGAACACCTATCCGGATGCCACCTTCACCCTGCGGCTTTCGTATGGCGCCGTGGCCGAGTACCCGGCCAACGGCACGCTGATCCAGCCCTTCACCACCTTCGGCGGGCTCTTCGACCGCTACGACAGTTGGGGCGGCAATGCCGCCAAGGTTCACGAGGGGGCCTGGACCCTGCCCCAGCGCTGGGTCGACAAGCGCGGTGAGCTGAATCCCTCGCTGCCCTTCAACTTCGCCCACAAGGTGGACATCATCGGCGGTAACTCTGGCTCGCCCGTCATCGATAAGAAGGGCGAGCTGGTGGGCCTGATCTTTGATGGCAACATCGAAAGCCTGCCGGGCAACTACTTCTATGATGAAGCCGTGAACCGCGGCGTCTCCGTGGACGCCCGCGCCCTCATCCACGCCCTGGACAAGGTCTACGGCGCTGCAGGTCTCGTGGCCGAGTTGACCGGAAAGTAGAAATTTTCACCACGAAGACAGGAAGACCACGAAGGGGACTTGTTTTTCTTCGTGGTCTTTGTGGTCTTCGTGGTTTCTTCTTTTCACAGGAGTTCAGATGCGCCTCTCCGCCCTCGTCTTCCTCCTCGCCCTGCCCGCGCTGCGCGCGGACGAGGGCATGTGGACCTTCGACAATGTTCCCACCCAGCAGATCAAGGCCAAGTACGGCGTGGACCTGGACGCCGCCTGGCTGAAAAACCTTCAGCTGGCCACGGTCCGCTTTCCCGGTGGAACGGGTGCCTTCGTCAGTCGCGAAGGACTGGTGGTGTCGAACCACCATGTGGGTCGGGGCGCCATCAGTCAGGTCTCCACCATCAAGGTCGATCTGGTGAAGGATGGCTTCACCGCTGCCAGTCGTGGTCAGGAGATCAAAGTTCCAGGGTTGGAGCTGATGATGCTGGTCTCCATGAAGGACGTCACGATCCAGGTGAATTCGGCCGTGACACCGGGCATGGCGGACAAGGACGCCCTCACCACCCGTCGCAACGCCTTGGCCGACCTGCGCAGGATCGAAGAGGCGAAGACCGGCCTCACCTGTGAGCCCGTCACCCTCTACCAGGGCGGTGAGTACTGGATCTACCGCTACAAGAAGTTCAATGATGTGCGGCTGGTTGCCGCCCCGGAACTGCAGGTGGCGGCCTTTGGTGGCGATCCGGACAATTACACCTACCCCCGCCACAACCTCGACTTCGCCTTGTTCAGGGTCTACGAAAACGACCAGCCCTACCACCCCGAAGCGATCCTGCCCTTTAGTGCGAAGGGCACCTCCATGGGCGAGCTGACTTTCATTTCCGGACACCCCGGTACGACCTTTCGTCAGCAGACCCACGCCCAGATGGTGTATGCGCGCGACATCGGCATCCCCGTCCAGCTGCGCGCCATGATCCGCCAGAAGGGGGCACTGCAGGCATTGGCAGCCACCTCGTCCGAAGCCCATCGCCTGGCCGCCGATGCCATCTATGGCATCGAGAACGGCTTCAAGCGGCTCAGTGGCCAGCTGCTGGGTCTGGCCAAGGCGGAGAACCTGCGCAAGGTGGAGGAGGCCGAAGCGGCCCTGAAGGCCTCCGTGGCCAAGGATCCTGGCTTGCAGGCCCGGGTTGGGGATAGCTGGGACCGCGTGGCCAAGGCCGTGGAGCGACAACAAGCCTTGTTGAAGGAATCCACCCTCATGGGTGCGGGTCGGGTGGCCCTTCTGGGGCACGCCCTCACGCTGGTGCGCCTGGTGGAAGAGGAAGCCAAGCCCTCGGCCCAGCGGCTGAGCGAGTTCAGCGAAGGCAACCTGAAGGCCACCAAGGCTCGCCTAGCCTCCCCTCGTCCGGTGCAGAAACCCATCGATGCCACGCTGCTCACGGTCGGCCTGCAGGAGGCCAAGGATAAGCTGGGTGCGGAGCATCCTTTCATCAAGGCCATGCTGGGTGGACAGGCGCCGGAGGTCGTGGCCAAGGCTGCTGTGGAGGGCACCAAACTAGATGATCCCGCCCTGCGAAAACAACTCGCCGAGGGCGGGAAGGCGGCACTGGAAGCCAGCACGGATCCCATGATTCTGCTCGCGAAGAAACTCGATCCCTTCAACCGGGCCATCCGCAAGCAGGTGGAGGACGACGTCACCAGCGTGTTCAACGAACACGGCGGGCGCATTGCCGAGGCCCGCTTCAAGGCGTTCGGCAAGTCGCTCTATCCGGACGCCACCTTCACCTTGCGCCTGGGCTACGGCCCCGTCGCCACCTACGCCAATGGCAGTGGCACCCTCGCCCAGCCTTTTACGACGTACGGGGGCATGTACGACCGGCACCTCGGTTGGGGTGGCAATGCGGCAGCGGCAGAGGGCGGTGCCTGGACACTGCCTGAGCGTTGGCTCAAGCGGCAGTCCAAGCTCGATCTCACCACCCCCTTCAACTTCATCTACGCCTGCGACACGGTGGGCGGCAACAGTGGCAGCCCCGTGGTCAATGCCAAGGGGGAGTTCGTCGGCATCAACTTCGACAGCGTGTTTGAAGGGCAGGGTGGCTACTACGTCTACGATGCTGATACCAAGCGCGCCGTGGCCACCGATGCCCGCGCCATCCTTGAGGCCCTCCGGAAGATCATGGGCGCGAAGCACCTCGTCAACGAACTGGTCGCCAAGTAGTCCCGTGGACGTCTATTTCTCCTGCTCCCTGACCGGCGGGCGCCAGGACCAGCCCACGTATGCGGCGATGGTGGCGCACCTCCAGGTGCTCGGGCACTGCGTACTGACCGCCCATCTCGCCTCAACCTCGGCGACCACCGCCGATCTCGACCATGCCCCAGAGGCCGTTTTCGACCGCGACACCGCCTGGCTGCGGGAGTGCGATGCCGTCATCGCCGAGGTGAGTACCCCGTCCCATGGCGTGGGCTTCGAGATCGCCTACGCCCTGGAGCGGGGCAAGCCGGTGCTCTGCCTGGCCCGGGAGGGCGTCCGCGTCAGCAAGATGCTCACGGGCATCCAGCACACAGGATTCGAATTTCGTGAGTACGGCACCTTGGATGAAGCCCTTGAGCGCCTGAAGACCTTTCTCGGGGATCCTTGCCGCGGGACAGGCTCCTAGCTCCCCTGTGTCTGGGCGCGAAGGCCAAGGCCGCCAGGCGTTGACGGCGCGTGCCGAGGAGGGGACGATGGGCCCTGGCTTTCCAACCTAGAAACAGCGTCGAACGGCCCAGGTGGCTGAATGGGTGTTCAATGTTCCTTCTGGAAACCAGTCATTGAAGGTGAGCATGACCCGATGGGAGTACCAGCCAGCTTTCCAGTCATCCGGTGAGGGGCCGCCGTTGTACCTCCGGCTGGCTGGGAGGGTGCGGTCGGATATCCAATCGGGCAAGTTGAAACCTGGGGATGCGCTACCCAGTTCACGGGTGTTGGCGGAACGCCTGAACATCAGCCGCAACACCGTTGTGGCGGCCTACCAGGAGCTGGTTTCAGAAGGTTTCCTGGTCGCGCGTCCGGCAGGTCTGACCCAGGTGGTGGAAGCCCCGCCGGGCTTGGAGGCTGAGTTCAAGTCCCCGCACCGCTCAGGACCCACACCCGCTTTTCAGATGGGGGCGTCGAAGCTCCAAAGCCCGGTTCCCATGGGGGCCGAAGGCCTGGCGCGCCCTGGAGTGATTCCCGCCGCGAGTGGCACACCGGATCCCCGGCTCACACCTGTGGATGCTTTCAGCCGTGCGTATCGCACCGCCTTGCGTCGCGCCGCCAAGGATCGGCTGTCGGCGCCTGATCCCGCAGGCTCACGGCAACTCCGGGAAGAACTTGGGAACATGCTGGGTTCCTTGCGTTCGTTGAGCCCCAACCCCGAACGGCTGTTGTTGCTGAGAAATCCAACTGTCGCCATGTATCTGGTTGCCAAGGCTCTGATCCAGCCAGGCGACGCCGTGGCAGTGGAATCCCCCGGCAACCCTGATGCCTGGCGCGCGTTCGAGCAGGCTGGGGCCAAGGTGGTGGCCTTGCCCGTGGACCGGGATGGCCTCCAGGTTGCGGGGCTCGAAGCCCTCTCGGCCCAGCACCCCATCCGCCTGATCTATGTGAGCCCGCAGCGGCAATACCCCACCACGGTGCCCTTGCATCCTGCGCGCCGAACCTGGCTGCTGCGTTGGGCCGCCACCCACAAAGTGGCCATCCTGGAAAGCGATGCCGAGGCGGAATTCCAGTTCGAAGGGGCCATGCGTACCCCCCTCATCAGTGAAGATACTGATGGCGTCTGCATCCTGGTGGGCTCCCTCTCCAAGCTGCTCGCCTCAGGGTTCCACCTCGCCTATTTGTACGGGCATCCGGCGTTCCTGGCGCAAGTCAAAGACCTCCGGGCGGCCCTGGATCCAGGCGGGGATCCCATCCTTGAATCAGCGGTGACAGACCTGATTCGCGACGGCGAACTGCAGCGGCATCTGCACCGCATGATCACGGTGTACCGCCAACGACGCGATCATCTGGTCAATGGGTTGCGCTTGAACCTCAGTGACCGGGTGCGCGTAGATGTTCCGGATGGTGGCTTGGCCTTGTGGCTGGAGCCGGATGCCTCCGTGGATATCGAGGCCTGGCTCACTCGGGCGCTGGAAGCTGGCGTGGCTTTTCTTCCTTCGACGCGAGTGTCGTGGCCGGGCATCGACGGTCGCCGCGGACTGCGGGTGGGGTTCTCGGGCCATGAGCCGTTTCAATTGGATGAGATCGCACAAAGGTTGGGCCAATCGCTGATGGATCAGGACTGAGGAAGGCGAACCCACAACCGTGAACATTCGGGAAAGGGCAGCCGCCGCGTTCCGGGCGGCCAGGCTCGCCTCGGGGGGCAGTGACCTTCCTGGCGCATCCCTGAGGCTGCCCGTGGAGCCGGACTGGACCCTTCCTCTTCTTCCAACTGGCCCTGGGAAAAACGCATTCCGGATTCTACTTTGGGCCAAACCCAGTCCCTTTCGAAAAGGGGTCGTCCCCTCCACAGAAACACGTACACGCAACCTCATGGAGGTTCCATGCGCCTTCATACGCTCAGATGGTCATCCGGCCTGCTTCCCTTCGTCCTCGCCTGTGTCCTGGCGTGTGGTGGGGGTGGCGGCGGAACACCGCACCCCTCCGTGGCGGACTTCAGTATCCAGGTGACCCCCGGCAACCTCCAGATTCCGGCCGGGGGCAGTGGCTTCGTCACCGTCACCCTGGCGCGGCTCAACGGCTTCACCGGCGCCGTCACCCTCTCCGGCGTGGGCTTCCCGGCCGGGGCCGTGGCGAATGGCACGGTGCCTGCCGGATCCACTGCGCTGCAACTGCCTGTGGCCGTGGCGCCGGGGGTGACTCCATCGGCCTATGCGGGCCTGAGCCTGCGCGGTCAATCTGGCAGCCTGAGCCATGACACACCCTTCGGCCTCGTCGTCGCCCAGGCCCTGCTGCCCAGCCACCTGCGCGATGACCTGGTGCAGGCTCCGGGCGGACGGCAAACCGGCGGAGCCTTCGAGAACCTGGCCATCGTGCGGGAGGGCCTGCCCGCCCAGACCATCAAGGACGCCAACGACAGCACCCGCGTGCGGCACGGTTTCTATCCCAGCGGCGTACCCACGGACCACTGACCTTCACCCGTCCCCACTTGGAGCCCCCATGCGCCACTCTTTGAACCCTGCCCTCATCTTCACCCTCATCGCCTGCGCACCCCTCATCTCGCAAGCGATGCCCGCGCCACCCCTGCCTGTGCTGGTCTACCAGGGCCGCCTGCTGGAAGCGACGCTGCCCGTCACCGGGACCCGCACCTTCGCGTTCTCGATCCTGGATGGCGCGGGAACCGAACTCTGGAATTCCGGTAGTCAGTCAGTCTCGGTGAACTCGGGCCTGTACAGCGTGCTCCTTGGCCAAGCGCCCATGCCGCCCATCGCCACCGCCGTCCTCGGCCAGCCCCATCTGAAACTCCATGTGGTGGTGTCCGGCACCGCGCTGGCTCCCGACACCGACCTGGTACCCGCGCTCCAGGCCCGCAGTGCCTTCGAAGTGAGTGGCGCCTTCGCCGGGGATGTGGGCGGCACCCAGAACGCCACCACCCTGAACAACCTCCAGGGTGTCCCACTGGATCTGACCACCGCAGCCCCTTCCCCCGGCCAGGGACTGGTCTACAACGGCACCAAGTGGCTGCCAGGCGCCGTGTCAGGCGCATCCGGACCCATGGGGCCTCAAGGCCCGGCGGGGCCAGCGGGCCCCCAGGGCCCCACGGGTGCCGCGGGACCTGCGGGGGGCCCTGGGGCGCCAGGGCCCATCGGCCCCGGCGGCCCTCAGGGGCCTTCCGGCGCAAGCCCGTTCAGCCTGGTGGGTGGAAACGCGGTATTCACCACCGGTAATGTCGGCCTCGGCACCACCACGCCCCACAGCCCCCTGGATGTGGTGGGGAACATCAACCTCATGGGCGCCCTCACGATGAACGGTGGGCCGGTCCTGCATCAATTCGCGCCCTACGGGGCCGATGGACGGAACAACTTCCTGGGGGATGGCGCCGGGAACTTCACCATGCCCGCCCAGACCTCTAGTATCTATGCCTCCTACAACACTGGCGTGGGGCACGCCTCCCTCTCCTCTTTGGTCTCGGGATCGAGCAATACCGCGGTGGGGGATTCCAGCCTGCAATACCTGACGAATGGCCTTAATAACACGGCGGTTGGGAACAACACCCTGCAGATGAACACCATGGCGGGGGCAAACACAGCGGTCGGCGCCAACGCCCTCGCCAGCCAAGCCTTCAGCAACGGGGGCGTGGGCTGGGATGCCTGGAACACCGCCGTCGGCTATACCGCCCTCGCTTCCAACCAGCCTACGAGCCTCATCACCGGGGACCGCAACACGGCTGTGGGTGCCGTGGCGCTGCGCAACAACACCACGGGCCGGACCAACACGGCGGTGGGCGTGGACAGCCTGTATCAGAACACCACCGGGGCGGGCAACACCGCCGTGGGCTTCGGGAGTCTGCTCGGCAACACGACCTCGAATTCCAACACCGCGGTTGGCGTCCGGGCGTTGGCGACCAATACCTTGGGGAGCGAGAATACCGCCCTGGGTTTTGAGAGTCTGCTCGGCAACACGACCTCGGGTTCCAACACCGCGGTTGGCGTCCGCGCGCTGGCGACCAACACCTTGGGCAGCGAAAACACCGCCCTGGGTTTCGAAAGCCTGCGCTACAACGACCTGGGTGGCGGCAACACCGCCGTGGGTACCCGGTCCCTGAACCTTTCCACGGGCTTCTGGAATGTGGCGCTCGGGCATGGGGCATTGAATTTTCTATCCACCGGCGATGGCAATATCGCGATCGGCATGAACGCGGGCCAGGCCCTCACCAATGGTTCGGACAACATCTACATTGGCAACGGTGGGCTGGCCAGTGAGCGCGGTGTGATCCGCATTGGATCCAACAGCTACCAGGTCAAGCTCTACTTGGCAGGGGTTTGGAACACGCCCACGCAGTTGGCCGCAGTTCCCGTGGTGATAGACGCCACCGGCCAGCTGGGCACCATTTCCTCTTCCCGGCGCTACAAGCAGGACATCCAGGATCTCGGCGCGACCACGGACCGTCTTTACGACCTTCGCCCTGTGTCCTTCCGTTACAAGGCGCAGCCGGAGGGCCCGGTCCATTTCGGACTCATCGCCGAGGAAGTCGCCGAAGTGATGCCCGAGCTGGTGGTCCACGGTCAGGGTGGCCAGATCGAGACCGTGGCCTACCACGAGCTGCCGCCCCTGATTCTCGCCGAAGTGCAGAAGCAGCAGAAGGCCATCAAGCAGATGAAGGCCGACCAACAGACGGAGTGGGATGCCCTGCGGGCGGAGAACGCGGACTTGCGTCGGCAGCTCAGCCAGATTTGGGCGCTCCTCCAGTCCCCCCCGGCCCAGGGTTCTCGTTCCAATCCCTAACCGGAGTCCGCACCTCGGAATGGGATCGACCGAAATTTCGCCAGGAGAATCCATCGCCCATTGCGCGGAATAGCCCGCCACATCACTCAAGGAGCTGATCATGCACCCAACGCTTCATTCCATCGCCCTCGCCTGTCTGCTGGCTGCCGCGCCCAGCGGATTGAGCGGCCAAGGCCTCACCCATCTCAATGTGCCCGCCAAGCAGATGGTGGTGATCCAGCACAACGAGTTCTTCGACTACACGACAGGCATCGCCACCACGGCTTGGTTCGAATACATTCTGGGGAACAAGATCGAAGTCGATCCCAGGGGCTATACCGTTCCGGCAGGGCGCAACCTGGTCATTACCGATCTGGATATCAGCCTCCATTGTGAAGCGAATACGACCCTGGCTCCGATGATGTCCTTCACCGTTTGTGATCGCTCGGGGGCCCCCATCCACGACATGGTCCGCTTCATCCCCAACCGCACCACGGTCGGTAACGAACAGCAGAAGATCAGCCTCACCTCCGGTCTGGCCATTCCCGAAGGCTATCGGATCTCGGTGACCAATGTGCCCTGGGGAAACTACACCATCCGCAGGGCGACCCTCATGGGGTACTTCGTCGACTGAGGCGATCAGGTGCTTTGTGGTTCCCGGGGTGCTGGGAGGGGTGCCCTTCCGGCGCAACGTCAGCGAGCGCCTGAGGATGGCAGATGACCCACGCGTCCGGGTGGGCCAGAGAGGGCCCATAAGAACCGAACTGGACCCAACGGTTTCTTCCAGCTGGCTCTAGGGGGAGCGCGCTTCGGATTCTAGATTGGGGCAACACCCATCCATCCAGCACCGCTCCAGAGGAGGCAGTCATGTGGCAAGCGAAGGGCCTTGGATTCAGGCAACTGGTGATCGTCCCCGTTCTGGCGTTGGGTTTGGGGTGCAGTCGCTCACCCAAGCCGCCCGCCGTTCCCTCGGACACCACGCCACCCACTGTCATCACCACCCTTCCGGCCAGCGGGGCCGTCGGGGTTGCCCTCAACAGCACGTTCACCGTGACCTTTTCCGAGGCCATGGATGCGGGCACCCTGACCACCACCACCCTCCTCCTGGCCAGCCCCAGCGGATCCGTAGCGGGCAGTGTGAGCACCACGGGGATGTCGGCCACCTTCACACCCGCGGCCGCGCTGGCCAACGGGACGACCTATACCGCCACCGTGACCCCAGGCGTCAAGGATCTCGCTGGCAATGCCTTGGCCACGGCCCACACCTGGACCTTCACCACCCTTCCCGGAGCAAGGGTCTGGGGTACTGCCGCGGTCATCGAGACCTTGACCGGCCAGGCCTACTCGCCGCGCGTGGCGACCAATGCCAACGGCACGAGCTTCGCCGTGTGGCGGCAGTACGACGGTTCAGGCAACCGGGTCTGGGCCAACCGCTTCCTTCCGGGCACAGGCTGGGGGACCGCCACCATCATCCAGGCCAGCACCGATCCCGCTGGCCCGCCCGTGGGTGATCCCGCGGTCGCCGTGGACCCCAATGGCCATGCCATGGTGGTTTGGAACGAGTTCGATCCCGGGGCCCCCGGGAACACCAACATCACCAGCATCTGGTCAGCCCGCTACACCGCGGGTACGGGCTGGGGCGCGGCGCAGCTTGTGGAAACCGGCCCGCTCACGGCGGGTGTCCCGCAGGTCGCCATGGATCCTAATGGGAATGCCATCGTCGTGTGGACCCAGGACAATAAGGTACGGGCCAACCGCCATGTTCCGGGTACGGGGTGGGGGACGGATGGCCCCATTGAAACCGCCAATGTCCCCTCGAGTACCACGCCCCTGGTTGCGATGGATGCCAGCGGCAACGCCATGGCAGTCTGGTCTGGCTTTGCGGGGGCCCGCGCCAACCGCTACGTCGCCGGAACGGGCTGGGGCACGGCCACCGATCTGGGCACCACGGGCCGACACCTCCAACTGGCCGTGACCGCGAGCGGCAACGCCACCGTGGTGTCGGATCTGATGGATGCCGTGAGCGGGCTCTACTCCATCCGGAGCAACCGGTACCTGGCCGGATCGGGCTGGCAGGCGGTCGAGGTGCTGGACACCAACATTGACATCGGGTCGGATGGCTCGCCCAAGGTCGCCGTCAGCTCCAGTGACGATGCCATTGCGGTGTGGTCCCGCTTTGAAGGCGCCCAGTACCACATCATGGCCGCCAAACGCCCCGCCGCCGCCAGCTGGGGCGCGGCTGTCCGCCTGGACCGGGACACGGGTTCCGCGGGCGGCTCGCAGGTGGCCATGAATGCCAATGGGGATTCCTTCCTGGTGTTTTACCAGCACGATGGCAACCGCAACAACATCTGGTCGAGCCGCCGGCTAGCGGCGGATCCCACCTGGAGTACCGCCGAGCTCATCGAGACCGACAACGCCAACTCCGCGGCGGCGCCTCAGGTCGGGGTCGACGGCGCCGGGAACGCAGTGGCCGTGTGGCGCCAGAGCGACAACACGCGCGACAACATCTGGTCCAACCAGTTCCGGTAGCTGACCCCAGCCATTGAGAGGAGACCGTGCCATGCAAGCGAAGACCACCACTCTGCATCCCAGCCTTCCCGCGGTCGCGCTGACCCTGCTGCTTGCCGCCTGTGGCGGGGGTGGCGGGGGGGTGATCAATCCGCCCCCGCCCCCCCCGCCCACCGTCGTGCCGCGGTTCGCCTATGTGGCCAACGTCTGGGACAACACCCTGTCGATCTATTCGGTCGATGCCGCGAGTGGCCGCCTGCGCGCGAACGGCTATGTGACCACCGGGCTCAACCCCAACGCCCTGGCGATCGATGCGGCGGGCAGGTTCGCCTATACCGCCAACACGAACGACAACTCGGTCTCGGCCTTCCTCATCCATCCCGTCACGGGGGCGCTCACCGCCGTGGGTGTACCGGTGGCTGCCGGGACCAACCCCGTGGCCCTCACCGTGGATCCCAGCGGCAGGTTCCTCTATGTGGTGAACCTCAGCTCCAATGATGTCTCGTCCTACGCGATCACCGCCGCCACGGGGGCGTTGACCGCCATTGGCGCGGCGGTGCCGACCGGGGCGAACCCCGCCTCCGTCACGGTGGATCCCATGGGCCGGTTTGCCTACGTCGTCAACAATGGCGGCAACTCCATCTCGATCTTCACCATCAACGCCACGACGGGCGCCCTGGCCAGCGCGGGGGCAGCCATGCCGGGGGGGCCCGGGCCGGATGCGCTGGTCATTGATCCCACCGGTAAATTCGCCTACGTGGCGAACTGGGGCTCCAGTGACCTCTCGGCCTTCACCATCAACGCCAGCACCGGCCTGCTGACACCCATCGGGGCGGCGATGCCGACGGGTTCGCGCCCGCGGTCCGCCACCGTGGATCCTTCCGGCAAGTTCGTCTATGTCGCGAATCAGGTTTCCAACGACGTATCGGCCTATGCCATCAACCCTTCGTCAGGCGCCTTGACCTCTCTCGGCGCGCCTGTGGCCGCAGGGATGAGTCCGCTTTCCATCCTCGTAGACCCCTCGGGCCAGTTCGCCTATGCGGCCAACAGTGGCTCCAATGACCTCTCGGCCTTCGCCATCAACGCCAGTACCGGTGCGCTCACGTCCCTCGGCACCATGCGCAGTCGGGTAGGATGCGGTGCCATCGCCATGACCAAGGGCACGATGCCAGTCACTTACACACCGAAGTTCGCCTACACGGCCAACTCGGTCGACAGCAGCCTCTCGCAATATACGATCAGCGCCAGTGGCGGCCTCGTGCCCATGGCAATTCCGACGGTGGGTTCCAGTGCCTCTCCCCAATCCATAGCCATCGGGCCCTCCGGGCAGCATGCTTACGTGACGATCTTTGGTGGCGCCAGCCTCTCGCACTACACAATCGGCGTGGACGGGGGCCTCCAACTCGTGACCAACGGCTCGGTGGCGACCGGGGCCGGCCCCTTTTCCGTGGTTGTGGAACCCTCCGGCAGATTCGCGTATGTGGCCAATCAGGGCGCCAACAGCGTTTCGCAGTACACGATCGGCGCGGATGGCAGCCTTAGACCCATGGTCCCCGCCACGGCCCCAGCGGGGTGGGGTCCCCGCGGCATTACCCTCGATCCCTCGGGCCAGTTCGCCTACGTGGCGAACTTAGGCAGCAACAATGTCTCGCAATACAAGATCGGCGCCGATGGCACTCTCACACCCCTGGCCACCGCGACCGTCGCCACTGGAACCAAACCCGAGTCCGTCAGCATCGATCCCTCGGGCCGGTACGCCTATATCTGCAACTATGGCAGCAACGACATCTCGCAATACACGATCGGCGCCTACGGTTTTCTCACGCCCATGGGCACCGCGACCGTCGCGGCCGGAACCAATCCCTATACCGTCATCGTCGATCCATCCGGCCGGTACGCCTATGTCACGAACATCGGTGGCGACAGCGTCTCGCAGTACACGATCGGCGCCAACGGCAGCCTCGGGCCCATGACCCCGGCCACCGTCGCGACCGGAAGTAACCCGGTTTCCATCTCCATCGATTCTTCGGGCAATTACGCCTACATCGCGAACTACGGCGCCAACAGCGTTTCGCAGTACACGATCGGCACCCATGGCAGCCTGGCGCCCATGGCCACTGCGACGGTCGCCGCAGGGACCTCTCCCTACGCCTTCACCACCACGGGCAGCATCCAGTGAGCCAACCCTGCCTTGATCGTGAGGTGGCACCATGAACCGTCGCGCCCTATTGCTCTGCGCCACTGCCTTTCTCCTCTGGCTCCCCTCCTGTGGTGGGTCCAGTAGCAAGTCGGCCCCGGTGGCATACACCCTGGGCGGTACCGTCACGGGCTTGAGTGGCACGGGGTTGGTGTTGCAGAACAACGGCGGCAGCAACCTGGCCATTTCCACCAATGGTGCCTTTACTTTTCCTTCTCCCCTGCCGGACGGGGCCAGCTATGCGGTCACGGTCCTCACCCCACCCAGCGGGCAGTACTGCACGGTCACCAATGGCGTGGGTTCGGTGAATGGCGGGAACGTCACGGCCATTTCAGTGGACTGCCAAGCCCGGGCGATCAAGTACTTCTCCTCCGAAATGGGCACAGGATTGGGTCCCGAACTCTGCCGCACCGACGGCACGGTCGCCGGAACCATGATGGTCAAGGACATCAACACCCCCTATGGCGTGGGTTCCTACCCGGGCTATTTCACGGCCTTCAATGGCGCGGTCTACTTCAGCGCCGATGACGGCATCCATGGCACCGAACTCTGGAAGACCGATGGCACCGCCGCAGGCACGGTGCTGGTGAAGGACATCAACACGACCTCGCCATTTGCAGGCTCCTCCCCTTCGAATCTCACTGTCTTCAACGGAGCCCTGTATTTCAGCGCCAACGATGGCGTGAGCGGTACTGAACTTTGGAAAAGTGATGGCACCGACGCTGGCACGGTGTTGCTTAAGGACATCAATCCGCTCGCTCAGGGGAGTTCCTACCCCTCCGGTTTCACCGCGTTCAACGGGATGCTGTACTTTCAAGCCGACGATGGCGTGAACGGCAGAGAGCTTTGGAGAACCGATGGCACGAAGGTTGGCACCACCTTGTTCCGGGATCTTCGCGCCGGGGCCGGGGCGGGTTCCGATCCCAGCGAGTTCATCGTCTACAACGGGGCTTTGTATTTCCAGGCGAACAACGGGGTCGATGGTGCCGAACTCTGGAAGACGGATGGGTCGGCGCGGGGCACGGTCATGCTCAAGAACATCAATGCCACCGCCGCAGGCGCAAGCTCGTATCCATCCTCTTTCGCCCTGTACAACGGGTATCTCTATTTCATGGCCGATGACGGCATCCACGGCTCTGAGCTCTGGAGGACCGACGGCACTGCCACGGGCACCGTCCTGGCTGTGGATCTGAACCCGGCGGCGGGAGTGGGAGCCGGTTTCCTGGGCCTCACGGTCTTCAACGGCGCGCTCTACTTCTCGGCCGACGATGGCCGAGGGGCCGGGTTCGAACTTTGGAAAAGCGATGGAAGCCTGACGGGCACGGTCCTGGTGAAGGACATCAACCTCACCGCGTCCGGGGTGGGGTCGCTCCCATCCCAGTTCTTTGTCCTCAACGGCGCCCTGTATTTCAGGGCCGACGATGGTGTGCATGGCTGGGAACTTTGGACCAGCGACGGCACCGCGGCAGGCACGCGATTGTTTATGGATTTATGCCCGGGGCCCTGTGATGGCTTCTGACAAATGCGCTGGATCACGAGGACACCCTTTGCGACTGCCGCAGAGCCTTCTGGGTTGAACCGGCCTGAATGCCAGGCGACCACGGGTTCGGAGGTCAGCCAGGGCCGAGCAGGGCACGGAGCTTGGCGATCTCGGCCAGCCGGGGTTGCAAGGCTGCCGCTCGCTCCAGCGAGGCCCGGGCGCCGAGGAGATCGCCCCGGGCCTGGCGCAGGCGGGCGTCAGCAACCCAGGCCTGACCGTGTCGCGGGTTCAAGGCCAGGCAGCGGTCGATGGCCTTCCGGGCCCGGTCGAGGTCCGGGGTCGCCGGGTGGGGTAGGGCTACCAGGGCCCGGGCTTCGAGCAGCAGCGCATCGGCGTCGTCGGAGTCAAGACGGGCCGCCGCCACTCCATGGGCCTCGGCTCGCCGCAGCGCCGGGATTGGATCCTTCCCCTGTTTCAACGACCAGGCGGCGCGGGTCAACGCTGCCAAGCCCAGCATTTCCTGGGATGCCCCCTGTGTCTTCGCCGAAGGCAGCAGCAGCGGCAGGGCCTCGGCGAGGAGGGGGCCTGGGTCGCGACCGGCAGCCAGCTCGGCGCGGGCCCGCTGCAGGCGGAACGCCCCGATGTCGTAGGCAAAGTAGATGTTGTCCTTGGCGAGCGGCAGCAGCCTGTCGGCCCAGGGGGCGCTGGCTCGCAAGGTTGCCTCGGGCGAGCGGCCCTCGGCCAGGGCCTGTTCGGCGGCGGTGGCCGCCAATGAGAGCCCTTTTTCCAGGACGCCCCAGTTTGTCGGCGCCATTCGGGTTGCCTCCTCGAGTAGCTGCAGCCCCTCGGCGAGCGCGCTCTCACCTTCGCCGCCCATGAACCACCGGGCGATGGCCAGCGATTCGAGCGCCTTGGCGAGTACCACCCTCGCCGTGACCGGTCGATCGCCCAGCGCCAGAAAGCGACGGCCATCGACGACCGCCTCCTCAGCGGCGGCCCGACCGTCTTTGCCGCCTTGCACCAGGAGGCTGGCCCGGGCCTGGTGGAGCTGGGCTAGGTTGAAGACTGGGCCGCTGGTATCGGGCGAGAGCGTCCGGGCCCGTTCGGCGGCGGCGATTCCCCGGGCCAGCGCCTTGAGGGATTCCTGGCTGGCATGGCTCAGCTCCAGCGCCAGCTCGTAGGAGGCATTGGCCAGCTGGAGGAGCGCGATGCGAGGGTCGGAGGGCGAAGCCGTCTCGGCCCGCTCGGCGTGGGCGACCGCCGACCGGCGGGCCACCATGGGATCGACCCCGGCCGCGCTCTGGGCATCGCCCCGGCGCTTCTCTACGCCCGACCAGACCGCGTGGAGCTCGGCATTCTCCGGGTCGAGGGTTTCGGCCTCCCGGAGGATGGCGACGATGGCCTCGAGCGGCGGGAGCCGGAAGCCCTCGGCGCCGATGCCGACGTCGTATTGGATGAGGCGCACCCGGGCAAGGAGCACCCGTGGCGCGGGCGCGCTTCGGCCCACCGCGGCGGCCTGCTGGAGGCGGTCGGCTGCGGCCGCTAGGCGCTGGCTGGCCCCGGCCAGGTCACCGCGCTCCCGGAGGTTATTGCCGGCCAGCAACAGGGCCTCACCCTCCAGCTCGCCAGCCTCCACGGCATCGGCCCCCGCTTCGGTCGCCCGGCGGGCAGCCGAGGCCGCGTCATCAAAGCGCTGTTCGACCAGGGCCAGCCGCGCTGCCAGCACCTGCCGGTCGGCTTCGGTGGCCCCCACCAGCCCTTTCAGGCGGGCGGCAGCCGGATCGTGGAACCGGTGGGCCAGGTCATCGAGCCGACCCTTCTTGCGCGCCGGATCATCGATGCGCCCCAGGGCGATGACCTCGCGGGCGTAGAGTCGACTCTCGCTTTCAGACAGCGCCCGGGCGGTCGCTGGTCGACGGAAACCAAGATCCCAGGCACGTTTCAGCTCCCGATGGGCCGCGGTGTGATCGCCGAGCAGTTGGAGGCCGCGCCCCAACGTGAAGGCGGCGGCGCCGGTGGCGGTGGCCGATGGCCGGGCGGCCAGAGGCGCGACCATCGCGCGGATGCGGGCGTAGGCCGGCGAGAGATCGTGGGAGGGGAGGAGCATTTCCACCCGGATGAGCTCGTGCATCTGTTCGGCCTCGGCCCCGAGGCGCGAAGCTTCCAGGGCCTCGACACTGGCCTGGCGGGACAGCCAGAGGGTGAAGCCACTCGCGATGAGGAGGATGGCCGCCACCGCGCCGATGGCCTGGGCGGTCGTCGGGTTGCGCCGGATCCATTTGAATGCCCGCTCCGCCCAGGTGACTTGGCGCGCCAGGATGGGCTCACCGCGTTGGAAGCGCGCCAGATCTTCGGCAAAGGCTTCGGCCGTCGGGTACCGGGAGGACGGGTCCTTCTCCATCGCCTTGGCGACGATCAGGGATAGTTCGCCTGGGAGGCCGGGGACGACCGTGGTCAAGGCGGGCGCCTCTTCGTCCAGGATCCGCTTGAGCAACCGCAGCTGCTCCTCCGCTTCCGGCTTCGCCGAGGACACGCGAAAGGGCGGCCTCCCAGCCAGCACCGCGTACAGCGTGGCGCCCAGGGCGTAGACATCCGAACGGAAATCGATGGGGCCGACCCCAGCGAGCTGCTCGGGTGCCATGAAGTCGAGGGTTCCGGGGAGCATGCCAGAGCGGGTGAGGCCGCCTTCCTCGCCGTGAGCCAGGCCGAAATCGGTGACCAGCGCGGAACGGGTACTGCCCTCCACTGCTTCGACCAGAATGTTGCCCGGTTTGACATCCCGGTGGACCAGTCCCTGGAGGTGGGCGGCATGCAAGCCGGTGGCCGCCTGGCGGACCAGCTCCACCAGGTCGGATGTCGGCAGGTCGGCGGTCCATTCCTGCAAGGTCCTGCCGGTCACAAGCTGGAACAGGATGCACGGGCGTCCCGCCAGCGTCCCTACTTCGAGCACGCGCACGACACGCGGGTGTTCGACGCGAGCCTGGAGCCGGGCTTCGATGAGCAGTCGCTCCGCTTCCGCCGCCCCCGTGCCATGGATGAACTTGACGGCCACTGCGCGGGCCAGGGTGCGATCCCAGGCCTTATGCACCTCGCCCATGCCGCCCTGGCCGATGAGTTCTCCCAGTTCGATGCGGCCGTCAAGGCTTCCGAGGTCAAGGCTCATGGTCTGTGCCTCCGGGAAGGGAATGCACCATATCGAGGGACCGTAGGGTCTCGTGTGGCTGGGGCTGTCTGGGCAGAATGGCCCTCATGCTAGCAGACGGTTCCCGCTGGGTCGCCTGCGTGCGCGGGGGTAGGGGCGCCTGGCGCGGAGGATCATGAACGGATTGGCGAGGAGCGCGTGGAGCGTTCCGCGCGATACTGGAGACCGCAGGAGGATGCCATGAGCGACGCCGGAACCACCCGTCGTGACCTCTTCAAGCTCGGCGCGGCCACGGCCGCCGGGTTGGTGGCCGCAAGGTTGGGGGCAGTGGAGACCCTGGCGTCTCCGGAGACCAAGCCTCTTTCATGGGTTCCGTTCAATTCGATGACCACCAGCGCCATGCCCACTCGCAACCTGGGGCGAACCGGGCACCTGGTGGGGCTCTTCAGCCTCGGTGGCCAGGCGGCCATCGAGAAACCTGAGAACGAAAAGGTGGCCGTGCCGATCATTGAGCGGGCCCTGGATCTTGGCGTGAACTACCTGGACACCTCCGCCCGGTACGGCGGCGACTCCCGCTGGAGCGAGCAGTACTTCGGGCAGGTCATGAAGCGGCGGCGGAAAGAGGCCTTCCTCGCCACCAAGACCCACGACCGTACGGCGGACGGCTCCCTGCGTATCCTGGAGACCTCGCTGAAGCTTCTGCAGACGGACCACGTGGACCTCTGGCAGCTGCATGCCATGAGCACCATGAAGGATGTGGACGATGTCTGCGCCAAGGGCGGGGCACTCGAAGCCTTCC
Source organism: Holophagaceae bacterium (assembly GCA_025363715.1). GTDB lineage: Bacteria > Acidobacteriota > Holophagae > Holophagales > Holophagaceae > Geothrix. The sequence continues at coordinate 14,361 of JANYLR010000015.1, read as the reverse complement.
AGAGGGCCCGGGACCAGAAACTCGTCCGCTTCCTGGGCCTCAGCGGCCACACGGATCCCGATGTGCTGGCGGAGGCCATCCGCCGCTTCCCCTTCGACTGCGTGCTCATGGCCTTCAATGCCGCCGATACCTGGCACCTGCCCTTCAAGAAGACCCTGCTGCCCCTGGCCATCGACAAGGAGATGGGCATCATCGGCATGAAGATCCCCGCCCGGGGTCGCATCCTCGAAGGCGTCCAGCCCCCGCCCCCCGACAAGCAGCGCGGCACCGCCAAGCACGACCGCCCCGGCACCCTCACCATGCGGGAGGCCATGCGCTACGCCTTGAGCCACCCCGTGAGCACCGTCATCATCGGCGTGGACAACGTGGCCCAGCTCGAAGAGAACGTGCGGATCGCGCGGGAGTTTTTGCCACTGAATGCATTACAGCTGGAAGCCATGGAACAAAAAGTGAAGCCCGTCTATGGGCAGGCGTCCTGGTACAAGCGGGATGCGCCGGCGAATCCGCCGAAGTGAAAAAAGAAGGATTAGCCACAGATGAACACCGACCAAGATGAAGGGCGAATAGCCACACAAACTCAGCCCAGCGACCCTCGCCAGGAACCCGAAGCGAACATGCGATGACTTGGACTCACAGCAGTTTGCCTAATTCAAAGTTAGGCGCTACAGGGAGGTTTCAATGCAACTCAAAGGAAACCCCGAATCGGTTGTTCAGCATTACATCGAGCGCATCAACTCCCACGACCCTGTGGCCATCACTGAACTAAATTCTTCTGATCACGTGCTCATTGATTCTTTGGGAACAAGTTATTCCAACTCCACTCAATTAAAACAAGGTTGGCACCAGTACTTCGCCCTCTTCCCTGATTACAGAATCCAAGTATCTCTTGTAGCCTCGTCTGGTGATTCCGTTGTCGCCTGCGGAACTGCGTCTGCAACGCATGCACCTAGCGGCATTTCGTGGTGCATCCCAGCAGCCTGGCGGGCGAAGGTGGTCGATGGGCACATTGCTGAGTGGCAAATCTTCGCCGACAACAAGCCCGTGTATGAAATTCTAGCGGGTAGCGCCTAACCTTCCGCTCAACTCGGACTCCGCCTACATTGCCTTCCGTTCTCTCTCAACTCCCTGCTTCCTCGGCTTCGCTCAGCGCCTCGGTGCAGGCGGGGTGGGTTAGCTTCCTTCGTTAGGCCGCAACCCCATCGCCGTAACCAATAGGTCAAAGGAGATTGGCATGATCAACCAGATTTTCCTTACCCTCCCGGTTGCTGATCTCCAGAGGTCGGTCACCTTCTTCAAGGCGCTCGGATTTACTCACAACCCACAGTTCAGCGACGATACGGCTGCGTGCATCGTCATCAATGATGCAATTTCTGTCATGTTGGGCACCCATGCCAAGTTCCGTGAGTTCACTCCCAAAGCTATTTGCGATACAAGTCAGGCAGTCGAAGTCCTGATTTCTCTCAGCTGTGAAAGCCGCGAGCAGGTAGATGAATTGGTCGCAAAGGCCCTAGCGGCTGGCGGTTCAACCTACGATAAGCCCGAGGATTTCGGGTTCATGTACACACACAGCTTCGTCGATCCGGATGGCCATGGATGGGGCCTACTCCACATGGTTTCCCAGCCTGCACCGTGATCATTTCAATCAACCAAGCATGATCAACCTGCGGCCTAACCCCTAGCTCAACTCGGCCCCCATCTACCTTGCCTTCCGCTCTTTCTCTTCATTCCGCTTTCTCGGCTTCGTTAAGTGCCTCGGTGCAGGCGAGGCCGGTTTGCTGCCTTCGTTAGGCCCTTCATGCTTCCGGAATATTGCGCGATTATTGGTGCCATCATCGGCTCGCTGGGCGGCTTCTATTACCTGTACGAAACCATCGTTGGCAAAGCCCAGCCCAATCGCATCACATGGCTGCTTTGGGGGATCTTCCCGCTGGTCATTTTTGTGGCGCAAAGGGCGCAGGGCGTGAAGGGCTTATCGTGGACGTCGTTTGTCGCCGGCTTCACACCGCTGCTTATCGTCGCTGCATCTTTCTTCAACAAGAAAGCCTATTGGAAAAGCGAATCGCGCGACTACTACCTGATGGCCGCGGCTATCATCGGCATCATCCTCTGGGCCATTACTGACAACCCGAACTTGGCCATATTGTTCTCGCTGCTGGCCGATATGCTGGCGGGCATACCGACCCTCATCAAGTCGTATCGCCATCCTCATTCCGAGAGTTGGATTGCCTATGCTGTCAGCACAGTCGGCTTCGGGATCAGCTTTCTGTCGGTTCAAACCTACAACTTTGAAACGGCTGCTTTTGTAGCCTACCTGTTTCTTCTCAACGGCACCTTTGCAGTGCTGGCTTCACGGGGCCGCAAGCATAAACAGGCCACCAGCCTTATTCGTTAAATGCGGCACCAGCCTGATCCTCCGCGCGCTCTCATCTTCTTGCTACTTCGGCACCCCTCATCGCCTCGGCACAGGCGGGGCCGCTTAGATTCATTTTTTAGGGCTCACCCAGTTGGAAGGCGCCCGAAGGCGAATACACCCGCCACACCTAGTCCAGCCAGGACGAATAGGGCCCCCAGCACCCTTGCCCTTCGATTCGCGTTTGGGCGATTCACGTAGGCTCTCAGGTATTCAGTCCGCCCGGGGCGAACACCTTCGAATGGATCTCCGCCCTTCAGGTATTCCCTCCAGGTTTCCCAGTAGTGGTTCGGCCAGAACAACATCCATAGCCCGAATCCAAGCGCCATTCCTACCCAGACCACGACAAAGATGACCGCACCAACCGGCACTTGAACTCCCGAACAAGGTAACCAATCATGGCACGACTGTTCGCCCTGTCCCTCCGCCCAACCCGGACCCCGCCTGCATGGCCTTCTGCTCTCGATCATCGCTCCGCTTCCTCGGCTCTGCTTATCGCCTGCTGCAGGTGCGGCCGGTTCGCGTCATCCGTATACCTTCTCGTTGTTCATGAGCTTTTATCTGTGTTCATCTGTGGCTTGTTTTTCGTTCTCTAACGCCGAATAAACCCCCACCCTCCGGTCCCTGAGCGCGGGGAAGCGCTCGCGCCAGGCCCGGAGCTGGGCCAGGTCGATGTCCCCGACCACCAGCCCCTCGGTGGCGTCTCCTTTCGCGATGACTTCGCCAAAGCAGTCATGCAGGGCGGAGGCGCCGGGATAGTCGAGGCCGGCGGTGTCGCGCCCCACGCGGTTGACACCGCAGATGGCCATTTGGTTCTCGATGGCCCGGGCGGCCAGGAGGGTGGACCAGGCGGAGATGCGCCGGGCGGGCCAGTTGGCGGGGACGAAGACCACTTCGGCGCCCTTGACCGCCAGGGCCCGGCAGGGTTCGGGGAAGCGCAGGTCATAGCAGATCTGCAGGCCGCAGGGGATGCCGTCCAGCTCGAACCGTGGGCAGTCCGTCCCGCCTGAATAGTGCAGGTTCTCCTCGCCGTAGGAGAAGGGGTGGAGCTTGCGGTAGGCGGCCACCAGGGAGCCATCCGGCGCGGTGACGAAGGCGGCGTTGCGGGGGTGGGGCGCATGGGCTTCGACTACCGAGCCCACCAGGTAGAGGCCGAATTCACGGGATAGGTTGGCAACAGCCTCCACCGTCGGGCCGGGGATCGTTTCGGCGAAGGGTTCCGGCGCCATGGTGAAGCCCAGGGTGAAGAGCTCCGGGAACACGGCCACGCGGGCCCCGGACCAGGCCGCCGCCTGGACAAAGCCCCGGGCCCGGGCGAGGTTCGTGCCCGGCTCCTGCCAGACCGTGGCCTGCTGGATGAGAGCGACGCGGAGGGTCGTGGGGAGCATGGACCGATCTTAGAGTGCCTAACAAAACCCGACAACGCGGCGCCGTGGGGTTTTGTTAGGCACTCTTAAGGCAGGGCCGGTGAAGCATGGTGACCTACTGCTCCACGACCTCGACCTGGTTCCGGCCGTTGGCCTTGGCACGATAGAGGGCCTCATCGGCGCGATGGACCAGGGTTTCCATGGTGTCACCCATCCGCCACGCGGTCAGGCCCAGGCTCACCGTAGTGGGATGAGGCTGGCCTGTGGGCGTCCGCAGTACCACACAGCCTTCGATGGCCAGCCGCAACCGCTCGGCCACGGAGCGGGCGGTATCCAGATCGGTTCCAGGCAGAAGGGCGATGAACTCCTCGCCACCATAGCGCCCCACCAGGTCGTAGGTCCGCAGGGAGGTGCGGGCCTGGGTGGCGATCATCTTCAGGACCTCATCCCCCTGCTGGTGGCCGTAGGTGTCATTGACCCGCTTGAAGTGGTCCACGTCGAGCATGATGCAGCTGAGCCCCAGGCCGCCCCGCTGGGCCCGCCCGCATTCCTCCTCGAAGCGGATGATGATCTGGCGGCGGTTGTAGAGACCGGTCAGGGGATCCGTGGTGGCCAGGGTCTCCAGTTGGCTCCGCGCCTCGGCGAGCTTCCGCACCAGCTGGCGGAAGAAGAACACCACCAGGCCCATGAGCAGGCTGGTGGTCAGCAGGGCCAGGGCGCCCACCAGGTAGAGGTTGGTCCTCAGCTTCTCCTGGATTTCCTGGGAGTCGTAGGTGAAGCTGATGCCCCCACGGATATCACCCACCTTGTAGCCCTGCTGGGCATGGCATTCCAAGCAGGCCTGGTCCACCTTCAGAGGAGCCATGTAGCGGGTGTAGGTCCGCCCCCCGATGACCTCGCTCCAGGATCGTTCCTGAACGCCCGCTGCGAAGGACCGCAGAGCGGCCGTCTCCTCCGCATCCGCCTTGTTACCCGGGTTGAGGGGATTCAGGCTTGTGATGTGGAAGCCGTAGCCTTCGGGCTGTTTCAACCGTTCTGACAGCTCCCGGGTCATGGTGGCCGGGTTCTTCTTGGTGTACCACTTGCCATCGGTGCTCTGGATGTCGGGATTCTCGAGGTAGGGGTTGGATTCAACGCCCGCCCGCTTCTCGACGTAGACGCCGCCGAAGGAGGCGTTCCAGGCGCGGAAGTGGACGATGGTCCGGAAGTCCGTGCGGGCACGGTTCAGCAGATCAGTCTGGATGAGCGCCCGAGTCCGAAGGGCGATGCCCAGGAAGGCCCCTGAAATGCACACGGCAACGGCCAGGGAGACCGAGATGATGAAGACCCGCAGACTTCGGCTTTCGGCGATGGGACTGACGACAGCTGGCACAGGGTAGGCGGTAGGCACGGATCACCGGATCGGGATGACAATCACCGCTTGATCGGTGGATCGGTGCTTTCGGCTTAATCCAGGAAGCGTCTGGGGTCCAGCGGCCCGGCATCGTCGCGCAGCAGGAACCGCTCGGCGGCGAAGGCGCCCACGGAGAGGCCGCTGGTCATGCCGTGGCCGCCGAGGCCCGCGTTCCAGAAAAGGCGGGGGTTCCAGGGATCCCAGCCAAGGACGAAGCGCCGGTCCGGCGCGAAGGTGCGCAGGCCCGTCCAGTAGCGGGTGATGGGGCGCTCCGCCAGGTGCGGGGCCAGCTCCCGCAGGCTCCCGAACAGCCCTTCCAGGACCGCCGCGTCCGTGTCTGGCTGCCTCCCGCGAGAGGGCAGCGGCACCTCGACCTCTTCGCAGGGGCACATGAGCAGGCCGCCGCTTTCGGGCCGCAGGTAGAAGGGCCGGTCCACCCACCAGGCCCAGGGCTCGCCCTGGGGGTGCGGGGCGCCACTCCAGACGAGGGTTCGCCTGAGGGGTGTGAAGGGGATGTGCGAGCCGGCCATGCGGCCCAGTTCCCCGGCCCAGGCGCCGGCTGCGAGGACCAGGGTTTTCGCGTGCAAGGGACCCCGGTCCGTGTCCAGGTCGAAGCCCATCTCGGTGGGGCGCAGGGCCTGGATGGCACAGCCGAAGCGCAGGTCCGCGCCCCCGGCCCGGGCACCTTCGGCGCAGTGGCGCAGCAGGCCCGCGATATCGATCACCCCGTCGCCGGGAATGGCCAGGTGCTCGGCGGCTTTCAGGCCGGGCAGAGGGATGCCCTGGCCGGGGTGGACTTCCACGCCATGCCGCACCGCTTCGGCCGCCAGTTCGTCCAGGGCCCCTGGCCCGGCACTGGCGAGGATGCCGCCGCTGGCGGTGAGGAGGCCGGTCTGGGCCAGGAGGCGCCGTCCTGCCACGGTGAGGGCCGTGTGCTCGTCCCGTCCCGTCAAGGACCTGGCCACGGCCGCGTTGTGGCCACTGGCATAAGTGCCCGGCTGGTCTTCGCGCTCGAGCAGGATGATGCCCTGCTGGCCGGCCTGGGCCAGGTGGCAGGCGAGACTGAGGCCGGCGATGCCGCCGCCGATGATCGCCACCTCTGCCATCTCAAACGCGTCCATGGAACCATCCTAACGCCGAGGGGCGCGGGGGCTGGGTCCCCGCAGGATCCAAGGCCTTCCCCTGTGACCTCGGTCAAGGATTCCATGTCGCCACATGGGTGGAAGGCGTATGATGGAAGCCTCCGGAGGTTTCTCCCTTGCGGTCGATCCTGCGCGCCATCCTGGCCATCGCGCTGCTTCTGGGCGGCGGGGTCGCGGACTGGGTGCCGGCAGGGACCGCGTCCGGGATGCCGGGCCATGAATCCTGCTGCTGCGGAGGTCCCGTTGCAGCCCCGGATTTGTGCGCCTGTCCCAAGCCAGGGGGCAACCGGACGCCGTCGAATGCCCTTTGCTCCGTGCGGACCATCGCCGTGGCAGCTGTGGCTGTCCGCCGAACGCAGGCCGAGCGCCGGACGGAACCCCGTCCCGAACCCGTCACCTGGGCTGTGGCGATGGCATGCCGCGAGCTAGTCGGAGTCTCCACCACCCTCCATGGCCGTGACCCGGATCTGGGGCGCCACCTCGCTCGATTGGGCACCTTCCTGATTTGATCGGGAACTGAGTGAAGCCTTGCCTGCTTTTCGGCGGGCGACCGAACTTGTTCCTTTTCAGGAGATGCCATGCGCAGATTGATGCGCCTGGTCCCGGCCCTGGTGCTTGCCGCACCGGGTACGGCCCAGGCACCCCTTCCCCAACCTTCCACCCCAGATCCGGTCCTGGCGGCGCTGCTGCGGGAGGCCCTGGACCGGCATCCTGACTTACAGAAGGCCGAGGCGGCCGTGCGCATGGATCAGGAGCGCATCCCCCAGGCGGGGGTGCTGCCGGATCCCTCCCTCTCCTTGGGCCTGCAGAACGATGGCTTCAAGCGCCTCGAGGTGGGTCGCATGGAGACCAGTTTCTACAGCGTCGCCTTCACCCAGCCGCTGCCCTGGCCGGGCAAGCGCGGCCTGCGCAAAGAAGTCGCAGCCATCGGCGCGGACCTCTCGGAAGCGGCCCGGTCGCGGGTCCAGCTGAGCCTGGAGGCGGAGGTCCGGCGCGGGTACACGGCGCTGTTGCTGGTGCGGGGGCAGAAACAGCTGCTGGAGCAGCAGTCCGTCTTCCTCGAACAGGCCGAGCGGCTGGCCCGGACCCGCTACGAGGTGGGGCAGGGGAGCCAGGGCGATCTGCTGAGGGCTCAGCTTGAGCGCACGCGTCTGCAACTAGCGGCCTGGTCCCTGGACGCCGAGGAACGCACGACCCTTGCCGGTCTGAACCGGCTTCGCCAGCATGATCCGGCCGATCCCATTCCCGCCACGGCGGCGCTGGCTGAGTTGCCGGAGCCGGTGGCTCTCGAACACGAGCAGGTGGAGGCCCGTAGCCCAGAACTGGCCGGGGCCCGCGCCAGCGTGCGGCAGACGGACAAGCTCCTGGATCTGGCCAGACTGGACCGCCGGCCGGATTTCGCAGTCACCGCCGGCCTCATGCCCCGGGGTGGACTGGACCCCATGTGGCAGGTGGGAGTGAGCATCTCGCTGCCCATCTATGGCCGCAACAAGCAGCAGCGGGCCGTGGCCGAGCACGAGCACCATCGCCAAGGGCAGGGCGCCGAAGTCGAATCGGTCCGCACCCTGCTCCGGCAGCGCACCGAGGAGCGCAGCATCCAGATTCAGACCCTGCGTCGCACCCGCGACCTCTATCGGGACGGTCTGCTGGTGCAGAGCGAGGCCAGCTTCAAGGCCCTGCTGGCCCAGTACGAGACCGGCCGCGCCTCCTTCCTGGGCGCCCTCGAAGCCCTCAATGGCTGGGTGGGCGACCGGGGCGCCTACCTGCAGACCCTGGCCCAGCTCCAGGCCCAGCACATCGCCCTGCGCGAGGCGGCCCTCGCCCCCACCGTCCCCATCAATGGCGGGTCCTTGGCCTCCACCAGCATTTCCTCGGGCGCTGCCGCACCCGCTGTTTCGAACGCCACCGCCAAGGCCCCGGGCAAGGCCCAGGACAGCGGCCCTGCCATGAACAAGATGTAGGAGCTTCCCCATGAGCCTCGAACAACCCATTTTCAATCCACCGTCCCGCCAAGGTCTTCTCTTCCGTCCCATCGCCTTCGTGGCCTTGGGACTGGTCGCGGGCATCGGGGGCACGCTCCTTCTGCGTCCCGCCAAGACCGGGCCTGCGCCTGAGGCCGCTACCGCGGCTCCCAAGAAACAGATGTACCAGTGCCCCATGCACCTCCAGATCATCCAGGACCACCCTGGTACCTGCCCCATCTGCGGCATGGACCTGGTCCCGATGGATGGCCACGGCACCGAAGCGGCAAGCGTGGGCGACCATGCCGCCATCACCATCGATCATGAACGCCAGCAGCTCATCGGTCTCCGCACCGAAAAGGTGGCCGAAGGGATGGTGAGCGGAGAACTCCGCGCCCTGGGCCGCGTGGTGGTGGATGAGACCCGCGTCCGCAAGGTGAACGTGAAGGTGGAGGGCTTTGTCGAAAAGCTCTTCGTGGATTTCGTCGGCAAGCCCGTGGCCAAGGGGCAGCCTCTGTTCAGCCTCTACAGCCCCGAGTTCGTCAGTGCCCAGCGGGAGTACCTGCTGGCGCTCCAGACCCAGAAGTCCCTCTCGGGCGGGTCACTGCAGGGCAGCGGCGGGGAACTGCTGGAGTCCGCGCGCCGCCGCCTCAGCCTCTGGGATGTGCCGAAGGAGACCATCGACCATCTGGAGCAGACCGGTGAGATCCAGAAGGCCCTGACCCTACGCAGCCCCAGCTCAGGCGTGGTGACGGTGAAGAACGTGATGGAGGGCGCCCGCATCACGCCGGCGGACATCCTCTTTGAGATCACGGATCTCAGCCGCGTGTGGGTGCAGGTGGATGTGTACGAAGCTGAACTGAGCCGGGCTAAGGTGGGTATGCCCGCCGAGCTGACCACTCAGGCCTCTCCGGGGAAGACCTTCATGGGGCGCGTCGCCTTTGTCGATCCGGTCATGGATCCCAAAACCCGCACCGCCAAGGCCCGGGTGGAGTTCCCGAATCCGAAAGGTGAGCTCAGGCCGGAGATGTTTGGTGACGTCCTGCTGAAAGGGCAGGGGCGGAAAGGGCTGATCGTCCCCCTGGACGCCGTGATGGATGCGGGCACCACCAAGGTGGTCTTCGTGTCGCTGGGGGATGGCAAGTTCGAGCCCCGGGAGGTCAGCACCGGCACCACCGTCGGAGAGAAGGTGGAGATCCAGTCCGGGCTGCAGGTCGGTGAAGAGGTCGTCGTCCGCGCCAACTTCCTGGTGGATTCCGAATCCCGCCTCAAGGCCGTGCTGGCCCATCTAAGCCAGAAGGGCACGAGCACTGAGACGCCCAAGACCCCATCCCCGTCGGCGCCCTCCGACCATAAGCACTAGGGAGGGAACCGTGAGCGCACACGTCGGCTACGACCCCGAACACCCCACCTTCCTCCAGCGGATCATCCGCTTCTCGGCGGAGAACCGCTGGCTGGTGATGGCCGCCTCGGTGGTGCTGATCGTCCTATCCTTCTGGACCATGCGGAACATCCCCATGGATGCCCTGCCGGACCTCAGCGACACCCAGGTGATCATCTACAGCAAGTGGGACCGGAGCCCCGATATCGTCGAGGACCAGGTCACCTACCCCATCGTCACCAGCCTGCTCGGTGCCCCCAAGGTGAAGGCCGTGCGCGGTCTCTCGGACTTCGGCTTCTCCTACGTCTATGTGATCTTCGAGGACGGCACCGATATCTACTGGGCCCGCAGCCGGGTGCTGGAGTACCTCTCCAAGATCACCTCGACCCTACCATCCGGCGTGCAGACTTCCCTTGGTCCCGATGCCAGCTCGGTGGGCTGGGTCTACCAGTACGCCCTAGTGGATCACACCGGCAAGCACAGCACGGATGAGCTGCGATCGCTGCAGGACTGGTTCCTGCGCTATGGCATCCAAAGCACCCCCGGCGTCGCCGAGGTGGCCACCGTGGGTGGCCAGGCCAAGCAGTTCCAGGTGCAGCTCAATCCCAACAAGATGGCGGCCTACAAGGTCTCCATCGAGTCCGTGATCGGGGCGGTGAAATCCGCCAATTCGGAAGTGGGAGGCCGCCTGGTCGAATACAGCGGGCGCGAGTACATGGTCCGGGGAAGAGGGTACGTGAAGTCCACCCGGGATCTCGAGCAGGCGGTGCTCAAGGCGGAGAACGGCACACCCATCCGCCTGGGCGATGTGGCCACGGTCACCATCGGCCCCGAGATGCGACGAGGCCTGGCGGATCTGGACGGCCAGGGCGACGTGGTGGGCGGCATCGTGGTCATGCGCCAGGGCGAGAACGCCCTGAACGTCATCGAGCACGTGAAGGCCAAGATCGCTGAGCTAAAATTGGGCCTTCCCGAAGGCGTGGAGGTGGTGACGACCTATGACAGGTCCGAGCTGATCCACAACGCCATCAAGACCGTGAAGCACAAGCTCATCGAGGAGATGATCGTCGTTTCCATCATCATCCTGATCTTCCTGTGGCACATCCCCTCGGCCATCGTCCCCATCATCACGATCCCCGTGAGCGTGGCCTTGGCTTTCATCCCGATTTACGGCATCGGCCAGAACGCCAACCTCATGAGCCTCGCCGGTATCGCCATTTCCATCGGCGTGCTGGTGGACGGCGCCATCGTCGAGGTGGAGAACGCCTACAAGAAGATCGAGAAATGGATCGAGGCCGGAAAACCGGGAAGCTTCTACCAGGTGCGTCTGGAAGCCCTGATGGAGGTCGGTCCCTCGGTCTTCTTCTCCCTGCTGGTGGTGGCGGTGAGCTTCCTGCCCATCTTCACCCTGCTGGATCAGGAAGGCAGGCTCTTCAAGCCCCTGGCCTATTCCAAGAATTTCGCCATGGGCATCGCCGCCCTCCTGGCGCTGACCCTGGACCCCGCCATGCGCATGCTCTTCGCGCGGGTGGAGCCCTTCAGCTTCAAGCCGAAGTGGCTGGCCTGGACCGCCACCCAGTTCGTGGTCGGCAAGTACTATGCGGAAGAGAAACACCCCATCAGCGTCTTCCTCCACAGAATCTACGAAGGCCCTTGCCGTTTCGTGGTGAAGCACGCCAAGGCGACCATCGCCGTGGCCTTCCTGTTGGTCCTGGCCACAATCCCGGCCTTCGTGGGCCTGGGCAGTGAATTCATGCCGCCGCTGAACGAGGGAACGCTCCTCTACATGCCCTCGACCCTGCCGGGCCTCAGCCAGACCGAGGCCCAGCGCATCCTCCAGGTGCAGGACCGCCTGATCCGCACCGTGCCAGAAGTGGAAAAAGTCTTCGGCAAGGCGGGCCGCGCCGACACCGCCACGGATCCCGCGCCCTTTTCCATGATGGAGACGGTGATCGTCCTCAAGCCCGAGGACCAGTGGCGCGCCAAGCCCCGCTGGTTCAGCTCCTGGGCGCCGGATTTCCTGAAGGCCATGCTGCGTCCCTTCTGGCGGGACCGGCTGACCCAGGAGGAGATCGTCGCGGATCTGGACCGCGTGGTGCGGCTACCGGCCATCCCCAATGCCTGGACCATGCCCATCAAGGCTCGCCTGGACATGCTCAGCACCGGCATCCGCACCCCGGTGGGCATCAAGATCAACGGAGCCGATCTGGAGGTCATCCAGAAGGTGGCCGTGGACGCCGAGCGCATCCTGCAGAGCGTGGCCGGCACCCGCAGCGCCTTCGCCGAACGCACCGCCCAGGGCTACTTCCTGGACTTCGTGCTGAAGCGGGAGCAGCTGGCCCGCTATGGCCTCAGTGTCGAGCAGGCCAACATGCTGGTGATGACCGCCATCGGTGGCGACAACCAGAGCACGGTCTTCGATGGCCGGGCCCGGTATCCCGTGAACGTCCGCTACGCCCGGGACTACCGGGAAAGCCCCGACGCCCTGAAGCGGGTGCTCATCCCCACGCCAGGGGGCGCTCTGATCCCCATGGAAGAGATCGCCGACCTGAAATGGGCCAATGGCCCGGCCATGATCCGCGACGAGAATGGCCAGATGAACGGCTACGTGCTGGTGGACTTCGATACTTCGAAGATCGACGTGGGCACCTACGTCCAGCACGCCAAAGCGGCCGTTGAAAAGGAGCTGAAGCTGCCCGCGGGCTACAGCCTCACCTGGTCTGGCCAGTACGAAAACATGATCCGGGTGAAGGAGCGGCTGAAGCTCATCCTGCCCATCACCCTGGTGCTGATCTTCGGCCTGCTCTACGCCAACACCAAGAGCGCCTTCAAGGCTTCCGTGGTCATGCTGGCGGTACCTTTCAGCGCCATCGGCGCCTTCTGGCTGCTCTGGCTGCTGGGCTACAACATGAGCATCGCCGTCTGGGTGGGCCTCATCGCCCTCATGGGCCTGGACGCCGAGACCGGCGTCTTCATGCTGCTCTTCCTGGATCTCAGTCATGACGAGGCCCAGCGAGAAGGGCGGCTGAACACCAAGGAGGACCTCGTGGAGGCCATCATCCACGGGGCGGTGAAGCGGGTACGGCCCAAGGCCATGACCGTCTTCGCGGCCTTCATGGGGCTGCTCCCCATCATGTGGAGCACCGGCACCGGCGCCGACGTCATGAAGCGCATCGCGGCCCCCATGGTGGGCGGCCTCGCCACCAGCTTCCTGCTCGAGCTGCTGGTGTATCCCTCCATTTATTACCTTTGGAAGAGGCGTTCTCTTCCCATCGCGGCTCAGGCTTCTGTCGAAGCCTGAGTTAAACAAACAACCTCAATAGGAGCCCCAATGCTCGCACCCCTGCTTGTTTTTTCTATTTTGGCGGCGCCAGGCGCCAAACCCGCTCCAGCCAAGAACACGGTCTGTCCTGTCCTGGGCGGCAAGGTCACTCCCGGCAAAAGCCCCAAGGTCGCGGTCCGTGGTCAGGACTACTACCTCTGCTGCCCGGGCTGCGATACGAAGCTGCTCCAGGATCCGGACAAGTACCTGGGAAAGGATGGCACGCCGAAGAACGCGAAAAAGTAGCCCTGGCCTAAGCCCGGACCGCCCTGCGTCAATCCGACGCAGGGCGGTCCGCTACACTGGGGCCTCCTACCCGGAGGTTCCATGCTTTACGCCGCCCTGTTCTCCCTCGCCGTGCTGACCGCCCCTGCGGCGGAAAAGGCGAAACCAGCCACGAACACCCTCGATCCTGTCTGCAAGATGAAGGTGGACGCGAAGTCCACGGTCGCCGTCGTGCGCGGCCAAGAGTACCGCGTGTGCAGCAAGCACTGCGTCGGCGCCCTGCAGCAGGATCCGGACAAGTATCTGGAGAAGGACGGCAGCGTGAAGGCCGAGGAGAAGTAGCGGCCTCAGCGGCAGCCCTTCAGCACATCCAGCCAGGCCTTGAAGACGAAGGCGGTGGCCCCCCAGAGAGGGGCCGCCCAGCCATCCATGGCCAGCTCCAGGCGTGGCACTTCGAGGGCCAGATCATGGCGGTCGAGCAGTTCCAGGGTCCAGGGCGCCTCTAGTAGAGGCGCCAAGGGCACCAGCAGAGCCTGCTCCAGTTCCCGGTCCAGGGTGAATCGGGGTTCGGGTTCCTCCCAGCGGAAGAACACCGGCGTGAACCGCACCTGGGCCTTGGCGACGCCATCGGGGAAGCAGCCCAGCTCCCACAGGCCTCCGGTGATGCCCAGTTCTTCGGCCACTTCGCGCCGCGCGGTGGCGGGCAGGTCCCGGTCCCCGGATTCGACCATGCCGCCCGGGAAGGCCACCTCGCCTGGATGCTGGGGGGCCCCGTAGCCCCGCTGCACCAGCACGACCTTGCGAGCCCCCGCGGCGTCGCCCCATAGGATGACGCCCACGGCGGCTCGGCGGGGGCTCTCCGGAATGCGCGGGCTGAGCTTGTGCGGATGGGCCCCCAGCTGCGGCAGGCGCAGGCTTTCCGCGATCCGCGGCCAGGGCACCGGCGGCCCGTCGGTGGGGGGGCGCCATGCCGTCATGGTCTGGGCCCTTTCCCTGGAGCTGAAACTGACCCGCGATTCAATACATGTGGAGAAAAAATGCTGGTCGCGGAAGCCACGGAATACGGCAGGAAACCACGGAAACTAGCATGGGCGTCCGCTCCGATAGCGCGGGCTGAATCCCGGGGGCGCCGGGGTTGCGTTCCAAAAAGCGCAGCCCCG
>JANYLR010000012.1 GCA_025363715.1 Holophagaceae bacterium | reverse complement strand
GCGGCGGGCATAAGCCTTAGGACCGCCTACAAATGGCTGGCCCGGTTCAGGAAGGAAGGGCGATCCGGCCTTCAGGACCGGTCGAGCCGCCCCTTTCGCGTCCCGAGCCGGACCGAGGCAGCCGTGGTCGCAAAGGTCATCGATCTGCGGCGGTCACGGCTGCCGGCGACGGAGGTGGCCCGGCGGCTCAGGATGCCTCGGTCTACCGTCGGCCTGATCCTCCGGAGGAAGGGACTCTCCAGGTGGTCGTCCCTGGAGAAGAAGGAACCTCCTCGTCGCTACGAGATCGCTGAACCAGGTGGCCTGCTGCACCTCGACATCAAGAAGCTCGGCAAGATCCTGGGAGTGGGCCACCGGATCCACGGCGACTGCACTCGGCGGTCGAGGGGTGTCGGCTGGGAGCACCTCCATGTCGCCATCGATGCCCATTCCCGGAGCAGTTACGCCGAAATCCTTCCGGACGAACGGAAGGAGACCACCGCTGGCTTCCTCCAGAGGGCGCTTTCCCACTACGGCAGCCAGGGCATCCAGGTTCAGCGCATTCTCACCGACAACGGCAAGTGCTACTACTCCTTCCCCGTTCGGGATGTGTGCGAGGCCCACGGCATCAAGCACAGCTTCACCCGGCCCTACCGGCCTCAGACCAACGGCAAGGCCGAGCGCTTCATCCAGACCGCCCTCAGGGAATGGGCCTATCGCCTGGCCTATGAATCCTCAGAACAGCGGATTCAGGCCCTCAGGGCCTGGCTCCATCACTACAATCACCACAGATCCCACTCAGCCCTCGGCGGGCTCACTCCCGCTCAAAAGCTGAACAACGTCCTTGGCTTTGACACGACAGGCTGCGGATCTCGTCCTTCCGCGACTTCAGGAAGCCATCCTCCACCGCGGGCACCAGCACCAGCCAGGAGGCTAGGAAGACGATGACCAGGGGTGCCAGGGCCACCAGCAGGATCTTCCCCGCCAGGGAATTGGGGGTGAGTCGATTGAATATCGAAGGCATGTCGTCACCTTGCCCTGGGGGCCACAGGCCCACAGGACGCTATCGGCGGATGATTCAAAAATACAAATTAGTTACGACGCCACCGGGTAGCCTCATCATGCGATATATATAGAATCTGCTTCTCGAGGGACCTTATGTCGATCCACACCGGCCTGGCCTGCCTGTTCCTTGTCTCCGGCCTGCTGGGCCAGGGCACGGAACGCCTCACCCTCGAGGCCCTGGGCCACCCGACGCAAAAGAAGGCCCTGGTGGCCATGCCCCCCACGCGGCTGGAGTGGCTGCCCGATGGGGCCCTGCTGCAGACCCGCCGGGAGGGAGAGCAGGTGACGCTGCTGCGGGTGGACCCGGGAACCTGGGCGGCCAGGTCCCTCGTCGACCCCGTCCGCCTCCTGGCCGCCTTGGTGACCGCAGGCCTACCGGAGACCGAGGCTAGGCCCGCCCTGGGCCGGGGGGGCTACATCTGGAACGAGCCACGCACGGCCTTCCTGCTAGAGGCGGGGGAACAGCTTTTTCTTCTGGAGTTGAAGACCGCAACGGCCAGATGTCTGCTCAGTGGCAAGCCGGAAGAACCCTCCTTCAGCCCCGATGGCACCCAGGTGGCCTTCCTGCGGGGCAACGACCTCTATCGGGTAGACATCGCCACGGCCCAGGAGACCCGGCTGACCAGGGGCGGCAGTGAAACGGTCTTCAACGGACGCCTGGACTGGGTCTACCAGGAAGAGATCTATGGCCGGGCCCGGGGAACGAAGGCCTATTGGTGGTCACCGGATTCGAAGCGGCTCGCCTTCCTCAGCCTGGATGACACCAGGGTGCCCGTCTTCACCCTCGCGGATGACCGGTTCCAGCCCCAGAAGCTCCAGCAGGCCCGCTATCCCAAGGCTGGCGACCCCAACCCCGTAGTCCGGCTCGGCGTGGTGGATCTCGCCGGCCACACCACCTGGATGGAGGATCCCCATCCGGGGCGAGAGACCCTCATCACCCGTGTGACCTGGGACCAGCAGGGCCGCCTGGCGGCCACGATCACGGACCGAATCCAGTCCTGGATGGAGTTCCGGCGCTTTGAGAGCCCAGGCTCCAGCCTCCTGGTGAAGGAGCAGGGCGGCGCTTGGGTGGATCCCGAGCACCATGGCGATGCGCCCCTGTTTCTCAAGGACGGCGGCTTCCTCTGGGAATCGAACCGCACCGGGCACCACCATGTCTACCGGTACGACGCCAAGGGCACCCTTCGGAACGCCATCACCTCCGGCGAATGGGACGTTCGCAAGCTGCGCGGCCTGGATGAAGCCCGTGGTGTCCTCTACTTCGACGCCACGGAGCGCAGCCCCATCGGTGTCGACACCTACCGCGTCAGCCTCGATGGCCAGGGGCTCAGGCGCCTGACCGAACGACTGGGCACGCACTCGGTCCGCTTCAATCCCACTTACTCGGCCTTCCTCGATACATGGAGCGACATCCACACGCCGCCCCAGCAGAGCCTTCACGACGGCTCCGGCAAGTTCCTGCGCCACATCGACGCCAATCCCAGCAACGCATGGAAGGCCCTGGCGCTGGGGAAGATCAGCTTTCAGCAGGTGAGGACCCGGGATGGGTTCCCCATGGAGACCATGCTGATCCTGCCGGTGGGTTTCGACCCGGCCAAGAAGTACCCGGTGTTCCAGGAGATCTATGGCGGGCCCGGCACGCCGGAGGTGCGGGACAGCTGGAGCCGGAGCATGCAGTGGTACCAGTTCCTGGCCCAGAACGGCATCGCGGTCTGGGTCTGCGACAACCGCAGCGCCTCGGGCAAGGGCTTGGCCAGCGCCTTCGGCATCCACCGAAACCTGGGCGCCCAGGAGCTGCAGGATCAGCTGGACGGCCTGGCCTGGCTGAGGACCCAAGGCTGGGCCGACATGGACCGCCTCTGCCTGGATGGATGGAGCTACGGGGGCTTCATGACCACGTATGCTCTCACCCACAGCAAGGCCTGGAAGGTGGGCATCGCGGGAGCGCCGGTGACCGACTGGAAGCTCTATGACAGCGTCTACACCGAGCGCTACATGGGCCTGCCTGCGGACAACCCGAAGGGCTACGAGACCAGCTCGGTGTTAAAGGCCGCCAAGGACCTCAGCGGCAAGCTGCTGCTACTCCACGGCACCCTGGATGACAACGTGCACCCCCAGAACAGCGTCATGCTCATCGACGCCTTACAGAAGGCCGGGCACCCCTGCCAGTTCGTCCTGCTGCCCGGCTCGGCCCACGGGCCCCGCAGCCCGGAGCAGATCTGGGCCGTCTATCAGGCCCGGTGGGATTTCCTTTCGAAGAATCTGTGATGCCTCAGGGCACTGTTTTCCTCGGCGCCACAAAGCGGTCGTAGAGCAGCATGAGGATCGTCGACAGGCCGCCGATGGCCGCAAGTGTGTACCACATCATCCCGGGCCGGTGGGACTGCTTCAGGAACGTCTCCACCAGGAAGCCGCTGAGGTAGCCCGCCACCAGGGCGCCGATGGCCACCGGCAGGAAGGCGAAGCCCATGTACGTGCCCACCTGGTCCTTGGGGGCCAGGTCCGCCACGTATTCATAGAACCGCGGAGCCTGCATGGCCTCACCCACGGCGAAAATCATGATGCCGGCGATGGTGGCGCCCAGGGTGGGCACGGCGCCGATGAGCACCCAGCCAAGGCTCGCTATGGCAAAGCCCAGGGACATGGCCAGGATGGGGCGGACCTTCTTCATCAGGGCGGTCACGGGCACCGTCAGCAGGATGATGGCCCAGGAATCCACGGTCTCGATCAGCTCGAAGCGGGAGAAGTGGAGGACATCCCGGACATAGAACGGCAGGCCGTAGAAGATCTGCCAGAACATGATCCAGAAGCCCGAGAAGATCAGGAGAAAGCTCATGAAGCGCAGGTCCGTGAAGACCAGGGCCATGTCCCGGAGCACCTGGCCCAGGGAACGGGGCGCCTCGTCCGTGGGCTCCCGATCCGGCTCTTTGAAGAACAGGAGGGTGCCCAGGAGATTGAAGGCGGAGGTCACCGCGGACATCACCAGGACGTACTCGATGCCCATGCCCTCCCGCACCTGCAGACCCAGGACGGGCCCCATGGCGCCACCAAGATTGACCAGGGTGTAGTAGATGGAATAGCCCAGCGACTTCGTTTCCAGGGTCGTCGTCCGCGCCACCGTGCCGACCACGCAGGGCTTGATGAGCGAACCCCCGATGGCCGTCAGCAACAGCGCCCCGATGATGTAGGGCGTCGTGCCCACCGAGGCCACCAAGGCCTGGCCCATGGGCAGCCCCGCCAGACCGATGGCGAAATAGCCGAGACTGAAGATGGAAAAGCAGGCGATCAGGCTGCGCCGGAAGCCGTACCGATCCACCAGCGGACCGGCGAGGGTGGGCAAGAAAAACACGGCGAAGCCGTAGAGCCCGACCAGTTCGCTGCCCCTGCGCCCCAGTCCGACTTTCTCGACCAGGTACACCGCCAGCATGGCCTTGGACCCGTAGAAGGCCAGACGCTCGAAGAGTTCCAGGACGTTGGCGACCCAGAACGATCGGGCGAACCCGGTCCGCAGATGCTGAAGACGATCGGCCAGAGACAAGGGTACGGTCTGTCCGGACTACTTGCTGGTCTTCGCGAACTCCACCACGGCCCGGAGCATGTCGCCCACGGACATGATGCCCACCAGCTTGCCCTTGGCATCCACCACGCAGAGGCCGTAGAGCTTGTGGTCCAGGATGACCTGGGCCGCCGTGGCCAAGTCCTCTTCCGGAGTGATGGTCCGGGGAGAGGGGTTCATGACGTCCTTCACCGGGGTCTTGGAGAGCAGGTAGTGGACTTCCCAGGTATCCAGGGAGGTGGCCTTGCCGGGGGTGTAGTCCTTGATCATCCGCTCCGTGATCAGGCCAGACAGCTTGCCCTTGGCCATGACGGGCAGACGCCGGATGCCCTTCTCCTTCATCAGGTGGATGGCCTCGATGATCGAAGCATCCTGATCGATGGTGATGGGGTTCTTGGTCATCCACTTTTCGACGGACGTCATCGCGTTCTCCTTACATGCCCAGGAAGGCTTTCTTGATGTGGTCGTTGTTGAGCAACTCGTCGCCCTTGCCCGTGAGCACCACCCGGCCGGTTTCCATCACATAGGCCCGGTGGGAAATGCGGAGGGACTGGTAGACATTCTGCTCCACAAGAAGAATGGTAACGCCTTGTTTGTTGATTCCGGTGATGATGTCGAAAATGTTCTTCACGAGAAGGGGCGACAGACCCAGGGAGGGCTCGTCCAGCAGCATGACCTTGGGGTTGGCCATGAGGCCACGGGCGATGGCCAGCATCTGCTGTTCCCCGCCGGACATGGTGCCCCCCAGCTGTTTCTCGCGTTCCTTGAGCCGGGGGAAGAGCTCGAATACCCAGTCGATGTTCTTCTGGCGGTCAGCCCGGGTGGCCTTGACGTACGAGCCCATACGGAGGTTTTCCAGCACGGTCATTTCCGGGAAGATCCGGCGGCCTTCGGGAACCTGCACCAGCCCGGCCTCGACCACATGGTGCGACTGCATCTTGCCCATATCCTCGCCCATGAAGGTGATGGTGCCGGAATTCGGTCTTACCAGCCGGGAGATGTTCTTGAGTGTGGTGGACTTGCCGGCGCCATTGGCGCCCACGACGGTGACGATCTCGCCCTCGTTGACTTCCAGGTCCACATCCCAAAGCACCTTGAGATCACCGTAGGAAAAGTTGAGTTTCTCGATCTTAAGCATGGGCTTCACCCAGGTAGGCGCTGATCACTTCGGGGTTGCTGACGACTTCCTGCGGAGACCCTTCTGTGAGTTTTTCCCCTGAATTCAGGACGACGATGCGGTCGGAAATTCGCATGATGGCCTTCATGTCGTGCTCGATGACCATCTGGGTGAGCCCGCGCGCCTTGATGTCGAGGATGAGTTGGATGATCTCTTCACTCTCCGCGGGGTTCAGGCCGCCCATCACCTCGTCCAGAAGCAGCAGCTTGGGCTGGGTCGCGAGGGCGCGGGCCACCTCCAGTTTCTTGCGTTCACCAATGGGCAGCCCGCCCGCGATGAAATCCGGCCGATGCTCCAGCCGGACCACCTTGAGTTGTTCCATGGCCATCTCGCGGGCCACCTTCAGGGAGGAGGTGCGGGCCAGGGCGCCCACCATAACGTTGTCCACCACGGACAGCTTGGCCAGGGGCCTGACTTTCTGCCAGGTGCGCACCATGCCCAGCATGCAGACCTTGTCCGGATCCAGGCCATTCATCCGCCGACCATCAAAGGTGATTTCCCCTTTCGAAGGCGGGTAGTAGCCCGTGATGCAGTTGAAGAGGGTCGTCTTGCCCGCGCCATTGGGCCCGATAAGGCCCATGATCGTGCCCGCTTCGACCGAGAAGGAGACGTTCGAATTGGCGGCGAGGCCACCGAAGAACTTGCTGACCTGCTTAATCTCCAGGATGGCCATCAGACTGCCTCCCGCTTCCGGCGCAAGGCCAGTTTCCGGACGAAGCCCATGAGCCCGTCCGGCATGAACAGAATCACCAGGACGACGAGGATGCCGTAAAGCAGCACGTGGGCATGGGAGAGGTTCTCCTTGAGGAAGAGACCCAACTTGGAATCCGCGCTAACCATGCCGACCTTCACCAGTGCTTCAGTGATCATGTTGCTGCGCAGGGCCTCGGACAGCGGCACGAGGATCAGGGAACCCAGCACGGGGCCCCAGAGGGTCCCCATGCCCCCGATGATGCAGATGAGCATGATCTGGACCGAAACATCCAGTCCCAGCACCGTCGGAGGATCCACGAACCCCACGTAGATGCCGTAGAAACTTCCGGCCAGGGAGGTCAAGACCGCCGAGATGACCAGGGCGATGTTCTTGTAGAGGGAGATGGAGATGCCCAGGGAATGGGCCGCGTCCTGGTCTTCCCGGATGGCCTGGAAGAAGTAGCCCAGCTTGGAGTGCTGGACCAGGAAGGTGACGACGATGGTAAGCACCACCAGGAAGAGACCGATGTAATAGAAAGGCACCTTGGTGAGGAAGTCCGTCACGACGGTCCCACCGATCTTGAAAGCGGGCAATTCGGTGGCCAGGATGCCCTCGGCACCATTGGTCAGGGTGGTCAGGTTGATGGCCGACAGCCTGAGAATTTCAGCCACGGCGATGGAGGCCAACACGAAATACGGGCCCCGCAGCCGGAAGCAGATGCTGCCGATGGCCAGCGCCACGACGATGACCAGGGCCATGCCGGCCCACACCCCGATCCAGGGCGGAATTTGCTTCGAATGCATGAGCATCATGGTGGTATAGGCCCCCACGCCGAAGTAGGCGGCATGGCCAACCGAATGCTGGCCAGCGTACCCGCCCAGGATGTTCCAGCTCTGCCCCATCATCACGCTCAGGAACAGCAGGATCATCATGTGCAGCGCGTAGGGGCTTTCCACGAACCTGGGGATGGCCAGGAGGAAGGCCAGGATGATGAGACCGAGGACGGCCTTGAGGATGGTCTTGAGGAGGGTCTTGTTCACGGTGGTCTCCTCAGGTCCGCGACTTGCCCATCAGGCCCGAAGGCTTGAAGAGGAGCACCAGCAGGAAGAGTACGAAGACGATCACGTCCTTCCACCCGGAGGAGATGTAGACCGCGCCCATGGATTCGGTGATGCCAATGAGGATGCCGCCCAGGGTGGCCCCGATCACGCTGCCCATGCCGCCGAGCACGGTGATGACGAAGGCCTTCAGGGTGAAGATCCCACCCACCTGGGGGAAGATGTAGTAGGTCGGAGAAATCAACGCGCCGGCGGTGCCTGCCAGCGCGGAGCCCAGGCCAAAGGCGATGATGGACATGCGCTTCACGTTGATGCCCATGAGCTGGGCGGCTTCGCGGTCCTGGGCCGTGGCCCGGATGGCTTGGCCGGTGTCCGTCTTCAGCAGGAACCAGTAGAGCGCCGCGGTGATGGCGGCCGTGATGAGGAAAGAGATCAGCAGGGGTGTGGACACCGAGATGCCCCCACCCACCTTGATCGAGGCGGAAGAATACGACGTCGTGAGGATCTTGTAGTCGGAGGTGAAGATCAGCATCACCGTATTGCTCATGATGAGTCCCAGGCCGATGGTCAACAGGATCTGGTTCTGGGCCAGGGCATTGAGCACCCGGTTGATGAACACCTTTTGGAGAAAACCACCAAACAGGAACATCAAGGGGAAGGTGATTAGTACGGATACGAAAGGGTCGATGCCCAGCAAGGTGAAGATCAGGTAGGTGAGATACATGCCCACCATCAGGATGTCGCCGTGAGCGAAGTTGATAACCCGCATCACGCCGAAGATGAGCGTGAGGCCAATGCCGATGAGCGCGTACACGCCACCGATCAGGACGCCGCTGATGAGGGATTGCAGGAAGACAGCCATGGGCCTGAGACTCCGGGAATTAAGCCCACGTTCGGCTTCGCCGGACGGGGGCGCGGGGGCCCGGGGGGAGGCTCCATGTCCAGGCGCCTTGGCGCGTGGGAGCAATGCGAAGGCATCGCGTGACATGGAGGCGCGTAAGCGCGGAACCCCCGGACAGATCCGTCAACTCACTTCCACTTGGGGAACGGGTAGACCGCCTTCTTGCTGGCGAACTGGGCGGGCAGCACCGTCTCGTAGTTGCCATTGAGGATCTGCTGCACAAGCATCTGGTGGTTGTTCTGGTTCGTGAAGCCGTCGTAGTCGGCGAATTTGACCTCACCCATGATGCCATTCCACTTGCCGGCCTTCAGACCGTCGCGGGTCTTGGCCCGATTGCCGCCCGCCTGCTTCACCGTCTCCGCCATGATCATCATCGAGGCG
>JANYLR010000009.1 GCA_025363715.1 Holophagaceae bacterium | reverse complement strand
AGGACCCGAAGGGCGGGCCATCGGCCCGTTGCCGCCAGGCAATCCGCAGGCTGTCCATGGCCCCGGCGGCTCTCCGCAGCGGGTGGGTCGGAGCGATAACTCAGGCCACCAACTGTCTCAAAGTGCTTGACGCGTTCCGTTTCTCGTGGTTCTCCCAAATCAGGCGAGGAACACCTGATGGGAGCTGAAAATGCAATGAGCACCTGGGTGAATTGAACGAGGTTTGGAGCTCATCTGACCCTCTCGTGCTTCAATGCCTGGAAGGGAATTTGCCTGCCCAACAAGGCTTGAAATCGAAAGGCCCTATTCAGGAGAACAGGATGAACCGCAGGGCTGGCGGGTGGGATCAGGACCGATGGGGTGGTGATGGCAGTGATCCCGCCGCCAGCACCGCCGCATGGGACCGCCTGCCACCTGTACTGAAGGGTGCACTGGTCTGGGTCTTTCTGCGAGGCGGGCCTTCCACGCCGGAGGATCTGGTGCGGTTGCATGACGGACTCGCGTATGGAGAACGTGGGCCGATCGCATTGGCCGTGCGAGAGGAACCTCGCTGGATGGCAGAGCAACTGAAACGCCTCATGCCGACCCTCTCCTGGGTGCAAGTGGAAACGGCAGTGTCGATCTTCATGGCCCCCATGACAGCGCGGTCCGTCAAGAATCGGCGCCTTCGCATGAATGAAACCGGCAATGACCCTGATACATGGCAGGCGGCGAGGAAGGGTGAGAGCCGGCTTCGCCAAGCGGAGGCTCTCGATTACCTGCAGTGGATACCATCCCCTCTGCCAGATCGCAGGGACTTCCTCCTTTGGCTGCACGCGGCGAAGGATGGCCGGGCACGTTGGTTAGTGCAGCAGGCAAGGGATTCAGGCTTTCCGACACTCCCGAGCCCTAACGGCACTGATATGACCGGGCGTATCTTCCCGGTCGATCTGGGCATCTGGATGCTGCAGAAACAGTTGTTCGATGATCAGGGTGGCCTTCAGTGGGGCTACGGGTTGTGGCGCACAGCGGGAGCGGCACCGGACACTTCTGGGGCAATCCAGATGTCCAACCTGCGGGTTGCCCGTCACCCACGATGTGGGCTGGTGGTTGCACGGCCCGGTGGTCAGGACGCCTTCATTGGCGGGCGGAAAAAGGGGCTGAAGGATTTTGACCTGATGATCTCTCAGGCGCTGATGTCGCTTGACGACTTCGACTCAGACATGCACATCGCCGCCTTGATCCATGGACGCGAGCGGGAGGCCTTTGCCGGCGTGTCACACACCGCCAGGGTTCGCCGTCCCAGGGGGATCATGCGCAGAGTGCCGCGCCCGAGTCGGACTTAGACCCAGTCCACCCAGAAATCGTCCAACTGGAGAATGCCTGTTTTTCAAGGGGCCTGCGCGAGATTCTGCCCTGGAAGCTGAGTCTGCAGGTTGGCTCGGCATTCCTTTCGGGAAGGGGCGCTCTATGCAAAAGCGGATGCTGGTACCCCAACCTGTGCCAATCCCGAAACCTTTGTTCGATTTGGCCCCACTGCCCTGTATGGCCCTCACCGTTGAGGAGGCCGCAGAGGTGCTGCGCGTGTCTAGATGCACGCTGCTTGACCTCATTGATGGTGAGAAGTTGCGCGTGGTGAGGATCGGTCGCCGGATCATCATTTCCATCAAGGCAATTGATGAATTCCTGAACCCAACCGGTTGAAGGTAGTGGCTGGATTTTGATAGGAGGGGCCACCTTCAGGGTGGCCCCATTTTCATTCGGGCCGATTCGCCAATTACCGGCCTTTTGGTCGTCCAGGATCTACAGGGATCGACCTCAAGCGCTGGGTGCCAGTTCCGCATGATTTGACGATATTTTGACGACAGCCGACTCGGTCTAGTTTGATTGGTCGATAAAAAACAAGCAGCCCCTTGATTTCTCAAGGGGCTTTTGGTGGACCTGATCAGGATCGAACTGACGACCTCTGCATTGCGAACGCAGCGCTCTCCCAGCTGAGCTACAGGCCCACGAACTGTTAGTTTAGCGGGCCGAAGGCCCCCGTCAATGCTTGTACCTAACTGCCCCGCCCGCCAGGGCGGCAGCAAACACGGACGCCGGTCCAATTACATGAGGCTCCGCATGATCTCCTCCAGCACTGCCGGGCTGGGCTTCAGCTGAGCTTCGCCCAGGCTGGCCAGGGGCTCGTCCACGAGGTTCAGCACCTCGGTGAGGGGGGGCTGGGTGGGATTGATGTAGAGCAGGCCCGTGAGGAACTCGCCCTTGGCCATGGACTCGTGGATGGCCTTCATGGCGCCGAAACGGTCGGTGGGATCGTAGTCCTCGTGGATAGCCTTGATGGCCACCTTGGAGCCGTCGGGGAAGGTGACAACCTCGGTCCCCCCCGCAGGAATTTCCACATCCTCGACCTCGGAATACTGGATGAAGCCCAGGTCGTGCAGGGGAAAATCATGGTCCTTCACGTGCTTGTAGGAGCGCGTGGAAGCATCGTGGTTGTTGAAGGTGACGCAGGGGCTGATGATGTCCAGCACCACGGTGCCCTGGTAGGCGAAGGCGGACTTGAGGATGGCGTTCAGCTGCTTGGGATTGCCCGAGAAACAGCGGGCCACGAAGCCGCAGCCCAGCTCGATGGCCAGAGTGCACGGATCGATGGGGGGCAGTTCGTTCACGGCGCCGGACTTGAGGAAGGCGCCTTTGTCGGCGGTGGCGGAGAACTGGCCCTTGGTGAGGCCATAGACGCCGTTGTCTTCGATGATGTAGATCATGGGGATGTTGCGGCGCACGGCGTGGACGAACTGGCCCATGCCGATGGACATGGAGTCACCATCGCCCGAGACGCCGATGTTGATGAGGTTCCGATTGGCCAGGGAGGCACCGGTGGCGATGGCCGGCATGCGCCCGTGCACGCTGTTGAAGCCCCAGCCCTGGTTGATGAAGTAGGCGGGTGTCTTGGAGGAACAGCCGATGCCGGAGTACTTGGTGACCCGGTAGCCCTCGATGTTGGATTCAAAGGCGGCGTTGA
This sequence comes from Holophagaceae bacterium, assembly GCA_025363715.1. Taxonomy (GTDB): domain Bacteria; phylum Acidobacteriota; class Holophagae; order Holophagales; family Holophagaceae; genus Geothrix. The sequence goes on along the minus strand of JANYLR010000009.1, from coordinate 42,070 downwards.
TGATCTGGGCGGTGATGGCGTCATGGCCGCAGCCGGCGCAAAGGGTGGATTTGGAGCCTACGTAGTCCTGCTTGGTGAAGCCCAGCGTGTTGGTGGGAGCGGAAGGGGTGGCGGTCGGCATGGTCAGGTGCTCCTACTTCTGCTCGAAGGCGGTGATCTGGTCCACGATGCACTTGGCGTCGATGGCGTGGCCGTTGTAGTGGAGGATGCTGCGGAACTTGGTCGCATGCTCGGGGTAGGTCTCGCGGAAGAGGTTGGCCATCTGCCCGTCGCGGTTCTGCTCGACCACGTAGACCACCTGCTTCTCCTTCACGAAGGCATCGATTTCCGCCGTGAAGGGCAGGGCGCGCAGCCGGAGGTAGTCGGTCTTCAGGCCCGTTTCGGCCAGGAGGTCCTGGGCCTCGATGACGGCGGGATCGCTGGAGCCGAAGGCCAGGACACCCTTGGCCGAACCCTGGTTGCGGAAGACGGGTGTGGGCACGTGGGCCTTGGCCGTCTCGTACTTCCGCCTGAGGCGGTCCACCACGGCGACGTAGTCTTCGGGCTTCTCGGAGTACTGAGCGTATTCATTGTGGCCCGAACCCCGGGTGAAGTACGCGCCCTTGCCGCCCGCCGTGCCGGGCAGGGAGCGGTAGCAGATGCCATCGCCATCCACATCCTTGTAGCGGCCCCAGTCCTTGGCCTCGGTCAGCTGCTGCTGGTTGAGGACCTTGCCTCGGTCATAGGGCGAGGCGGGATAGGCGAAGGGCTTGGAGGACCAGTTCTGCATGCCCAGGTCCAGGTCGGTGACCACGAAGATGGGCGTCTGGAAACGCTCCGCCAGATCGAAGGCGTCGTAGGCGAACTGGAAGCACTCCTCCATGGTCCCGGGGTAGAGGTTGATGTGCTGGGTATCGCCATGGCTGCACTTGGCGCAGAGCTCCACGTCGGACTGCTGGGTGCGGGTGGGCAGGCCTGTGCTGGGGCCGGTGCGGGCCACGTTGAAGAACACGCCCGGGGCCTCGACGTAGTAGCCCAGGCCGATGAACTCGCTCATCAGGGAGACGCCTGGGCCCGCGGTGGAGGTCATGGACCGGGCGCCGGCCCAGCCGGCAGCCAGGACCACACCCGCGGAAGCGAGTTCGTCTTCCATCTGCACGATGGCCACGGTGGACTTGCCGGTCTTGGGATCCTTGCGGTATTCCTCGGCGTAGTCGATGAAGGTCTCGACCAGACTGGAAGCGGGGGTGATGGGGTACCAGCCCACCACGGTGACGCCAGCGAAGAGGGCGCCCAGGGCGCAGGCTTCGTTGCCATCCACGATGATCAGGCCCTGGGTCTTGTTGTCCCGCACGACCTTGATGTGATCCTGGTCCGGCAGGTTTTCCATGGCCCAGTCGTAGCCGGCCACGGCGGCGCCCTGGTTGATCTCGATGGCCTTGGCCTTGCCCTTGAGCTGCTTGGTGATGGCGTTCTTCACCTCCGCCATGTCCACGCTGAGCAGGCGGGCCGCCACACCCACGTAGATCATGTTCTTCACGAGCTTGTGCAGCTTGGGTTCGGGACAGGAGGCGGTCACCAGCTTCTGGAAGGGCACGGGGATGTAGGAGAGGTCACTGCGGAGCTTGTCAAGCTGCAGGGGCTCGTCGTAGATCACCAGGGCGCCAGTGTCGGCCTTGGCGATGTCCTCCTTGGCGGTCTCGGGATTCATCAGGATGAGCATTTCATTGCTGGCCTTGCGGGCCACATAGCCCTTGGCGCTGGCCCGGATGGTGAACCAGGTGGGTAGCCCCGCGATGTTCGACGGGAAGAGGTTCTTGCCGCTCACAAAGACGCCCATCTGGAAGATGGCCCGCAGCAGTACTGAATTCGCGGTCTGGGAACCTGATCCGTTGACCGTGGCTACCTGGATGGAAAAATCATTGATCCTGGTTTTCGCTCCCAAAGGCTTCAAAGGGGCGGCAAGGCTGGCAGTCATGAGGACTCCTTTCACATCGAAACGCGGGCCACGGGGAGGGCGTAAAGAGGATGAATAGGGCGTAAATACTTGACCCTCAAGGCCGTCAGCCAGTATGACATAGGTCACAGTCGGGTTCCACGGAGGGGCCCGATGGAGACGGTGCTGGTGGTCTGAAATAAAGCGAAAAAAAAGGGATTGACGACCTGGGCCTCAACTCTTACCTTGGATCCATGAAAACCAGTGATCTCACCAAACGCCAGCAGGCTGTGCTGAAGTTCATCCGCGCTTTCGTGCAGAGCGAAGGCCGGAGTCCCACCTTGGCGGAAATTGCCAAGGGCGTGGGCTCCAGCGCGGTGTCCACCATCCACAAGCATGTGCAGCACCTCATGGACAAGGGGTTCCTCGTCCGCAGCCACGGCAAGGGTAACAACCTGGTGGTGGCCAGCGCGGCCGAGGGCGAATCCCAGCTCTCCCGCCCCGGGCGGAGCGAGGCTCGCCAGGAAGGCACTCCCACGGTCCGGATCTTCCCCTTCTGCGGGGACGTAGCTGCGGGTTCGCCCATCCTCCCCGAGAGCCGGGCCCTGCCAATCGAGGTGCCCAACAGTATCCATCGCCAACGGGACGAACTGTTCGTGCTTCGCGTGCGGGGCGATTCCATGGTCGATGACGCCATTCTCGATGGGGATCTGGTCGTTTTGCAGCGCAAGGGCGAGTACCGGAATGGGGATCGGGTAGTGGCCCTCATCGACCGGGAGGAAGTCACCCTGAAGGAATTCCGGCGGGATGCCAAGGGCGTGTGGCTCATCCCCCACAATCCCGAACTCCAGCCCCACTGCTACGCCCCGCAGAACATCGACATCCAGGGCGTGCTCGTGGGGGTCATGCGCAGCTGCTGAGGCCTCGGCTTGGAAGGTGATGGCCGTTTACATTGAAAAGAACAAGCGTATGTAAGCAGAGGACTGCCGAGGAGCTGAGGAAAGCGGAGTAAGGCAACCAAAGTGTTTTTTGTTTTTCTATGCTTTCCTCCGCTTCTCCCCTAACCTCCGCTTATTGAATTCTTTTCTTTGATCAAGCGAATGTGGGTTTCGCAGAATGCTATCGGGGCAGGTGATCCCGGATGGCCCTACCCATGGCGGCGGTGCTCAAAGTGCCGCCGAGGTCGCGGCTCTTGGCCCCTTCTGCCAGCGCGATGGACACGGCGCCTTCCAGGGCGGCGGCCTCCCCTTCCGAGCCCAGGTGCCGGAAGAGCAGGGCGGTGCTGAGGAGCATTCCCACCGGATTGGCCAAGCCCTTCCCGGCCAAGTCTGGTGCCGAGCCGTGAACGGGCTCGGCCAGGACGGCGCAGCGATAGGGCCGGTGGGGTGCCCAGCTGATGGAGGGGGCGACGCCCATGCCCCCCACGAAGCCCGCGCAAAGGTCGCTGATGAGATCACCCAGGTAGTTGTCGGCCGCGATGACGCCAAAGGGGGTTGGGTCCTGCACCAAGGCGCAGAGCAGGGCATCCGCGTGCATGCCGTGGGCAGCGACGCCGGGATTCTGCTCCCGCAACTCCTCGAAGGTCCGCATCCAGAGCCCGTGCCCATGCTTCAGCACATTCGCCTTGTGGGCCAGCGTCAGGGGGCAGCCCCGGGATCCGGCGCGCTGGAAGGCGGCCTGCAGCAACCGCCTGACCGCGGGCTCAGTATGGATGGCGAGGTCCACCGCCCGGCCCGGCTCCGTGGAACCCTGCAGGCAGTAGGGACCTTCCGTATTTTCCCGGAAGACCTCGATATCGAGGGCGGGCCTGGATCCGGATGCCAGCGGCCGACAGGGCCGGTAGTTCACTGTCAGCTCCAGACCCTGCCGTAACCGCAGCAGGATCTCCTCGGCGTGCCGGCCATCCGGGATCCGCGGATCCCCCACGGCCCCGAACAAGATAGCGTCGAAGCCATCGCGCAGTTCCTCGAAGGCTTCTTCTGGCAGGGTTTCCCCGGTCTCCAGAAAGTTGTCGGCCCCGAAGGGAAGGTGGTAGATTTCCAGCCGGCGTCCCCGCGACTGGAGCCAGTCCAGGCAAGGCAGGACCTCGGCCATGACCTCGGGACCAACGCCGTCGCCAGGGAGGAGGGCGATGCGAACCAGGTTGTCCAAGTCTTGAGCTCCTCATGAAGAGCCGATGGTGCCACACTCCACCTGTTTTTCGGAGGATGCCGTGCAAGGTCGATGGAGGGTTGCGATGGGGATCATGGCGATGCTAGGCATGGCTTCGGCAGCGGAGTTGGGGGAAGGAACCAAGGCTCCGGCCTTCGAGGCCAAGGACCAGCACGGCGCGCTGGTCCGCCTGTCCGACTTCAAGGGCAAGGCGGCGGTGGTACTCTACTTCTACCCCAAAGACGATACTCCCGGCTGCACGGCCCAGGCCTGCAGTCTGCGGGACGGCTTCGCAGCGATCCAGGCCGCGGGCGCAGTGATCCTGGGGGTCAGTACCGATGACGGCGTCAGCCACAAAGCCTTCGCGGAGAAGTATCACCTGCCGTTCAGCATCCTTGCGGACCCGGACAAACGCATCATCGGAGTCTTTGGCGTGGGGACGATTCCGCTGCTTGGGTACGCCCGCCGGGTGACCTTTCTCATCGATCGGCAGGGCATCATCCGCAGGGTCATCAAGGACACCCGCACGCAAGATCATGACCAGCAGGTGCTCGCCCTTCTGAAGGCAATGTCCTAGGGAAATCCAGCATTTGCATTGAGCCTGGGCAGGTTTCCAAGCTAGACTTCGGGAACCATACGAGGTTCTGGAATGGTTTTCTTCAACCACGCAACACGGCAGATGACGGTGAAAATCGTCTACTACGGGCCGGGTCTGTGCGGAAAGACCACCAACCTCAACACCATCTACGGCAAGACGAGCCAGAAGGCCCGGGGCGAGATGGTGAGCCTGAACACCGAGACCGACCGTACCCTCTTCTTCGATCTGCTGCCCATGGACGTGGGCATGGTGGGCGGGTTCAAGACCAAGCTGCAGCTCTATACGGTGCCCGGCCAGGTCTTCTACAACAGCACCCGCAAGCTCGTGCTGAAGGGCGTGGATGGCATCGTCTTCGTGGTGGACAGCCAGACGCCCATGCTGGACGCCTGCAAGGAGAGCTACCAGAACCTGGAGGAGAACCTGCGGGAACTGGGGCTGGTTCTCGCGGACATCCCCAAAGTCTTCCAGTGGAACAAGCGGGACCTGCGCAACGTGGTGCCCGTCGATGACCTTGAAGCCACCTTCAACCGCCATGGGACACCCAGCTTCCAGTCCGTGGCTTCGGATGGAACGGGGGTCTTCGAGACCTTGCGGGGCATCACCAAGGTCTCCCTCACCCACATCAAGGCCCATGTGCTGGGCGAGGGGCAGCCAGAACCTGCACCCGCACCGCCTCCACCGACGGAAGCGCCGAGCCCCTCGGGTGCCGCCCTGACCCTCTCCGACCTGCCCTCCATCACGGACCTGCTGGACATGGAAGGTTCCTCTTCCATCCTTCCGGCGCAGGGATCCACGCCCCTGCCGGACGAGGATGATGACTCCGGCTTCTTCATCGAGGCGCCGGTATTGCCCGAGGTGGCCGATGAGGAGATCGCCTTCCTGATGGTGGAACAAACGCCTCCACCTGTGGTCCAACCGGAGGTCGAGGAAAGGCCCATGCCCATGCCTGTCGCAGTCGAGCCTGAGGGGCCGGCGACGCTGGAGCCTGCGCCGGAGGCTCCCCGGGCGATCCTGGTGCCAGTCGAGCCGGTGTTCCCGGTCTCCATGTCAGCCCGGCTGACTCCCGATCCGGCCCCTCCGAAACCCAGCGCGGTCAAGCATGATCCGCTGGCGGCCCTGGCCTCCCTGAAGCTGGATGCCAAGCGGCCTGGACCCAAGCCCAAATCCATCGATCACAAGGATGCGATCAACTCGCTGCTGGGTGAACTGACCCAGGCCGGGCGCTTCGGCTCGCCCTCGGTCCTGCGCCTGGAAGTCCCGGCGGAAGCGGATGGCCAGGAATTCGAGGTGGTGGTTCAGCTGAGGCGCCATGGCCAGGTTTTGGCGGAAGGTCAGATCAGTCGCCCCGCTCCCGGGAAGGGCAGCACCGTCAAGCTCAGCGTCGAGCTGAAGCGGAGCTGAGGTGCGGTTGTCCCATCTGCTCCTGGTGGCCGCCCTTCCGGCCTGGGCCGCAGCGCCGACCTGGTGGATCGCCTTCACCAAGATGCCTGCCCTGGAAAGTCGCTTCCGGCAGGAAAGCGATAGCGCCGTGTTCGGGAAGCTGGCCCGGGAGGGTCGCCTGACTTTGGCCCGGGGAGGGCGCCTGAAGGTGTCCTACGCGGGCGGCCTCACGGTGACCTGCGATGGACGGCACTTGGTGCAGTACGACCCGGATACTCGCACGGCGCAGCGGGTGGAACTGGCCCGGGCAGTACGGGACTTCCCCCTGCTGGGCATCCTGCTGGATCCGGCCCGGTTGGAGCGGTTGTATCGCTTCGAAGTCTTCGGCGGGGAGACGCTGAAACTGTTGCCCAAGGAAGCTGGCCTGCCGGAGCTGAAGGCCACTGGACGCAAGGGGCTGCTGCGCACACTGGAGTGGACCGATCCCACCGGGGCCAGACAGAAGCTGGAACTGCTGGACCCCAGGGTTCCCGCTTCTCTGGCGCCGGGGACCTTCCGGATCGAGGTGCCGGCCGGCACCCGCTGGTCTACTCCGAACGGCTGAAGGCGTCGAAGCGCTCCGGCTGCGGAAAGCGGATCCGCAACCAGGCATCCAGCTCTGGCACCGTTTTGAAGATATGCTCGGCCCCGGCCGCGCTGAGTTCCTCGTGGCTGCCATAGCCCCAGCCCACGCCCACCGCCTCCAGGCCGTGGGCCCGGGCGGCGGCCATGTCCACCCCCCGGTCGCCGATGAGCACCCCACCGGGCCCGATGGCGCCCTGCCGAGCCAGCCCTTCCAGAACTTCGGTCTTGGTTTGCCACTCCCCCTTCAGGGTGCTGCCGAAGATATCGTCGAAGACGAGGTTCAGGTCGAACTGGTAGGCGATGCGGCGGGCGAAGAGGCTGGGCTTGGCCGAAATGATGTAGATGCGGTGCCCCTGCCGCTTCAGGCGGTGCAGCAGGTGGAAGACACCCGGGTAGAGTTCATGTTCGAAGACACCATCCTCCCGGTAGCGATCCCAGTAGAAATCCAGGGCGGCCTCTAGCCGGTCGGAATCCTCCAGGCCCCTCAGGCTGGCCAGGGATTCCCGCATGCCGAAGCCGATCCACCCTCGGATGGTCGCCTCGTCCGGCATCTCCAGGCCGAAGGCGGCGCAGGTCTTCCGCAGGCAATTGCGCACCCCCAGGAGGGGATCCACGAGGGTTCCATCCAGGTCGAAACAGACCAGGCCAGGCGCCACGTCAGTGCACCTCGCCTGAAGTGACTGGATCAGCGAGGTGCTGGCGAGGTGCACTTCCATCGGGGCAAAGCCCCTCTGGCGCCCCATCGCGCAGGCGCGCCGGGGCTGTCACCCCCCCGGGGACACTGCCGTGCCCCCGGACCCCCGCCACGTGGTGCCCACAATCAGGTCGGATGATCCAGTCGCTTCGCGTGGGCACCACTAGCTCTTCTTCTTGGGCTTCTTCTGCTGCTTTTCGTAGGCTGCAATTGAAGCCCTGACAAACGCGTGGGCCTCGTCCTTGCCGCCCCAGCCATCGCTGGACACGGTCTTCCGTTCGAGATCTTTGTAGGTGAGGAAGAAGTGTTCCACTTCGAGCAGGAAATGGGGGGGGAGGTCGCTGCGGGAGGTCACGTGCGCGTAGGTGGGATCGTCGGTGGCCACCGCGAGGATCTTGGCATCATGCCCCTTGTCATCCGTCATGCGCAGCAGGCCAATGGGCCGGGCGCGGATCACCACGCCCGGGTAAGTCGAGCCGTTGATGAGCACCAGGATGTCCGCCGGATCACCATCCTCGGCCAGGGTGCCGGGGATGAAACCGTACTCCGCTGGATAGTGAAAGGGCGAGAAAAGCACCCGGTCCACGTGCACCAGGCCCGTATGGTGATCGATTTCGTACTTGATGCGCGACCCCGTCGGGATCTCGATGATGGCGTTGACGATCTCGGGCGCCTGGGGGCCGGGATGGAGGTGGATGAAGGACATGGGCGCTCCAGGGAGGCATCGAGTTTCGCATGGCGGGGTGAGGGCGTCACGCCGTCGGAGCGGCGGGCAGCCTCAGGTGGACCGTGGTGCCCCGGCCCATCTGGCTTTCGATGAAGAGCAGGCCGCCATGGGCCACGATGATGCGATGGCAGACGGCCAGCCCCAGGCCCGTGCCGCCGCCGAAGGTGCTGAAGAAAGGATCGAACACCTTGGATAACGCTTCGGCGGGGATGCCGCAGCCGTTGTCGGACAGGGTGAGGTGCCAGCAGGGCAGGCCTTCCAGATGCTCTTCCACCGCCGCCATGACGATGCGTGGCGCGGGGACATCCTCCAGGGCGCGAATGGCGTTCTGCAGGAGGTTCTGGGCGACCTGACGCAGCAGATCGGGATCCCCCCACCAGGAGGCCCGAGCGGGGATCTGGTTCTCCCAGGGCACGGCCTCCGCCAGGGTGCTGCTCCGCAGGGTCTCCTCCCAGAAGCTGCGGAGCGGGACGGCGCCCGCCTTCGGCTGGAGGTCCCGGCTGAAGGCCAGCGTGTTGCCCACCAGGCTGTTCAGACGCCCCACGCCCTCCTGCATTTTGCGGGCGAGTTCCAGCGGCCCGGCCTGCTCGGCCAGATCCTGCACCAGCATGCCGGAGAAAAGCGCCAGACTCCCCAGGGGATTCCGGATCTCGTGGGCCAGTTCGGCGGCCATGCGTCCCATGGCGGCCAGGCGGTCCTCCCGGGAGGCCTGCTGGGCCCTCAGCACGGCTTCCGTGACATCCCGGAGGGTGACGATGGTGCCGCCGTGGGGCGCAGAACGCCGCTCCTCTTCGAAGATCAGCTCCCGGCCTTCGCTGGTCTGGAACCGGCGTTGGCCCCCGGGGCTGCCTGGTTCCCAGGGGGCCGGGTCCTGCAGGAAGTGCCCCTCCAGGGCCTGGGGCCGGTTGGTGAACCGCAGCGAACCATCTTCGGCGAGTACCCAGATGGCGAAAGGGACGGCCTCGATGACGGTCTGGAGCTCTCCCTGGAGCTGCCCAAGCTGGACTTGCAAGGCTTCGTAGCGGGTCTGGAGGTGTTCGGAGGCCGCAGTGAAGGCTTCAAAGGCTTCCAGCAGCTGGCGGGGGTCCGGGTGGGCCTGGGCCTCGGTCACTGCGTCCCCGCGTGATCCAGTAGGCGGAGGAGCAGGTCGCGCTCCTCCCCCTTCGGTTCGCTCTCCGCTGCCTTCTGGATCGCGGTCCGGGCCTCCGGGGTGCCGATGGCCGCCAGGGCCTTCGCCGCGGCCATGCGGATGGCCGGGGGTTCGCCAGCGCTGAAGAAGCCCTTCCGGCGCAGGCATTCCAGCAGCATGGGCACGGCTTTGGGGGAGGCGATCAGGCTTAGGGTGTCCAGGGCCTGGACCCGGAGCTTCAGCATGACCCGCTTGTCCTGGGCGAGCTCGGCCACCTGGGGCAGACTGTTCACGGCCTGCAGCTGGCCCAGGGCGAAGAGGATCTCCTGCAGGGTTTCGCCGTCCGAGTCCTTCATGCGGGCCACCAGGTGCGGTTCCGCCCCGGGGCCGCCCAGCTTCCATAGGGCCCGCACGGCCGTGCGACGCACCCGGGGTTCGGGGTGGCGCAGCAGGGGGAGGACGGCGGTCACGCAGCCCGCATCCCCGAGGTCCGAAAGCAGGGTCAGGGCATTCCGCACCAGGAACCAGGCTGGGGAGGCCAAGGCATCCAGGAGGGCGGGAACCGACGTGGTGCCCATGCTGCGCACGGCCTCCACCAGGCGGCCCCGCCGGGTCCGGTCGGTCTCCTCCCCGAGCCGGACCACCAGCTGCCGGGCCATGGGATCGCCGATGAATTCCAGGTAGGGCTGCACCTCCTGGAGCATTCGTTCCCGTTCCAAGGTGAAGGCCCAGGCGATGGTGAGGTCGAGGAGCTCGGTCCGCTGGATACCCACGCGCAGCTGGGCCAGGGCGACATACCGCCAAGGATGCTTCTCCTCCAGGAATGCGCAGAGGCCGTCCAGTTCCTGCAGATCCGCGATGACGGCCCCGAGCTCGCCCCGCTCGACGAGGGCTGTCAGCAGCGACTCCAGGCCCTCCGTGGTCCAGCGGTGGATCGGGGGCTCCGGCTCCCAGGCGAAATGGGCCCTCAGGGCTTCCGAGAGGGGGCCTTCGCTGCCGGTGGGCAGGCCCGGATCCTGGGCCCACCGGGCCATGCCAGACAGGGTCTGGATGGACTTGAGGCGGAGGTCGGGCCTGTCGCTGCGAAGCGTCTCCAAGAGGAGTTCCTGGATGTGGATGAACTCGTTGAAGCGGCGGAGGTCCAGCAGCTCCCGCAGGAGGGCCAGGCGCTCCTCCTGGCTCAGTTCGTACAGGTAGCCCTCCTCGAGCACTTTCAGCACCTTGGCTTCGAGGCTGAGTTCCTCCCAGGCCAAGTGGCGCAGGATCCCTTCGGCCTGAGAGGCGTCCTGGCCGGTGATGCGCAGGTGGGAGGCCAGGGTGCGGACCAGGCGGTCCCGATCGGGAATGGGGCGGAGGATATCCAGGAGCGGACCCTTCAGCTGGGCCCAGGAGGTGCCCTTGGCTAGTACTGTGCTGGTGGCCACCGCCAGGATCTCCCCAGCCAGGGCCTTGACGCCCAGGGCCAGACCCGCGGGATGGGCCGGCAGACTGGCCAGTCCCGCCAGCAGGCTCAGCTGGACCTCAGGCGTGAGCCCCATGAGCACCTGGCGCAGGGTGCCGAGCTGGCTGGGGGTGGGCATGCCTTCGCCCAGGCCCAACTCCCGCCCCAGAGGGCCGAGGCCGCTGAGGTCCGCGGCGCTGAACCCCGCCAGTTGACTCAGGCCCCCGTCCTCGAACATGCCCCCTGGCGAACCGCCCTCATGGGCGCCACCGGGTCCCGCAACGGATAGGGCTCCCTTGCTGATGGAGGCGAGCAGGGCCGATCGGATGAACTTGACGAGGTTTTCCGGCGATGGCGAAGGGGGGGGAGCCGGAGAGAAGGCCGGGGCCTTGTCCCCCGCGCCCGTCTCCTCCCCTTCCGTGACTTCCTGGTAGCGGGTCTTGGACACCTTGATGTGCAGCACGCCGGAGGTCTGGAGCAGCATCTCAAGCCCGCCCTGATCTTCCAGAGCCTGGGGTTTGGTGGCGAGCCCCTGGAGGAAGAAGAGGATCTCCTCGGGTTGCAGGCCACGCTCGAACGAGAAGCCGCTGATGCCCCGCTCGGCAACAAGCCGCACCAGGGTCGTGACGTGGGCATTTCGCGTGTCCTGGGGCTGGCCGTCCACGAAGGCCTTGGTGCCAGTCACGACGAACTGCAGCTTTTCCTGGCTGGCTAGCCAGCGGTTCACCACCCCGTGGACGGTGGCCAGGGATTCCTGGGAACGCGGGTGCAGGGCCGTGTACATCTGCAGCGACTTGAGGGCCACGGAGAGGCTCTGGGCAACCTGCAGGAAGTCGTTCATGACGGCGTCATCTCCAGGGGGTCCGACCATTCGCGCCGCAGCTGGGCGTAGTGGGCTTCGATGAAGGCCAGCCGGCGCCGGCCCTCTTCCTTGGCCGGTTCAGTATTGAAGCTGCCGGCGATGGTTCGGGCCAAGGGCAGCCAGGCAGCCCCCCGGCGGAGGATTTCTGCCGTGGTGACGGGCTGGAAGGCGCCGCTGATGCAGCTGAAATGGACCAGGCTGGCGGCCCCGATCTTGCTGAGCTTGTCGCAGTCCCACAAGCAGGCGGCCTCGAGGGGTTCGAGCCGCCTGGTGAGCTTCAGGCCCACGTGGCACTCGATGGCCTGGCAGACCGCAGGGATCTTGTCCGGGGGGAAATCCGTACCCGCGAGAATTCCCCGCACCTGGGCCGAGGCATCCTTGGCATGGGTGTCCCTGGCCTGGGGGTCCTTCAGGCGCTTGGCCACGTCATGCAGCCAGGCGGCGCACTCCACCACCTCCAGATCGGCCCCCGTGGCCGGAGCCAGCCAGCGGGCCAGGAGGACGGCGGCGTAGGAGTGCTCGAAGCGGTAGTTGAAGATGGGCTGGTACGTGCCCTCCACCTCATGGCCGATGCCCCAGAACCGGATCGCGTCGGCGTCCGAAAAGCGTCGCAGCGATTGCTCGCAGGCGGTTCGCCATGGGGTGGAGGTCATGGATGGGTTTCCTCATAGGCACGGAGGGCGCCGAGGGTCTTGTTGATTTCTTCAAACATGGCGCGATCGGCCCACGGGGCGCAAGCTTTTGATAGCTGCTCCAGCAGAGGTTGCAGGCCGATGGCTGGGGCCAGGCCGATGATCCGCAGGCCTTCGAGGGCCATGCGGGCCTCGATGGCCAGGACCTGCTCCAGGGCGTCCACGGCGCGCAGCAGCTTCCGGGCGGCGATGGGGCCCATGCTCACATGGTCCTCCTTGCCCGCGCTGGTGGGGATGCTGTCCACGCAGGCCGGGTTGGCCAGGCCCTTCATCTCGCTGACCAGGGCTGCCGAGGTGACGTGGGCCATCATGAAGCCGGATTCGAGGCCGCCGTTCTGCGTGAGGAAGGCCGGGAGATCGGAATAGGCCGGGTTCACCAGGCGCTCCTGCCGCCGCTCGGAGATGCTGGCCAGGTCCGCCGCGGCGATGGCCAGCACGTCGCAGGCGAAGGCCGGGTACTGGCCGTGGAAGTTGCCGCCGGACCGGGACTCCTGGGTGTCCGTGAAGATCATCGGATTGTCCGTGGCGCTATTGAGTTCCCGTTCCAGGATGGCCCCGGCGAAGGCCAGGGCGTCCCGGGTGACGCCGTGCACCTGGGGAATGCAGCGCAGGCTGTAGGCGTCCTGCACCCGGTGGCAGTCCCGATGGCTTTCCGCGATGGCGCTGGATTCCCCGAGCAGATCGCGCATGCGCGCGGCGACGAGGATCTGGCCGGGATGGGGCCGGGCGGCGTGGATGCGGGGATCGAAGGCCCGGCGGCTGCCGCGCAGGGCCTCCAGGCTGAGGCAGGCGATCTGATCGGCGAGGTTCGCCAGCCGGGTGAACCGTTCCACCGCCAGGTTGCCGAGGGAGGTGATGAGCTGGGTGCCGTTGATGAGAGCGAGACCCTCCTTGGCCTGGAGGATGACGGGGGATAGGCCGGCTGCGGCCAGTGCCTCGCCACCCGGTACCTGCCGGCCCTGCGACCACGCCAGGCCTTCGCCCACCAGCATCAGGGCCATGTGGGCCAGGGGCGCCAGATCGCCGCTGGCGCCCACGCTGCCCTGGCAGGGCACCACCGGCACGATGTCCCGGTTCAGGCACTCCGCCAGCAAGCGGATGGGCTCGGGGCGGATGCCGCTGTGGGCCTTCAGTAGGCAGTTGATGCGGGCGGCCATGAGGGCCCGGCTCTGGTCCTTTGGCAGGGGCTCACCCACACCGGCTGCGTGGCTGCGAATGAGATTGAGCTGGAGCAGCTCCAGCTGGTCCGGGGGGATGACCACCGTGGCGAACTGGCCGAAGCCGGTGTTGATGCCATAGACGGTACTCCCCTCGGCCACGATGCGATCGACCACGGCCCGGTTCTCGGCCACCAGGGCCAGGGCTCCCTCGTCCAGGGTGACGCCCTCCCCGGCGGTGATGCGCGCCAGCAGGTTCGCGGTCAGGGAGCGCCCATCGAGGTGGATCATTGGACTTCCTTGCGGGAGATCGTCAGGGCCAGCACCAGGGCGAGGCCCAGGGTCAGGCCGGCGATGGTGTAGGTGGTCTGGCCACCCCAGCGGGCGAAGGTGAAGGTGCCGACGGCGGGGCCGATGATGCGTCCCATGCCGGTCATGGCGTTGATGACGCCGAAGAGGCCACCCTGATCCCCGGGGGGCGTCAACCGGCTGGCCAGGGCCGTGCCCGCGGTGCTGCCCATGCCACTGCCCCAGGAGAGGGGGATGAGCAGGAGGAGGAAGGGCCACATCCAGGCTGCCTTGGGCATGAAAGGCAGGGCCAGGCCCATGAAGACCAGCCCCGTGATGAGGGCCGCCCGTTCGGGAAGGCGCTTGGCGACCACGCGCACCAGGCCGCCCTGGTAGATCACGAGGAGCACGCCGATGCCGGCGAAGAGGAAGCCTACTTCGCGCTGGTGGAAATCGAAGCGCTGGTGGACCAGGAGGGCGAAGGTGCCTTCCATCATGGCGAAGCCGGCCATAGCCAGCAGGGACACGCCCAGGATCTGGGGCATCCCTGGCAGCTTCAGGGACTTGATCAGGGCATGACCCCGGCTTTCGTGGGAGCGGGCCCGGGCCCGCACCTCGTCCGTGAGTGTTTCGGGCAACCAGAACAGCACCATCAGCGAGGCCAGCAGGGACAGGCCCGCGGCCACGAAGAAGGGTAGGTGCCAACCCCGGGTCGCCAGCAGCTGGTGGCCGAAGTCACTGCCGCTCAGGATCCCCGCCATGGCCGGACCCAGCACGAAGCCCAGCCCGAAGGCCGCCCCGATCATGCCCATGACCTTCGACCGTTCCTCGGGTTCCGAGCTATCCGCCATGGCGGCCTGGGCCACGGCGATGTTGCCACCGGTGATGCCATCCAGGATGCGGGCCGCGAGGATCCACTCGAAGCGGCTGGTGAGCGCCAGCATCAGGTAGCCCAGGGCCGAGCCGACGAGGCTCACCCAGAGCACGGGCTTCCGGCCGACCATGTCCGACACCCGGCCCAGGATGGGCGAGGCGATGAACTGCATGAGGCTGAAGCTGAGGAAGGCCACTCCGGCCCAGAAGGCCCCAGGGGTGGTGCCAACGCCGCCCAGGCCGAGGAACTGGTTGACGCTCTCCATCCAGCGGCTGGGGTGATCAGCGATGGCCTGGGCATAGAGGGGCAGGATGGGAATGACGATGCCGAAGCCCAGAAGGTCGACGAATACGGTGAGAAAGATCGCCGTCCGGGCGCGCTTGGAAGACTGCATGGGGTTCTCCAGCCCCCCAGTGTAGCCAGTCGCAGTGGTTAGCTGCCCAGCACCCGCTGCAGCAGCTGGCGGAGCACCTTGATCTGGTAGGGCTTCTGGATGAAGGCCGCCGGATTGTGCCCCGACAGGGTCTGGATGGAGTCCTGCTCGGTGAAGCCGCTGCTGAGCACGACGGGCACCGAAGGATCCAGGTCATGCATGGCCTGGAAGGCCTCCCGGCCGTCCATGCGGGGCATGGTGAGATCCATGAGCACCAGGTCCGGCCGTGGCGCTTCCCTGAACCGCTCCAGGGCCTCCAGCCCATCCCGGGCGGTGAGGACCTCCAGGCCGAGGGCCTTCAAGGCTGCACCGATAGTCTGGAGGATCAGGTCCTCGTCATCCACCAGGAGGACTCTTCCCCTGAGCAGGAGTGACACCGGGGCTTCCCCGGCAGGCAGGGCCGTGACCGAACCCTCCTGGGAGGCCGGGAAGCAGATCCGGAAGGTGCTCCCGCGCCCCACCGCGCTGGTGATGCTCAGGCCCGCGCCATGGCCCAGGAGAATGCCCAGCATGGCCGATAAGCCCAGGCCCCGGCCCTTGGCCTTGGTGGTGAAGAAGGGATCGAAGATCCGCACCATCACCTCCGGTGCCATGCCACCACCGGTATCCGAGACTTCCAGCAGCACATAGGGGCCCGGTTGCAGGGACTCCCCCCGGTAGGTGGTCTGCAGCTCCGGTTCGCCGAGTTCGCACCGGACCGTCGACAAGTGGATGACCCCCTCCCGGTCCCCGATGGCATCGGCGGCATTGGTGACCAGGTTCATGACCACCTGCTGGATCTGGGCGGCATCCGCCTGGATGGCAGGGAGACCTGGCTCCAGGTCGAACTTCAGGTGGATCTTCTTCGAGATGGACACTTCCAGCAGGTGGGTGACTTCGTGCACGACGGCGTTGAGGTCGTGGGGTTTGACCAGGAAATGCCCCCGGCCCGAATAGGCCAGCATCTGCTTGGTGAGCTCCGTGGCCCGCAGGACCGTGGCCTCCATGTTGGTGAGGTAGGACTGGGCCCGGGCGTCTTCTGGCAGGTTCATCTGGGCCAGGTTCAGGTTGCCCATCACCACCGTGAGCAGGTTGTTGAAGTCGTGGGCGATGCCCCCCGCCAGCAGGCCGAGGCTTTCGAGCTTCTGGGACTGCCGCAGCGCCTCTTCGATGCGCTGGCGTTCCGTCACGTCCGTGGCGATGCCGATGACGCTCTCCAGGCGGCCCTGCTCGTCAAACACGGGTGTGAGGAAATTATCGAACAGGCGGCCACCCGCTTCGGTGAGCTGCCGGGAGCCTTCTCCGGCCAGGGCTCGGCGGATCTGGGCCACGGTCCCAGGATCGCCCTGGTAGACCTCCCGGGCGTTCTGGCCCACGACCTGTCCGGGGCGGAGGCCCAGATTCGCGAGGCCCAGGCCCTCGGAGAGGAGGAACCGGCCATCCGGGTCCAGCTGGTAGATCACTGCCTGGGTGTTGGCAAGCACGGTCCGAAGGCGCTGCTCGGCCGTCCGCAGGGCCGATTCGGCGGCCTTCCGATCCGAGATATCCCGGGTGATGGACAGGATGCAGGGGACGCCATCCACCTCCATGGCTTTGCCGGACATGAGGCCCGTGAGGAGGCTGCCATCCTTCCGGCGGAATTGGAATTCCTGGTCGGTGAATTTCCCTCGGTCTTTGATGAGCTCCACGATCTGCTGGCGGTTCCGGGGATCCGCCCAGGTGTTCAGACCGAGGGCGCTGCTGGCCAGGGCTTCCTTCCGGGTCCAGCCGAAGAGTTTCTGGAAGCCTTCGCTCACCTCGAGGTAGGCCCCGTCTTCCAGTCGGGTGATGTTGATGGCATCGGGGCTGCCGTGGAAGGCGCGGGAGAACTTGTCCTCGCTGTAGCGGAGGGCTGCCTCGGCGGCCTTTCGGTCCGAGATGTCCCGGGTGATGGACAGGAGGCAGGGGACACCATCCACCTCCATGGTCCGCCCGGACATGAGGCCGGTCAGGACGCTGCCATCCTTTCGGCGGAAGCGGATCTCCTGATCCATGTATTGGCCCTGGGTCCGGAGGAGTTCGACGATCCTCTGTCGATCCTGCGGGTCGGCCCAGATGTTCATGGCCAGGGCGGTTTTGCCGATGGCTTCCGCCCGGGTCCAGCCGGAGATTCGTTCGAAGCCTTCGCTGACTTCCAGGTACGTGCCGTCCTCCAGCCGGGTGATGTTGATGGCGTCGGGGCTGCCGTGGAAGGCCCGGGAGAATTTTTTCTCGCTGGCCTGAAGGTCGGCCTCGACCTTCTTGCGGGCGCCGATGTCCCGGGCCAAGGAGAAGAGCAGCTCTCTCCCTTCATGCTCGACGATGGTGGGGACCACCTCCACGTGGCGCAAGGTCCCATCCTTTCGGCGCTGGGTCGTCTCCCGGACAAAGGGCTTCCCTTCGCGGACGCTCTTCCAGACAGCGCTCCAGTAGCGCTCAGTGACGCTCGGGTCGAGGTCCTGTACGTTCATCGACAGAAGCTCATCGCGGGAATAGCCGAGCCCGCGGCAGGCGGCCTCGTTCACGAATTCAAGGCCGCCGGATTCGTTGATCCAGAACATGGAATCCCGGGCCGCCTCTGCGGCGGAAGAGACGAACCGCAGCTGTTCCTCGGCAGTCTTCCGGTCGATGGCCATGGCGATCTGGGTCGAGACGAAGGAAAGGATCTCCAGATCCTCGGACCGGTAGCGGTAGCCGCCCTCGTAGCTCTGGATCACCAGGGCGCCAAAGACGCGTCGCTCGTTGCGGAGCGGAACGCCCATCCAGGCCAGGGACTCCGAGCCCATGAAAGCCGCTTCCCCGGTTTCCACGAGGGCCGCCAAGCGGGCCTCATCAAGCAGCTGGGGTCGGCCTGTCCGGATGACGTATTCCGTCAGCCCCCGGCCGAAGGGCCGAGGGCTGGGGTGCTGGTCCACCTGATCCACCCAGTACGGCCAGTGGAGCGTGTCCGTTTTCGCGTCATGCAGGGCCACGAAACAGTTCTCGGCTGGAACCAGGGTGCGCAGGATGTCATGGACGGACTGGTAGAGCGACGGAAGGTCCCTCGATTCCAGGGCGGCCTTGGAGATTCGGTAGACGGCATCCCGGATCTGCTCGGCGCGCTTTCGGGCGGAGATGTCCTGGGCGATCGCGATGACGACCTTTTGGCCCAGGTAGGTGCCGGGGTAAAGGCGGACATCCTTGGGAAAGGTCGAGCCATCCGCTCGGAGGCCCCAGAATTCGAACTGCTGGGGCTTCCCCTGGAGGGCTGCCCCATTGGCCTGGGCCACGGCCGCCAGATCATTGCGCCCCGGGGCGGACAGCACCTCCGGCGTCTTGCCGGTGAAGAAGGTGCGGGGATGGCCGTACATCCGCACGGCCCCTTCGTTCACATCCAGGAAGTGCCCGTCTTCACCCAGGATGTAGATGGACTCCGAGATCGCATCCAGGATCCCCCGGGTGCCATCCAGTCGGGCCTGCAGGCCTTCGGCCCGCAGCTCGGAAGCGACAAGGGCCTCCTGGAGGTCCCTGGGTGGGGGCTGGTCTTCCATGTCCATAGCATCGGCCGGGAGAGGGCAGGCTCAAAGTCCTGTGCGGAATTAGGCCCAGCGGAAGCGCCGGAGCGCGAGAAGAAAGGCGCCCAGCGCCCAGGCGGCGACGATGGTCAGGCCCAGGCCG
This sequence comes from Holophagaceae bacterium, assembly GCA_025363715.1. Taxonomy (GTDB): domain Bacteria; phylum Acidobacteriota; class Holophagae; order Holophagales; family Holophagaceae; genus Geothrix. The sequence continues at coordinate 23,451 of JANYLR010000009.1, read as the reverse complement.
TGTCCAGCGAGGCTGGCGCCATCGTTGAACACCGCGCGGAGGGCCCGGAGGAAGGGCGCCAGGGGCAAGAGAGCCACCGCTTGCTGAAGCCAGCCCGGGGCCGAGTCCAAGGTGAAGTAGACGCCGCTGAGCAGCATGAGGGGAAAGAACACCAGGTTGGCGATGGCGCCATAGCCCTCGACGGTGTCGGCGAAGCCGCTGAGGGCGAAGCCAATGGCCATGAAACAGCCGGTGCCGAGCGTCATGATGAGCAGCAGGTCCAGGAAGGAGCCTTGGTTCTGGATGCCGAAGACCAGACGACCCACCAGGATGAGGAGGGCCGCCTGGGCCACGGTGAGGGTCAGGCGGTGCAGCACCTGGCCCAGCAGGAAGATCCATTTGGGCAGCGGCGTCACCGCCAGGCGCCGGAACTTGCCCTTCTCCCGGTAGGTCACGTTGGTCATGCCCACGGCGAAGAGCCCCATGCTGACGAGGTTCAAGCCCAGCAGCCCGGGCAGCAGGAAGGAGGCGTAGTTGGTGGACCGCTTGTGCCCGGGACTCTCCACCTGGAGCGGGATCCGCTGGGGTTCCGGGGCGCCGCTGAGGCGGGCCTGGGCCACCAGCCAGGCCTGGTTCACCAGTCCTGCCGTGGCCCCGGCCTGGGCCATGAGGTAGCTGTTCAGGCGCAGCCGGTAGCCGTCCCCGGCGGGTTCCAATTGGGCAGCCGTCTCGCCCCGGGACCAGCGGGCCTCAGCCTCCGCCTTGGAAAGGGTCTGGACCTTGAGCTGCAGGTCCGTCATGGCCCGGTCCAGGGCCTCGTCCTGCGGCGATGCTACCGCCGACTGCACCCGCACGAGCGAGAGCTTGGGGCCGCTGTTGTCCCGGAAGATCGTGCCAAAGCCCAGCAGCAGGAGCACAGGAAAAGCCATGGTCCAGAACATGGCCACCCGGTCGCGGCTGTAGAGCCGCCATTCCATCGCGAACTGTCGCCAGAGCATCCTAGGACCTGCTTTCAGAGTGGGGTGTGGCCGCGACGCCGGCCAGCCGCGCCTCTGGTAAGGCGCCGGCCGCAGGGCGATGCGGGACATCGTTCAAGGCCGGCAACGCCGCCAGGGGTGCGGCTGGCCACGTCCCGAAGGGCAAGGGGCGACGCCAGGCGCGATACTGCGTCGAACTCCTCGTCAATAGTGCCGCTATTGCCATCGTCGTTCTCCTTGTCTCGCTTGGGCGGCGCCCCTTGCGCGACCGCATCCCACTTTGAAAGAAGGCCCTAGTCACTCCCTCAAGCTCCGGCCCGTGCGCGTCAGGAACACATCCTCCAGGGTGGCGCGGCGGATGTGGACCTGCTGGAAGGGCACGGCGACCGCCTCGGCGGCCTCCAACAATCTGGGCAGCAGGGCCTTGGGGTCGGGAGTGCGGATCTCCCACAGGTCAGAGCGCTGTTCGACCACCTGGCCCAGACGGGTGGCGAAGGCCGCCGGATCCGGGGCGGTGCCCTCGAAGGTGAGTTCGACGACGCTGGGCATGGCCAGGTCCGAGATGAGCGAGGCCGGCGTGCCGGTGGCGATGACCTGGCCACGGTCCATGATGGCCAGCCGGTCGCAGAGGGCTTCGGCCTCGTCCATGTAGTGGGTGGTCAGCACCACGGTCCGGCCCTCGCCCTTCATGCGCCGCACCACGTCCCAGAGGCTGCGGCGGGCCTGGGGATCGAGGCCCGTGGTGGGCTCGTCCAGGAACACCAGCTCAGGATCGTTCACCAGGGCCAGGGCCAGGGCCAGCCGCTGCTGCTGGCCGCCGCTGAGGGTGACGTGGAAGGCGTCGGCCTTCTCCTCCAGCTGGACCAGCTCCAGCAGCTCCTGGGTGCCCCGGCGCTTCGGGTAATAGCTGCCATAGAGGTCCAGGGCCTCCCGGGGGGTGATCTTGTTGAAGAGGCTGGTGCTCTGCAGCTGGACGCCGAAGCGGGCGCGGATCTCCTGTCCGTTTCGTTCCCAGGTGAGGCCCAGGATCTCGATCTCGCCGGCATCCGCAGAGGTGAGCCCCTCGATGATCTCCAGGGTGGTGGTCTTGCCCGCGCCATTGGGGCCCAGCAGGCCGAACACCTCCCCCCGCGCCACTTCCAGGTCCACGCCGTCCACGGCGATGACTTTGGGGAAGGCCTTGCGGAGACCGCGGATGCGGAGGGCTGGACCGGACATGGAGACCTCAGATCTCATAGATAGCATGGGAGGCTGACAGCCCGCCTTTTTTGCTTTGGCCATGGCGGTTTCCCCTAGAGCCCGCTCACTAGTTCGGGGTGCTCGCGCCGAACGCGAAATGGCCCAAGTGGGCGTCGTCCGGTACTCAGGTGGTTTCAGGCACTGTTCCAGGCCCAGGCCAGCATGGGGCCATTGAATTCCCGACGCTGCGGTTGCTACCTGGAAAACATGCTTTTGTAGTGCCGGTACCAGTCGCTCTGAAACAAGTTTGCAGGATCATATTTGAGCTTGAGCTTGAGGAAATCGGAGAACTGCGGGTAGGCGGCTTCCACTTGTCTGCGCAGCGCGTGTTTGTGGTAGGTCGGGTACCAGCTGCCCCCGTGGCGCAGGCTGATGTCGATCATCCGCCGGAAATGGTCGCCGGCGCGGATCAGGCCTCGGGTCGAGTGCTCAATGTGCGCGTGCAGGCTGACGCAAGCGTAGGGCTTGCATGCCCATGCGAGGAAGCTTTCCTTGTCCTGTTCGATCAGGCGCACGCTGCCGCCGACGATCTCGACCTGCTCCCGCAGCGCGTACTGACGCAGCTCCCCCATGAACGGCTCCAGTGCATGCCGTTCGCAGGTGAACTCGCCGATCATCTCGCTGCCTTTCGGTGCCTGTAGCCGTAGGTCGATCTCGCGGTGGTAGTTGGAGGGGTAGGGGCTCATCTGCTGCTCGTCCGACCAGCCGGCCTGTCCGCTACTGGCCCGGTGGTCACTCAAAATTCGCTGGAGAGCTGCGCTCTTGTCGGAATGCGCCAGGAGCATCCGCTCCACCCGGTCGGCCTCGGAGAGCGCCTTGCGTGCCGTCGGCATCGGTGTATTGTCCGGCAGGGGCCGATCGCAGGCGAAAACGCCGCGCCGCAGAAAGTCGTCCGACTTGCTGTCGATTGCGTAATGGAAATCGCCGTAGAGATAGCCATTGCTGATGCGCTCGGCGAAGGCGCCGGCGAGCCCGTCGAGCGTGCGCAGCTCGACCACGCGCTCGAGCTTGCGGCGCGGTACCAGACGCAGCGTGACTGAGTAGATGAAGCCGAACAACCCATAGCCACCGATCGCCAGTCGGAACAACTCTGGGTTGTCGCTGCGGCTGCAATGATGCATGTCGCCGCTGGCGTCGATCAGCTTGAACGACTCGATATCGCCAATGAACGGCGGCAGCGCGAGGCCGCGGCCGTGGATATTGGCCGACAGGCAGCCGCCCATGGTCAGCAGGTCGGCGCCGACCGGCTTCTGTGCGAAAGCCCACTGCTTCCTGCGTCCGTGCTGGCTGGAAAGCAGGTGGCCGTGCAGTTGCGTCCACTGCATGCCTGACTGGATCTCGATCCGGCCGCGCTCAGGGTCGAAGGCGAGCACCTTGTCGAACTTGCGGGTGTCGATGAGCACGCCATCGGTGACGAACTGCTGTCCGCCCATGGCATGGCGGCCGCCGGCAATGCAGAGCGGGCGACCTTCCAGCCGGGCCAGCTTGAAGGCAGAGCGCACCGCATCCACCGAGTCGGGCTCCATGATTCGGAACACTCGGGTGGTGTTGAGCTGCGAATGCAGATCGTTGACCAGGACGCCTTCGGGCTTCGGTCTGGACCTATCCTGCTTCTGCGCCCAGCTGCCCCCGGGCCACCCAACCGCAGCACCTGCTGCGGTAAGAAACGTGCGGCGGCTGACCATGCATGTCCTTGTGATTGAAGGAGGCCTATGGGGGGTGGGAGACCAACCGTATCACTCGCCCCGGCAAGTGAATAGCCAGTGATGGATTCCTGTGAGTTGTCTCCTTCCCGCTCAGACCGCCCAAGCCTTCCATTGGGGGTGGATGCCGCGAAGGGTGGCCGCCGCCCCATCCCGTTCCGTGGCCGTGGCATACCGCGCGGCCCAGCAGCTGCCGGAGCCGCAGAGCAGGGGCTCGCCGCCGGTGTCGCGCAGGGCGTCCCGCACCTCCGCCAGGGGCGGGCACACCCACAGGGCCGCGCCCGTCAGATCGTTGCGCCAGGGGGGGGGCACACCCTCAGGCTGGGCGGCCAGGGCCTCCGGGAAGGGGTAGCCCACATAGTGCAGGGCCCGGTAGACGCTGGGGGTACCCACATGCAACCCCGGGTGCACCAGGAGGATGGGTTCCAGGGGGATGGGCCGGAGGGGGAAGACCCGCTCACCCCGGCCCAGGCCCAGCATCGTGCCGCCCAGGAGGAACAGGGGCACGTCGCTGCCCAGGGGGGCCGCCAGGCGCAGCAGCTGGTCCTCACCAAGACCGAGAGCGAAGAGCCGATTGCCCAGCCGCAGGGCGCCGGCCGCGTCGCTGCTGCCGCCGCCAAGCCCGGCGCCGTGGGGGATGCGCTTCTCCAGGCGCAGGGCCGCGGGCAGGGGCCGTCCGGCCGCCTCCTCGAGGAGGCGCCAGGCCTTCAGCACTAGGTTGGATTCGTCCGCCACTAGGCCATCCCCGGTGGGGCCGCCGATGGCCAGGGAAAGGGTCGTGGCAGGCTCCGCCTCCAGCCGGTCCGTGAGGTCCGGCACGCCCTCCAGCACCGTGGTGATCAGCTCGAGATCGTGGAAGCCATCCGCCCGCCGTCCGAGGACGGCGAGGAAGCGGTTCAGTTTGGCGGGACAGTGGACTGCAGGCATAGAAGTAAGCCTACAGGAGGTAGGTCTTCCCGTACATGAGGTAGCGGTCCACGCTGCGGGCCGTGTTGCGGCCCTCGTGGATCGCCCAGACCACCAGGGACTGGCCGCGGACCATGTCCCCCGCGGCGAAGACCCCGGGCACGCTGGTCATGCGCTGGCCATCGGCCACCACGTTGCCGCGGCCGTCGAGCTTCAGGCCCAGCTCGGTGATGGGGCCTGTGCGTTCGGGGCCCACGAAGCCCAGGGCCAGCAGGACCAGGTCCGCAGGAATGACTCGTTGGCTGTCCGGCAGCTCTTCGTGGTGCATCCGGCCTTCGGGGCTGCGAGCCCACTTGAGCCCCACGGTGTGGACCTCCTTCAGGGCACCGGCTTCGCCAGTGAAACGCTGGGTCTGGGTGCCGTAGATACGGGGGTCGCAGCCCTGGACGGCGGCGGCCTCCTCCTGGCCGTAGTCCATGGAGCGTACCTTGGGCCACTGGGGCCAGGGATTGTCCAGGGAGCGCTGCTCCGGGGGCTGGGGCAGAATCTCCAGCTGGGTGACCGATTTCGCCCCGTGCCGGAGGGCCGTGCCGATGCAGTCGGTCCCGGTGTCGCCGCCGCCGATGACCACCACATGCTTGCCCTTGGCGGAAATGTAGGCGCCATCGGCGTGGGCGCTGTCCAGCAGGCTCTTGGTATTGAGGGTGAGGAAATCCATGGCCTGATGGACGCCCTGGAGCTGGCGGCCTTCGATATCGAGATCCCGGGGCAGAGTGGAGCCGCAGCAAAGCACCGTGGCGTGGTAGTCATTCAGCAGGCTCTCCGTGGAGATGTTCCGGCCGATCTCCACCCCGGTGACGAAGCGGACGCCGTTCCGGGCCATGAGGCCCACCCGCCGATCCACCAGCCGCTTGTCGAGCTTCATGTTGGGGATGCCGTACATCAGCAGGCCGCCGATGCGGTCCGCCCGCTCGAACACGGTCACCGTGTGGCCCGCCCGGTTGAGCTGGGCGGCGCAGGCGAGGCCTGCGGGGCCAGAACCCACGATGGCCACCTTTTTGCCAGTGAGAACCTGGGGAACCTCCGGCCCGATCCAGCCTTCCTCGAAGGCCTTGTCGATGATGGAGACCTCGATGGATTTGATGGTCACTGGATCCCCACCGAGGCCCACCGTGCAGGAGCCTTCGCAGGGGGCTGGGCAAACCCGCCCGGTGAACTCGGGGAAGTTGTTCGTGCGGAGGAGACGGCGGAGGGCCCGTTGCCACTGGCCCCGGTAGACCAGGTCATTCCAGTCGGGGATGAGGTTGTTCAGGGGGCAGCCCGAAGCCATGCCGCCCATGAGCTTGCCCGTATGGCAGAAGGGGGTGCCGCAGTCCATGCAGCGGGCACCCTGACGCTGGAGCAGCTCGTCCGGCACCCGGGGGTGGGACTCGTTCCAGTCCTTGATGCGCTCTAGGGGCGAGCGGTCCTCGGGGAGTTCACGCTGGTAGTCGATGAAGCCGGTGCTTTTTCCCATGTCAGCCCCTAGTTTCCGTCCGCGCGGGAAAGGCTCCGCGCATTCTCTTCGAAGGCCGCCAGCACGGCTTCATCCTCTGAAAGGCCCTTCTCCCGCATGCGCGCCTGGCTTTCCAGGACCCGTTCGTAGTCATGGGGCATGACGCGGACGAAGCGGGGGAGCCACACCACCCAATCATGCAGGATCGTGATGGCCCGCTTGCTCTGGGTGGCCGTGGCGTGCCGGGTGATGAGGTCCTTCAGGTGTTCGGCTTCGAGGGGATCCTCGATGGGGCCCATGCCCACCAGGTCCAGGTTGGAGCGGGCGGGGAAGTCTCCCGTTTCGTCCAGCACCCAGGCCACGCCGCCGGACATGCCGGCGCCGAAGTTGCGGCCCGCCCGGCCGAGGATGACCACTTCGCCGCCGGTCATGTACTCGCAACCGTGATCCCCGATGCCCTCGACCACCGCCGTGGCGCCGGAGTTGCGGACGCAGAAGCGCTCGCCCGCCAGGCCACGGATGAAGGCCTCGCCAGCGGTGGCGCCGTAGCAGGCCACATTGCCGATGACGACGTTCTCCTCGGGCACGAAGGTGGACGTGCGGGGCGGGAAGACCGCGATGCGCCCGCCCGACAGGCCCTTGCCCAGGTAGTCGTTGGCATCCCCTTCGAGCGAGAGGGTCAGGCCCTTGGGGATGAAGGCCCCGAAGCTCTGCCCGGCGGAACCCTGGAACTGCAGCCGGATGGTGTCATCCGGCAGGCCTCCCGCGCCCCAGCGGCGGGTGATCTCGCTGCCCAGCATGGTCCCCACCGTCCGGTTGACGTTGGAGATGGGCAGGGTGGCGGAAACCGGCGTGCGGGACTCGATGGCCGGTCGGCATAGGGGAAGGAGGGTGGTGGCGTCCAGGGCCTTGTCCAGGCCGTGGTCCTGGCTCACCCGGAAGGTCCGCTTGATGTCCCGGGACACAGAGGGCTTCCACAGCATGCGGGTGAAGTCGAGGGTCCGGGCCTTCCAGTGGTCGACGCCGCGGCGCATCTCCAGATGCTCGCTGCGGCCCACCAGCTTGTAGAACTGGCGGTAGCCCAACTGGGCCATCAGCTCGCGGACCTCCATGGCGATGAAGCGCATGAAGTTCACCACGTGCTGAGGGTCCCCGTCGAAGCGCTTGCGCAGCTCCGGGTCCTGGGTGGCCACGCCCACCGGGCAGGTGTTCTTGTGACAGGCCCGCATCATGACGCAGCCCAAGGCCAGCAAGGCACCCGTGGCGAAGCCGAATTCCTCGGCTCCCAGCAGGGCGGCCACGATGACGTCCCGGCCGGACTTGAGCTGACCGTCGGCCTCGAGCACCACGCGGCTCCGCAGGTTGTTCATCACCAGCACCTGCTGGGCTTCGGCCAGGCCCAGCTCCCAGGGGGCGCCGGCGTGGCGGATGCTCGTCAGGGAGGCGGCGCCGGTGCCGCCATCGAAACCGCTGATGAGGATGACGTCGGCATGGGCCTTGGCGACCCCGGCGGCGATGGTTCCCACGCCGCTTTCGGACACCAGCTTCACGCTGATGCGCGCGCCCGGGTTGGCATTCTTCAGATCATGAATGAGCTGGGCCAGATCCTCGATGGAGTAGATGTCGTGGTGGGGCGGCGGGGAGATCAGGCCCACGCCGGGGGTGGCGTGGCGCACCTTGGCGATCCAGGGATAGACCTTGGGGCCAGGCAGCTGGCCGCCTTCGCCGGGCTTGGCGCCCTGGGCCATCTTGATCTGGATCTCCCGGGCTTCCACCAGGTACTGGCTGGTGACGCCGAAGCGGCCGGAGGCCACCTGCTTAATGGCGCTGTTCTTGGAATCGCCGTTGGCCATGCGCTCGTAGCGGGCCGGATCCTCGCCCCCCTCGCCGGTGTTGCTCTTGCCGCCGATGCGGTTCATGGCGATGGCCAGGGCCTCGTGGGCCTCCTGGCTGATGGAGCCGTACGACATGGCGCCGGTCTTGAAGCGAGCCAGGATGGACTCGATGGGTTCGACCTCGTCCAGGGGGACGGGCCGGATCTGCGAACGGAAATCCAGCAGGCCCCGGAGGGTGATGGGCTGCTTCCCGGGGTGGTCGATGAGCTCGGTGTAGCGCTTGAAGAGCTTGTAGTCACCGGTGCGGCAGGCGGACTGGAGCAGGTGGATGGCTTCGGGGGAGTTGAGGTGGGCCTCGCCATCTCGGCGGTACTTGTAGCGGCCGCCGGAGCTGAGGGCGGGGGCATCCGCCGGGCGTTCGGGATAGGCCTGATCGTGGCGGAGGGAGACCTCCTTGGCGATCACGTCGATGCCCACGCCGCCGATGCGGGTCGGGGTGCCCGAGAAGTACTCGTCGACGAAGTCCTGGCTGAGGCCCAGAGCCTCGAAGATCTGGGCGCCATGGTAGCTCTGCACGGCGGAAATGCCCATCTTGGACATGACCTTCACGATGCCCTTGTTGACGGCCTTGACATAGCGCTTTTCCGCCGCCTTGGCCTCGCCGGAAAGCATCCCCTGCCGGAGCTGGTCGTGGATGGTTTCGAAGGCCAGGTAGGGGTTGATGGCGCTGGCGCCATAGCCGATGAGGGTGCAGAAGTGGTGGACTTCCCGCGGCTCGCCCGATTCCAGGACGAGGCAGACTCGCTCGCGGTCACCGGCCCTCAGGAGGTGGTGCTGGATGGCGGCGATGCCCAGCAGGGCGGGGATGGGCGCATCCGTGGCGTCATGGCCCCGATCCGACAGGATGAGGATGTTGTGGCCTTCGGCGATGGCTTCGCTGCACTGCCGCCGCAGGTCCTCGATGGCCTTGCGGAGCCCCTTGCCCCCCGCATCCGCCTTGAAGAGCATGGGCAAAGTGATGGAGCGGAAACCCCGGGAGCCAGGCCCGCCGTTCAGGCCGCGGATCTTCTCCAGCTCACGGTTCAAGAGGACGGGCGTGTGCAGCTCGAAGTGAAGGGCCGATTCCGCCGTGGGCTCCAGCAGGTTGCCCTCGGGGCCGATGGCCGTGTCCACGGCCAGGACGATGCTCTCGCGGTCGGCATCTACTGGCGGGTTGGTGACCTGGGCGAAGAGCTGCTTGAAGTAGTCGTACAGGAGCTGCGGTTTTTCGGAAAGGACGGCCAGCGGGATGTCCGAGCCCATGCTGCCGATGGGTTCCGCCCCATCCGCGGCCATAGGGTTCACGATCATGTTCACGTCTTCGAGGGTGTATCCGAAGGTTTCCTGCCGGCGCAGCACGGTTTCATGGTCCGGTTCGTTGACCCTGGGCGGCTCGGGCAGGTCATCGATGCGGACGAGGTTTTCCTTCACCCACTGGGCGTAGGGTTCGGCCGAGGCCAGCTGGTCCTTGATCTCGTCGTCCGGGACGATGCGCCCCAGCTTGGTGTCCACGAGGAACATGCGCCCCGGCTGCACGCGGCCCTTCTGGAGGATCTTTTCCGCCGGGATGTCCAGGACGCCGGTCTCGCTGGCCATGACCACGAGGCCGTCCTTGGTGAGGATCCAGCGGGCCGGGCGGAGGCCGTTGCGGTCGAGGATGGCGCCGATGCGCGTGCCATCCGTGAAGGCGATGGAGGCGGGACCATCCCAGGGCTCCATCATGCAGGAGTGGTACTCGTAGAAGGCCTTCCGGAGCGGGCTCATGGATTCGTGCCGGCTCCAGGGCTCGGGCACCATCATCATCAGCGCGTGGGGCAGGGACCGGCCCGCCATGTAGAGCAGCTCCAGCACGTTGTCGAACATGGAGGAGTCTGAGCCGTCGAGATCGATGACCGGCAGGACTTTCTGGAGATCCTCGCCGAGGATCTTGGAGGCGAAGAGCCGTTGCCGGCCCTCCATCCAGTTCACGTTGCCACGCAGGGTGTTGATCTCGCCGTTGTGGGAGATGTAGCGGTAGGGATGGGCCCGGGACCAGCTGGGGAAGGTATTGGTCGAGAACCGGGAGTGGACCATGCCAAGCCCGGACACGAAGGTTTCTTCGCCCAGGTCGGGGTAGAACGTGCCGAGCTGCTCGGAGTTCAGCATTCCTTTGTAAACGATCGTCCGGCAGGACAGGCTGGAGAGATAGAAATAACCCCGGCCCGGCAGCACTGAACGGGACACCTTTTTTTCGGCCAGGCGGCGGATCACGTAGAGCTTGCGTTCGAAGGCATCCCCGGCGGCGGTCCCTGGCCCACGGCCAATGAAGATCTGGCGGATGACCGGCTGGCTGGCCCGGGCCGAAACGCCCAGGTGGGCGTTGTCCGTGGGCACGTCCCGCCACCCGAGTACCCGCTGATCTTCGCCCTGGACGACCTCCTCGAGGATCTGCTCGCAGGCGTGCCGGTTACGGTCGTCCGGGGGGAGGAAGAGCATGCCCACCCCGTAGTCGCCGGGGGTAGGCAGCTCGAGCCCCATGGGGCGGCAGCGGGAGGCCAGGAAGTCGTGGGGAATCTGGGTGAGGATGCCGGCGCCATCCCCGGTGGATTTCTCGCTGCCCGAGGCGCCGCGGTGCTCAAGATTGCACAGCACCTGCAGGGCCTTGCGGACGATGTCGTGGGAGGGGCGACCCTGGGTGTCAACCACGAACCCGAAGCCGCAGGAATCATGCTCCTGGGAGGGATCGTATAGACCTTGGGTCTGGATGGGGCGCGGCCTCTCCATCAGTGGCTCCGGATTTTATTTGATCGGTTTGATGCGCAGGGGGCCCAGTGACATCCAACCGGCGGAGTGATCTGCCGGGACGCCGAGATGCATGCGCGGACTGCGTTCCATGGCCAATCTTAGCACAGTTCAAGTTCCTTGTGGAGGGCCAAATCCACTTTGACCCCATGACAGGGGTTTTTTCCCTGCCGGGCCTTTACAAACCGTCTTCCAGTTCGTACTCCGCATCCGGGATGCTGAGGATCTCGGGGCCGTTGCGCGTGATGGCGATATCGTGCTCGAACTGGGCGGAGAGGCCACCGTCCTTGGTTCGCACGGTCCAGCCATCGGCTTCCACCAGGCACCTGTGGCTGCCGGTGTTCAGGATGGGCTCGATGGTGATGGTCATGCCCGGCTCCATGCGGAAGCCTGTGCCGGGCTTCTGCTCGGCGAAGACCACCTGGGGATCCTCGTGTAGGTCGCGCCCCAGCCCATGGCCGATGTATTCGCGCACCACGGAGTAGCCCCGCTCCTCGGCGAAGGTCTGCACGGCCGTGGCCATGTCACCTAGGCGCAGGCCGGGCCGGCAGTGCTCGATGCCCACGTACATCGCCAGCTGGGCCGTCTGGATGAGCATCCGGGCCGCTTCGCTGATCTGTCCAACGCCCACTGTGAGGCACGTGTCGCCATGGAAGCCGTCCAGCTTGGCGCCGCAGTCGATGGCGATGACATCACCTTCCTGCAGCACGTATTTCGAGGGGATGCCATGCACCACCCGGTCGTTCACCGAGGTGCAGAGCGTGCCCGGGAAGCCGTGGTAGCCCTTGAAGCTGGGAGTGGCGCCCTGCTGGCGGATGTAGGTCTCCGCGATCCGGTCGAGGTCCAGCAGGCTCACGCCGGGCCGGGCGGCCCGGGCGGCGATGCGCAGGGCATTGGCCGCCACGCGGCAGGCCTCGCGTAGCTTGTCGATCTCCTTGCGGCTCTTGTAGCGGATCTGTTCGCGGATCAGGACCGGGCCCCCCTCATCGGTCCAGTCTACCGGTAGAATGTCGGCATGGCTTCACGTTCGAAAACTCTGGTAGTGACAACGATCTACATGGCAGGACTCGTCGGGTGCGGAAGAACTCCCACAAGGCCGCCCTCGGTGCCCCTGGCAGCGGCCTGGGGCGGCCAGGGGAAGCAGGGCGTCTTTCTCAAGGTGGGCGAGCACCAGGGCACGCTCTGGCAACTGGCAGCGTGGGATCGCAACGGCCACCCCCTGGGCTCGGGGAACTTCCGCCTCCGCGGCTTCGGAAAGGCCCAGATCGTCCCCGAAGAGGTCCTGGCCTGGGAGAACGGCGCCCTGCACCTGAAGGATGGCACCTGGCTGGTGCCGGAAAGCCCGGCGCCGAAGTGATGATCTACACCCGCGAGGAGAAGGATTGGCTGGAGCGGGAGTGGGCCTTCCGGGCCTGGGGCCGTGCGGGCCTGCTGTCCACGGACGATTACCGGCAGGTGCTGGCCTGGGAGTCCGCGGGCGTGCCCATGGATCTGGTGGTCTCGGCCTTGAACGCCTTCTTCGACCGGCGGGAGAAGCGGGAGAAGCCGCGCACCTTCGTGGCGCTCAAGCACTTCGATCGGGACGTGGCCAAGGCCCTCAAGCTGCGGGAGGCCCTTCTTCGCGCCGGGCCCGAACTGGAAGTGGGCAGGGGCTGGGAGCAGGTGAATGCACCACTGCACGGGGACCCAATCGCCAAGGCCGCCTACGAGGCCTGGCAGCGCTGCCGGGCCTCGGCACCCTCACCAGAGGCCGCGGGCTACCTGGCCCACCACGATCAGGAGCGGGCGGCCCGGGCCGCCCTGCTGGCCCTCGCCGAGGCTGCCCTGGGATCCGCCGCGGAGACCCTGCGCGGGGAACTCCACCAGCGCCTCCTGGCCTCGGACATGAAGGAGGGCAGTCTCGTGTGGAAGCGGGCCTGGAACCACCATTGGGCCACCCTTGTGGCCCAGGCCTGGGGCCTGCCACTGGAGGGATCCTGATGTCGGTTGTGAGAAGAAAAACCTCACCACCAAGACGCCAAGAACGCCAAGAAATGCAGTCTTGGCGTTTTCCCTTGGCGTCTTGGCGACTTGGCGGTGATCTCTTGTCCTTTCAAAAATTGGTGCGCCATGTCCACTGAAGCGCGCTGGCAGCAGGAACTGGGAATCCCCACAGACAATTTCTTTCCTGTCTTTGCGGAACGGGTTTCCCAGCCTTACGGTGTGCGGGACGCGATCCGCGAGGCGGTGAAAACACTGGTGCCGCGCATCGACTGGGAGGCCTACCAGCCCCATGTGCCCCATGGCCTGCTGGGCCTGAGGGCGGTGCTAAGGGTGCAGCCCCTGCTGGAGGAACCGAGCTTCCTGCGGGCTCTGGCCATCTGCTTGCATATGGCTGCCCATGAGGGCCGGCGGTCTCCCCAGGCGCTGGCCCAGGTGCTGGCGGCCAAGGGCAGCGGCAGCTGGCGGAACCTGGAGGACTTCATCCAGTCGCGCCGGCCGGGCCTGGCCTACGCGGAAGCCCAGGGCTTCGAGTTGCCGGGAGCTGGGGACTTTCAGCGGCTCAGATCACTGACCGAACTGGACATGGCCAACGTGGGCCACAAGACCGTGCTGATCTGTGATCTGGCGGACCTGCAGGAACGGCTGGAATGGCCCAAGGCCACCGGCCGGCGCCTGTTCGGCCTGGCGGCCTGGGTGGCGGCCACCACGGAGGATACGTTCTGGGCCCGCCGGGCTGCCAAACGGCTGGTGGGTACCGACCTCTCGGTACCTTGGCTCCGGTCCACCCTCGATTCCGCCGCCCTCCAAGCCCAGGTGCGAGACCTCTGCGATCTGGGTCTGGTAGCGCTGCTGGACCGCCTCGCGGAGCGTCTCAGGGCCGGGCAGGGGGCCGGGGATACCCTGGCGGCTCTGGTGCTGGGGGCCTCCGAAAAGCAGCTGGATGCCCGGCGCGATCTGGAGGGCAAGACCGCCTGGACCTTCGCCTACCTGGCCAGCCTCGCCCGCAGCAGACCCACGGATCCGCGAGTCTGGTGCCAGGCCGCGGCCCTGGTGAACCTCTTCCCCACGGACGAGCCCGAGGATCGCGTGCAGCCGGCAGCGGTGGCGGCACCGTCGGCAGACGGCCTGCTGGACGCCGTGCTGGACCTTGAACCCACCCTCGCCATGGGCCAGGCCCAGGGGCTGGTGCGGGCCGGGCAGGAAGAGGCCGCCCTGCGGGCCCTGGCCGAGGCCGCCACCCTCAACGACCCCACCTTCAACCATGCCCACCAGCTCCTGGCCGTGGCCGCCGCCGCGGATCTCCTCGAGCACCTGCCGTCCGTCGCCCAGGAAGCCATGCTCGTGGCCCTCGCGAAGAACCTGGCCAACAGCCAGGGCAGCGGCGATCTGGGGCGCCTGGCCGATCGGGCCCTGGGGGCGGCGCGTCAGCCCTGAGTTTCACCATCGCCATTCTCCGTGGCTTGAACGCGCTTCAGGGCCTGGCGGCCCAATTCATGAACGCTTGACCCAGGCTGGCGCGGTCATGGAACAATCGCCCACCGAGGTCACCCATGGGCAAGAACCGACTCGAGGCCTTCAGCGACGGGGTGCTGGCCATCCTCATCACCATCATGGTGCTGGAGCTGAAGGTGCCCCACGGCGATACCTTCGCGGCCCTGGGCGCGCTGCTGCCGACCTTCGTGAGCTACGCGCTGAGCTTCATCTACCTCGCCATCTACTGGAACAACCACCACCACCTGCTGCACGCCGTGAAGAAGGTGAACGGGCCAATTCTGTGGGCCAACACACACCTGCTGTTCTGGCTGTCCCTGGTGCCCTTCGCCACCGCCTGGATGGGGGAGAATCATTTCGCCGCGCGACCCGTGGCCCTCTACGGCGCCGTGTTGTTCATGGCTGGCCTAGCCTACTACCTGCTGAGCCAATGCCTCATCTACTATCACAGGTCAGGCTCCGCGCTGGAGACCGCCGTGGGCAGCGATTTCAAGGGGAAGCTGTCCATCGCGATCTACGCCGTCGCGATCCTGCTGTCCTTCGCCAACCGCTGGGTGGGGTTCGGCCTCTACTGGGTGGTGGCCCTCATCTGGCTCGTGCCGGATCGCCGCATCGAGCGAGTCATCAGCGACTAGCCACTGAACGGCTTTCAGCCCTCGGATCGAGGAATCTCGTGAGGGTCTTGCACCCGCTTGTTGGCGATCAAGTATTGCCCTGATCAAAATGGGCGTTTGAATTCCCGGTACACTGAAGTCAATGTCTTCCACCTTTGGAGTATGCATGCCGAAGATTGCGTCTCGCTGATCCCATGAGCGAATGGATCAAGAACCTCCTCAGTCCGCTGGATCGTCTGCGTTCCAGCCGCCGCAGGCACGGCCTTCCGCGCCTCAGGGCCGACATCGTGGCCCTCCGCCGCCAAGTGGTGGCGACCCTCGAACTGGCCGGCGCCGCCGAGGCTCGGCGGGTCCGCGCGCTACCGCCCCGCACGCCGATCCGGGAGGCCGAGTTCAAGGTCTACTCCCAGTTCGGGGATGACGGCATCCTCCAGTACCTCACCAGCCACCTCCCCGCCATCCCGAGCTTCGTGGAATTCGGCGTGGAGGATTACACCGAAGCCAATACGCGCTTCCTCCTGGTGCAGGACAAGTGGCGGGGGCTGATCATCGATGGCCGGCCCGATCTGGATGCGGTGGTCGTGGCGCAGGGCCTGCCCATGCTCTATGATCTCGAGATCCGCAGCGCCTTCATCACCGCCGAAAACATCAACGATGTGATCCTGGGCGCCGGTTTCTCCGGGAGGATCGGTCTCCTGAGCGTCGATATCGATGGCAACGATTATTGGGTCTGGCGGGCCATCACCTGCGTCCAACCCCAGATCGTCGTGGCGGAGTACAACGCCGTGTTCGGTTCCAGACGGGCCGTCACCGTTCCTTATGCGCCGGATTTCACGCGGCAGCAGGCCCATCCTTCCTGGCTCTACTTCGGGGCCTCGCTCCCCGCGCTCTGCCGCCTGGGCGAAGAAAAGGGTTACGCGTTCGTGGGTTGCAACGAGGCCGGCAACAACGCCTATTTCGTGATCAAGGAACTGGCATCCTCGTTCCTGACTCTGACCCCCGAGGAGGGCTTCCGGGACAGCCGCTTCCGGGAATCCCGGGACGACCTGGGTCGCATGAACCGCTTGAGCGGTCCTGCCCGTCTGGCAGCCATCGCCGAGATGCCCGTGGTCGATCTGGACACTGGTCGGAGGATTTTCCTAGGGGAGCTGCGCGCCTGATGGAATTCCGGTCTACAGATAGAATGCGAAGGCGCCATGCCCATGCCCAACCGCCGGGTGGCTGGTTGGGCTCTCAGCCCGTCGGTCTCCGGTAGTTCGGCATGACCTTGCCTTTGGCGCATTCGAAGATGAGGCTGGTCTGGATGTGGGCCACCTCGGGGCGGGTGGTGAAGGTGTCCAGGGCGAGGTCCCGCAGGTGGTGGGCCTGGTCAAGTCTGCAACTCAGAGCCCGAGCTGTTGGATTTTGCGGTACAGGGTGTTCCGCGCCATCCCAAGTTCCTGCGCGGCCTTGGATATGTTTCCGCGGCTGGCTCGCAGGCAGGTCTGGATGTTCTCACGTTCCTCTTCCTTTAGGTGTTCCCGAAGGTTCCCATTGGCCGGCCTTGCTGCAGGGACAAGCAGCGCCGGGGCAGGCACCAAGGATGGCGGCTCCATTCCCTGCAGAACTTCCTCAGGCACCTCCTCCAGGGCGATGACCGTGCCTTTCGCCGAATGGACCATCCGCTCGACCACATTCTGGAACTCCCGGATGTTGCCGGGCCAGGGATACCCTTGCATCGCGGGGATGACGAGCGGATCCACCGACCATGGCTTGCCCCCCTTGTGAGTCGCGAACTTCTGTATGAACGCACTCAGCAACTCTGGAATGTCCTCTGAATGATCTCTCAAAGGGGGGAGTTTAATCATCGCGACGTTCAGGCGGTAGTAGAGGTCCTGGCGAAAAGTCCCCTTGCGCACCTCCTCCCGAAGATCCTTGTGTGTGGCACAGATGATCCTGACATCCACGACGAAGGGGCGATCTCCTCCAAGCCGCGTGATGGTACGGTCCTGGAGCACCCTTAACAGGGAGATCTGCTGCTCCAGAGGCATGTCACCGATCTCATCGAGGAAAAGGGTTCCGCCGCTAGCGAGTTCGAATTTCCCGGGGCGGCCACCGCGGGAGGCCCCCGTGAAGGCCCCATCCTGGTAGCCGAACAGTTCGCTTGCGATGAGTTCACGGGGGATGGCGCCGCAATTCACGGCGACGAAGGGTCCGAGGCGACGTTCGGACTGGTTGTGGATGGAGTGGGCGAACATCTCCTTGCCGGTGCCGCTTTCTCCTGTAAGCAGGACGTTGCTTTCATTCATCGAGGCCAACTGCCCAAGTTGGACCGCACGCCGGAGGCCCTCACCCTGCCCCAGAATGTCCTCGAAACGGAAGGTGGCCTGGGCGCCGCTGAACCGGTTGATGAGGAGCTTGAGCTTGTTGATGGGGTTCACAAAGAGCACCGCCCCTTTGATTACTCCGCCTTCATCCAGGATGGGCTTGCCGCTGGCGATGCACTGAATGACGCCCCTTCCAGATTTCAGTTCCAACTCCCGATCCAGGAATTCTCTCCCCCAATCCAGGAGTTCGCGGACTGGACCCAGGTCTCGGATCAGTTCCTTGACCGGCTTGCCAGTCGCCTGCTGGCTCGAGACCGCCAACAGGCGCTCAGCCACTGGATTGATCTGGCTGATGGTCCCATCGACTTCCAGTACGACGATTCCGTCCGTGACTTTCTGGAGGATGTTGGCAAACCGGTTGTTGAGCAAGGTGAGTTCCTGGTTCTTCTGACGCAGCTCAAGCTCATGCTGGATGGCCTCCACGGCGGCCATCACCAGTCCAAGCGTGTGGATGTGCATGGCATCCACGGGACCCGTCATGTCCAGCAGACCGATGGTCTTTCCCAGGGGATCGAGGATCGGGGCACCGGAGCAGGTCCATCGGTGGTGCTTTCGGCAGTAGTGCTCCGCCCCTGAAACCTGGAAGGGACGCCCCAGAACGAGCGTCGTCCCGGCTCCATTCGTTCCCACTTCCGCCTCGGCCCAGAGGGCGCCCTTGTTCAGGTTTAGGTCTTGGGAGGCAAGGATCCGGTCCGTGTTCCCGACAGCCTCCAGCAGATAGCCCTGCTCATCGAACAACAGCACCACAAAGCTCGAACCGGCTACCAAGCGGTGCAGGTTCTCCATGAATGGTTTGGCCGCTCGGATGAGGTCGTGTTTGCGTTCAGCCAGTGCGGCGAAGGCAGCGGAACCCAGCGTCACCGTGGATCGATCGGCCAGTGGGTCGACTCCCGCAGCTCGGCAACGCCGCCAGGAGGCCTCCAGATCTGGCCCCACCGTGCCTGGTTCGATGATCCCACTCCTGACGAACCGATCCCAAATCACCCACTTTTCAGTGGCAGTGGTCAATTTGTAACGATTCATGTCCACTCCAGAGGCCGAGCCATTCGATGGATTTGTTTAATCTTGTGCTTTATTGGTACAAAATTGACCAAAAAAAATCAAGATGTATCACGTTTGAACAAGACATTGTTTTGTCTCATAACACAATTATAAAGAATTAATAGCTTATTTTTCATAATTGAGAATAGCAAGGGAGCTCTTCTCGGATAGCCATATCTCGTATGCCACTCCCGGCTTGAATTTTGGCATGCCCCCTGCCTCTTTCGAGCGACAACAACAACCCCCTTCCTGGAGAGCAACTCAATGGACAAGATTCTGCGCGTGAACATGACCGACTTAACCACTTCAGTGGAGACTGCCCCTATTGAATGGGCTGGGCTCGGCGGTCGGGCCCTCACTTCGACCATCGTGGCGAAGGAAGTCGAGCCCACCTGCCATCCCCTTGGCCCTTATAACAAGCTGGTGTTCGCGCCAGGCCTGCTGTCTGGAACCGCAGCTTCCAACTCGGGCCGCCTCTCGGCGGGTGCGAAAAGCCCGCTGACCGGCGGAATCAAGGAAAGCAATGTTGGTGGCACGGCTGCCCAGATGTTCGCGCGCCTTGGAATCCAGGCCCTGATCATCGAAGGCATGCCCACAACCGACAATTGGTACTCCCTGGTGCTGGACAAGAACGGCGTGACCCTCCAGGAAGAACGCGGACTCCTGGGCTTAGGTAATTTTGCCGTCGTCGAGGCCATCCAGTCGCTCCTCGGCAAGAAGACGGGGGTGATCTGCATCGGCCCTGCTGGCGAGAAGCTGCTCACAGCCGCGAACATGTCGGTCAAGGACCCTTCTGGGAAGCTCCGCAGTCATGGCCGCGGGGGCCTGGGCGCCGTCATGGGCTCCAAGCGGATCAAGTTCATCGCCATCGATGATGAGGGGGCGCCCGGCATCACGATCGCGGATCCCGAGAAGTTCAAGGCCGCATCCCGCATTTTCACGAAGGCGATGATGGACCATCCCGTGAGCGGACAGGGCCTGCCTACCTATGGCACGAACATCCTCGTCAATATCCTCAATGAAGCGGGCGGCCTGCCGACCCGGAATTTCACCGATGGCCAGTTCGAAGGTCACGACCTCATCTCCGGGGAAACCATGCATGACACCATCGTGGCCCGGGGAGGCAAGCCCAGGCACGGTTGCCATGCTGGCTGCGTCATTCAGTGTTCCCAGGTCTACAACGACAAAGACGGCAACTACCTGACGTCCGGTTTCGAATACGAGACCATCTGGGGCTTCGGTGCCAACTGCTGCATCAAGGATCTCGATGATATCGCCATGGCCGACAGCATCATGGATGACATCGGCATTGATTCCATCGAGACCGCCGTGGCCTTCGGGGTGGCCATGGAAGCTGGCATCCTGCCCTTTGGCGATGGCAAGGAGGTGGTCCGCATCCTCCGCGATGAGATCGGGAAGGGAACGCCCCTCGGCCGGATCATCGGTTCAGGTGCAGGATCCGTCGGACGTACCTACAGCATGACCAAGGTTCCCGTGGTAAAGAACCAGGGCATTCCCGCTTACGATCCCCGTTCGGTGAAGGGAATCGGCATCACCTACTGCACCAGCCCCATGGGTGCGGATCATACCGCCGGCTATACCATCGCCACGAACATCCTCAATGTGGGTGGCCAGGTGGATCCCTTGAAAAAGGACGGCCAAGTGGAGCTTTCCCGGAACCTGCAGATTGCCACCGCTGCCATCGATTCCACCGGCATGTGCATCTTCATCGCTTTCCCCGCCCTGGACATTCCCGAGTGCCTGCCGGCCCTGATCGACATGCTCAACGCCCGCTACGGCGCAGAGCTGACCGGTGACGATGTGGTCTCCCTGGGGAAGAACATCCTGAAGACCGAACGGAATTTCAACCTCGCCGCCGGGTTGACCAGCGCCCACGACCGGTTGCCGGAATTCTTCAAAACCAACCCAGTCGCACCGCACCAGGCCGTGTGGGATTTCACGGATGAGGAAATCGACGCCTTCTGGAATTTCTAGCGTGGATTCCATCACCATCACGATCAAGCTTTTTGCCCATTTCCGGAATGGCCGGTTCAAGGAGGAAAAGTATGAGTTGCCCCCGAGTACCGACTGTCGAACGGTGATTCTGAGCCTGGGTTTTCGGCTGGGCGAGATGGGAATCGTCATGGTGAATGGGGAGCACGCGTCCCTTGACCAACTTCTACAGGAAGGCAACACCCTGGCTCTTTTCCCTCTTGTGGGGGGTGGGTAGGTTTCTGTGATTTCCGCAAGTTCGCGATAAGCCCAATCCAACTCCCAGCAGATCCTCTCTAGATCCCTTCCCTGAGGGCCGGGCGGTGAGCCAGCTCACCCCTGGCCTCCGGGTGGAGGATCGCCTCCTCCCAAATCCGTAACTAGTAAGACATCCCAAATTCCATTGGTCGTCCCTGTGGCGCCGGGCCAATTTGTGTCTGAAAAGGCCCGATGCCATCTCCGCTATTCCACCCCCCTCATTTTCACAAGGAGATCCTAATGGCCTTCCCCTCTCTCAAAGCACTTTGCACCGAAGCCAAGTTCCCGGCCAAGGCAGATAGCCTCACCGGCCTGATAAAGAGAACATCCATGACCGCTGTGGGTGTGCTGGCCTTCCTGTCTAGCGGCGCGGCTCACGCCGGAGCGCCACTGGTTGGTCTCGATGGCGTCGGCGGCATCGCCTTCAACCCGCTGGCCTACCTGGCTGGAACCCCCACGGCGGACTCGTTCGTCGCCAAGCCCGCTGTCGGCATGTGGTACGTGGGCCTGACCGATTCCAAGATCGACTGGACCACGTACGGGATGGCGACGTCCTTTGGCAAGCGGGTCGAGGTGTCGTACGGGTTCGAGACCCTTGCTATTGATAAGGTGCTGAACATCCACAAGAATACCTTCGGCGCCAAGCTTCTCGTCGTGAACGAGAACGCCGGTGGTTCGACGTGGGTCCCCGCCGTCTCGCTCGGCGTGAAGCATAAGAACACCACATTCCCCGTCAGCGGCACCACCAAGAGCGACGGGTACGACTACTACCTGGTCGCCACCAAGCTCGTCACCCAGCTGCCAGTGACCGTGCTGTTCTCCGCCGGAGCGCAGTCGACGCAGGAACAGGTGACCGGCGCGATCGGCTTCAATAAAGAACGCGACATGATCTACTATGGCAACATCGACGTGATTCCGACCAGCTGGCTCGGCATCGGTGTTGAGTACCGGACGGGTCCATCGTACGGCACGGGCAGCACCAAATACCAGGATGCCGACTACTACAACGTGCACGTTGCGTACTTCGCCAGCAAGCAGTTCACGGCCGCGGTGGCCTACACGAATGCGGGCGCGAATACCTTCAACGGCACCCCAGGCCCCAAGCTCGGTTTTGGCGGCGGGTTCGTCGTGAGCGCCCACTACGCGTTCTAGATGAGCGGCGAGCAGGTCTGAGGACAGTCCTGCCTTGCATTCTTCAGAAAACCAAACCGAATAGCACCTTTACCAAGGGGATATATCATGCCAGCACTAATTGCTTTGGCCTTATCCATCGGTGTGCTCGCCGTTGGCGCAACCTGGCTTTTCCTTGGCCCCCTCGCGGCCATGGTGATGCAGATATGGCAATGCTTCATCGCGTGGGCTTGTTTCTTCCATTCCGGTGGTGACATGGAAGCCGCTAAGAAAACCGTGATCTGCATGTCGTTCGGTGCAATCGTTGGCGCCCTGTCGGTCCTGCTGGCAGGGCAGTTGGGTATGCTGGGCAGTCTGGCAGCCCCGGTCGCGGTGGGCATCGGTGCTGCGGTGCTCGTGCTGGCTGCGCATGTCGGCTTGCTGGAGACGATCCCGGCATCCGTCTATGGTTTCGCCTCGATCGCTGGTCTGATCCTGCTAAAAGGGGTCGCCCCAGCCAAGGCCATTGTGCCCACGATCCTCTCCATCGTTGCCGGAACAGTGTTCGGCTTTGCCTCCGCCAAGTTGGGCGCAGCAATGACCGCCTCGGCCAAGTTGGGCGCGGCGGCGACCAAAGCGTCCTGAACCACTCGGGCCGGCCCGCCGCTTGGGCAGGCTTGTCCGTGACCAACCATGAGTCCGTATCGCCCAAGGATACGGACTCATTAATGGTCAATCAGGCGAGATAGGTCGTCATAGGTGGCAGCGTCATCCGCGATGGGTTTTGCGATGACCCAGGGGGACACAAGGTCGCCTGGTTGGATCGAAGGTTCTGCCTTGGGATGACCGCGAACTGGATCATCACTTCAGTCATTTCCGTCCTGATTTCCTGAAAGGATCCGAAGGGTGAACGAAATCTCCAAAATGAGATCGGCTGTCATGATGGCTGCCGACCGCTTCGGGCGCCATGTCGACTACTTGCGGATCAGTCTGACGGACCGCTGCAACCTGCGCTGCATCTACTGCATGCCAGCCGAAGGCGTGGTCTGTAAGGCCCACGACGAGATCCTGTCGTTCGAAGAGATCGAGCGCTTCGCCGTGATCGCGGTTCAGGAGGGCATCTCCAAGATTCGATTGACCGGTGGCGAGCCCCTCGTCCGGAAAGGCGTTGTAAAACTCGTGAGCCGGCTTCGCAGGATCCCGGGCTTGGAGGCCATTGCGCTCACGACAAATGGAACGCTGCTGGCACAGTACGCTCGTGACCTGAAAACGGCTGGACTTACTCGCGTGAACATCAGCCTCGACTCACTCGATCCCGCTGTCTACGCACGGATCACTCGCGGTGGCAGGCTTCAAGATGCACTCGCCGGTATCAAGGCAGCGTTGAAGGTCGGGTTCGACCCCATCAAGCTCAATGTAGTCGTCGTGCGTTCGCTCGAGCAGGACCTGCTTGGCTTCGCGAAGCTTTCGATCGACTATCCACTGCACGTGCGTTTCATTGAGCCTGACCTAATCATCCGAGTTCAAGAAATTCGTTGAAACCAGCGCCATAGTTGGAACTTAGTGGGTTCATGGTATCACCCAATGGGTGATGACAAAACGACCGAAGCTCTTCGATGTAGGTGGAATCCAGGTGGAGATC
>JANYLR010000053.1 GCA_025363715.1 Holophagaceae bacterium | reverse complement strand
GTGTTCGCCCTGCTGCCGCGCCTCATGGAGCGGGCCGGCACCTTCGAAGGCATGGGTTCCATCACGGGCATCTACACCATCCTGGTGGAAGGCGACGACCTGAACGAGCCCATCAGCGATGCCGTGCGCGGCATCCTGGATGGCCACGTCGTGCTCTCCCGCAAGCTGGCCTCGAAGAACCACTTTCCCGCCATCGACATCCTGGCCAGTCTGTCCCGCCTCTTCAGTGCCCTGGCGCCGCCGGAACAGAAGCAGCTGGCCAGCAAGGTGCGCGATCTCATGGCCACCTACCAGGACGCGGAGGACCTGATCCAGATCGGCGCCTACACCAAGGGGTCCAGTTCCTCCATCGACCAGGCCATCCAGTTCCAGGCCGCCATCCAGTCCTACCTTCGCCAGGCCACGGCGGAGGCCTCCGATCATCGCCAGGCCATGCTCGCCCTGGGCCAGATCTTCGGCATTGATCTGGCGCCCTTTCTGAAGGCCAAAGCCTGATGGCCGCCCGGTTCCATTTCCGCCTCGAACCCCTGCGCAAGCTGCGGGAGGCTTTGGAACGCGAAGCGGAGCGGGCCCTGGCCCGGGCTCTCCAGGCTGAACGGGAGGCCCGCGCCCACCTGGACGCCCTGGCGGCCCAGCGCCTCGCCATCTTCGAAGCGCGCCGCCTGGCCACTGGCCAGATCCTGGACCTGGACCTCTGGCGCGCGGGGGAGCGGTACCTGGTGGTGCTGGAACGCCGCCAGATCGAAGGCTACGAAGGCCTGCGGGCGGCCTCGGCCCAGGTGGCCGCCACCCGGGAGGCCCTGACCCTCGCCCACCGTGAGCACCTGATGCTGGTGCGCCTGAAGGAACGCCGCGCCCTGCAGCATGCCCAGGAGCAGCAGCGCCGCGAGATTCTGCAAATGGACGAGCTGGCCGTCCTCCGGCACCACCGGCAAACGGCTTAGTACAGAGGAGTCCCCCATGAACCCCCGCTACTTGCTTTGGATCTCAGCACCCGTCGTGCTGTCCGCAGGGGTGCTCTGGCTGTCGGCCCAGGAACCAAAGTCCGACCCCAAGGGGGCCGCCGCCGAAGGCGTGAAGGTCTCTGAACTGGCCTCGCAGCTCCAGAACCGGGAGCGGGCCATCGCCCAGAAGGAGGCGGAGCTGCGCCAGCTGGAACAGCGGCTGAACACCCTCCAGGCCACCCTGGACCGGGATCGCGACGAACTCGCCACCCGGGAGAAGGCCGTCCAGGAGGCGATGGCGAAGGTGGCGAACCTCAAGGTGCGGCCGGAGATCGATCCCCAGATCATCCGCACCTACGAGGCCATGGACCCCGCGGCGGGCGCCCAGGCCATGAAGGAGCTGGCGGGCCAGAACATGGAAGTCGCCGTGGCCCTGCTGGCGGGCATGACGCCCAAGAAGGCCGGCAAGCTGATGGACCAGCTCGCCCCCCTGGATGCCAAGCTCGCCGGACGCCTTTCGGAAAAAGTGGGCATGAGCAAGCCAAAGGAACCCGCGGCATAGCCTCCTCGGCGGAGCCTCGCTGCGCTGGCCCTTTTCTGCCCAATGGATGCGGCACGGTCCTGGCGCTGGAAACCCATCCGGACACTCCGGACCCGAGGTCTCCATGGCATCAGCCAGCCCAGCTGCCCTTCTGACGGTCTCGGACCGGCCTATGGCGGAACGGCCTGAAGCCAAGGGCCCAGGCGCACCCGATGGCCAGTTCGCAGGCCTGATGGCCCAGCTGAACCAAGCCCCCACACCGGCGAAGTCCCCCGAGCCGACCGTGCCTGGTCAGTCCTTGGCCGCGAAGAGCTCGAAAGCCCAGAGCCACAAGGCCCGGTTGTCGGGAAACCCCTCCCAGCGACCTGCCACCACCAGGCATGATCCCACCCCGGAACCAGGGGTTGCCCAGGTTCCCGCCCAGGGCGCGCCCTCCGGAACCCTTCCAACGATGTCCGTTGGGCCGGTCCCCGCTGAAGAGGCCCAAGCCCGGGTGCTGCCGCAGACCAAGGGCGGTTCCAAGCTCCAGATGCCGAAGGGCGCGGATGAAGCCCCGATCCCCTTGGAGGCCTCAGAACCGACGGCTCCTGCTGGACTGACGGAAAGTCCAACCCAAACGCCCCAAGTTCCATTGCCCGCCGCCGTCCCCGTGGGCACAGCCATCGCGAGCCTGCTCGCACCCCCTCCCCAGCCCAGCCAGGCCCATCCGGCCGCCCTCACCCGGAACCCGTCCATTCCGATGGCAGGTTCCATCGATCAGGTGGTCAGCACCGCACCGGTCCTCCCACGAATGCCCTCTGACCTGGCCGGGGCGGGCCTTTCAACGACCCCTGTCACCCGAGCCCCTGAGCCCCAGAGCCAGGTTCAGGCCAGTACCTCGCAGGCGGATCCGTACCCTTCCTCCACACCTTCCAATCCGTCGGAACTGGCTCATCCGCAGGCCCTGGAACCCCAGCCCGCGACCTGGCCTGAACCCGTTACTCAGCCCACCACCGCCCCTCCGGCGGCGGAACCCCAGGGCCCGGTGCGGGCTGAAGCCTCCGCTCCGAATCTGTTCGCCACGGCTGAACCTTCGGTCGCACCAGAAGCTCCCATCCCGCCAGCATCTCAGGCGATGCCCACGGCCCAACTTGAACCCGTTCTCCCGGCAACGACCGCCCTTGCCATGCCTGAGTCGACGCGAGCGGCGAAGGTCGAGACGGCAGCCACGAATCGGCTCCCCTCGCCCACAGCTTCAGTCCTGCCCGAAGCGCCCGAACCGGCGAACCAGCAACCACAGCCCTTGGCCTTGCCGGATCTCTTGCCCCTGTCGGTCACCCGCCAGATACCTGCGATACCGAGTCCGGAAGAGGCCCAGACAGGCCCCGGGAATCGACTCTTGCCGGCGCCAGCCTCGGATGCACCGGAGACGCCGAACGCGCTGACTTCGTCCCCGCTTCAGATCGCCGAACCCACGCCCGCCTTCCCGTCAACCCAGACCGCGCCGATCGCCGAAGTCCAGGCAGTCCTTGCCGAAGCGTCATCGGAGTCATGGGAAAAGAGCAAGGTCGAGCGCGGATCCCCCGCCCTGGAGGCGCCCCGCGCCGAGGGCCCGCTGGCCGCACCCATTCCGGCGATACAAAGAAGCCCGCAGGAGTTGCCATTGGGGTTGGCGCCATCGGTGGTGAAGGAATCCTCGCCATCGGGGCCTGCCGTCCCGCAGCCAGCTCCGGATTCCACCGGCGACCAGCCCCGTGGGCCCGCCTTGCAACCCCACCCAACGGCTCCCGCCGCGGCCGAGGTCTCCGCGCCGAAGGCAGATCCAGCGGCCCAGCCATCCACGCTACGGGCTGCCGATGGATCCTCCCTGGCGGCACTGACGGCCCTGCCCCGGACCCCCGAATCGGCTTCACCGACCATTCCTGTCCCCCCCGCGCCGCCCACGCCTCCCGCTCCGCCAGTCCTTCAGGTGGAAGGTGGCCTGAAGTGGATGCTCAAGGGTGGCACCCAGGAGGCCCAGCTGCAGCTGCACCCGGAGTCCCTGGGCCAGGTGACGATCCACCTGAAGGTGGCAGGCGGCGAAGTCCATGCCCGTCTCTGGATCACAGAACCCGCCTCCGTGCAGGCCGTCCGGGATGGCCGCCCCCACCTGGAGCAGGCCCTCCGGGAACAGGGGCTCCAGTTGGGCAGTTTCGATCTCCAGCAGGGCAACCGCCCCTTCCAAGAGGCCTCTCCCGCCCCCGCCGGCCGCGAACGCTCCCTCCCGGAGGCACCTCCCACCCGGCAAGAAGCACCCGCATCCTTGCCGGTATCCATTCTGAACCCGCACCACGTCGAGCTCTACGCATGATCGGCACAATTCCTGTTCTACCCCTCTCCTGGAGGTCCCCATGCAGACCGGAATGATCAGCTCGACCACCGCTGCCCCGCTCAACAGCGGCACGGCCGCGAAGACTCCGAGCAACTCCATCGACAAGAACGGCTTCCTTCAACTACTCGTGGCCCAGCTCAAGAACCAGGATCCCACTTCCGGCGGAAACGACCCCAACCAGATGGTCCAGCAGCTGACCAGCTACTCGAGCCTGGAGCAGCAGCAGCAGACGAACTCTCTGCTTTCGGGGATCCAGAACCAGAACACGGCGCTGTTCCAGGCCCAGGCGGCCTCCATGGTCGGGAAAAAGGTGGAGGTGGACGGATCTGGCCTCAACCTGCAGTCCGGCCAATCCTCTACGAATATCTACCTCAACGCTTCGGCCACCGTCAAAGTCACGGTGCAGGATGCCAGCGGCAACACCGTGGCCGAGCTGCCCCAGGGCAACCTGAGCGCCGGCAAATCCGTCGTGACCTGGGACGGCAAGGACCTGAACGGGAACCAGCTTCCGGACGGCTCTTACAAAGTGAGCATCACCGCGACAGGACAGGACGGCAAGGCGGTGGCCTTCCAGACCAGCCTGATCATGAAGGTAGACTCCGTGGCCTTCTCGAGCACCGGCAAAATATCTCTCATCTCTGGAACCAACACCTTCTCCATGGAAAACGTCCTCGGAATCTCCATCTAATTCGCTCATCTCACTCGTGAAGGAGCCCCCATGAGCCTCTACTCCGCCTTCTACTCCGGCCTCTCCGGCCTTTCCACCAACGCCAGCGCCCTGAACGTGATCGGCAACAACCTGTCGAACCTCAATACGGTGGGGTTCAAGGGCTCTGACATGACCTTCCGGGACATCTTCAGCTCCGCCGGGGGCACCGCCACCCAGGGCAATGGCAATCCCATCCAGTTCGGCCTGGGCGTGCAGATGAACTCCGTGAACCAGAACTTCTCCCAGTCCTCCTTCCAGTCCACGGGCAATGCGCTGGACATGGCCCTCCAGGGCAATGGGTTCTTCACGCTGCAGGCGCCAAGCGGAACCCAGGTCTTCAGCCGGGCCGGGAACTTCACCCGCAACAACCTGGGTTACCTCAAGGCCAGCGACGGCTCCAGTGTCATGGGCTGGAACCGGGATGCCGCAGGCAACGTGGTCACCACCGGCGCTCCGGTGCCCGTGCAGGTCTCCTCCTCCACCCTGGGCGCCCAGGCCACCACCACTATCCAACTGGGTGCCAACCTCAATGCCGCTGCAGCTGCGGGCGCCACGTTCCAGACCGCGATCCAGGTCTACGACAGCCTGGGGAACGCCCAGAACTTGACGATCACCTACACCAAGGCCGCGGGCAACGCCTGGACCTACACCGTGGCCGGCCCCGCCGGTGCGACCATCGCTGGCGTGCCGGCCCTTCCCGGTTCGATCACTTTCGACGCCACCGGGAAAGTCTCTGTCCTCAACGGCGGCCCCACGCCACCGGTGGCGGCGAACAACACCACCCTGAACATCACCTGGCCGGGCGGCTCGGCGGCCAGTGCGATCTCCTTCGCCATCATCAACCCGGATGGTACCCAGACCTTCACGGGCCTCAGTTCCGCCAGTACCACCGTCAGCAGCTCCCAGAACGGCTTCCCGGCCGGCACCCTGCGGGACCTGACCGTGGATTCGGACGGCATGATCACGGGCACCTTCACCAATGGCCAGATCCTCAGGATGGCCCAGCTGGCCGTGTCAAGCTTCACCAACGTCAACGGCCTCGAGCAGGCGGGCAACAACCACTGGAGCCAGACCCTGGCCTCGGGCGCGCCCACCATCGGCCTGGCCAACCAGGGCGGCCGCGGCGCCATCCTCGGCTCCAACCTCGAGCTGTCCAATGTCGACGTGGCCAGCGAATTCACCAAGCTGATCGTGAGCCAGCGCGGCTACCAGGCCAACGCCAAGATCGTCACCACCACGGACGAGTTGCTTCAGGAAACCCTGAACCTGAAGCGGTAAGATCGGCTTGACCCTGCGCGCGGCCCTAACGGGCCGCGCGTCATGTACTGACGAGCGCATAGAAGGATAGAATGGAGCCTTTGACCGAGGCCCCATGTCCGATCAGGAAGTCCAGCCCCTCGCGCCGCGCCGCCTGACCCGCCAGATCCTGGTGGGCAAGGTGCTGGTGGGCGGGGACGCACCCATCTCCGTGCAGAGCATGACCAAGACCGACAGCCGGGATGTGGAGGCCACGGTCAACCAGATCTACGCCTACGCCAATGCCGGTTGCGAGATCGTGCGGGTGAGCGTACCCACCACCAAGGCGGGCGAAGTCTTCCACGAGATCTGCGACCGGAGCCCCATCCCCGTGGTGGCCGATATCCACTTCGACTACCGGCTGGCCCTGGTGGCAGCCGACGGCGGCGCGGCGTGCCTGCGCATCAATCCGGGCAACATCGGTGGCCGCGAGCGGGTGAAGGCCGTGGTGGACAAGGCCGGAGCCAAGGGCATCCCCATCCGCATCGGCGTGAACGGCGGCAGCCTCGAGAAGGACCTGCTGGATAAGTTCGGCCACGCCACCCCCGAGGCCATGGTGGAAAGCGCCCTGCGCCACATCGAGGTCCTGGAGCGGGAAAGCTTCCGCGATATCAAGATCAGCCTCAAGGCCAGCGACGTGATCCGCACCGTGCAGGCCTACCGCCTGCTGGCGAAGCAGGTGGACTACCCCTTCCACCTCGGCATCACCGAAGCGGGCACACCCTTCGGCGGGACCATCCGGTCCAGCGTGGGCATGGGCATTCTGCTGGCCGAGGGCCTGGGCGACACTATCCGCGTGTCCCTCACGGGCGAGGGCGAGGACGAGTGCCGGGTGGGGCATGAGATGCTGCGCTCCCTGGCCCTGCGCAGCGGTGGCTTCCGCATGGTGAGCTGCCCCAGCTGCGGCCGGGTGCAGATCGACCTCAACCGCGTGGCCAACGAAATCGAAGAGGGCCTCAAGCTCATCAACCACGAGAACATCACCTACGCCGTCATGGGCTGCGTGGTGAACGGGCCCGGCGAGGCCAAGGACGCGGACCTGGGCGTGGCGGGTGGCGCGGGCGAGGGCCTCATCTACCGGAAGGGCGAGCTCATCCGCAAGGTGAAGGAGGAGGATCTCGTCCCCGCCTTCCTGGAAGAAGCCCGGAAGGTGAAGGCCGAGGCGGATGCAGCGAAGGCCTAGGCCCGTGGACTGGCTGCTGGCCCATCCCCTGGTGGCTGCGGGCCTCTACCTGCTGGTGGAGGCTCTCCTGCCCGTGCCCTTCCAGCCCACGGCCTGGGCCTGCCGGGGCGCCATCCGCGCCTATCAGGCGACCCTGTCGAGCCACCTGCCCACCCAGTGCAAGTACACCCCCACCTGCAGCCACTACGGCCTGGGCTGCATCCAGCGTTACGGAACGCTGCGGGGCGGCCTGCTCACCACCTGGCGGCTGATCCGCTGCTCCCCCCTGACCGCGGGTGGCATCGATCCCATTCCTTAAGGACTCACCACAGAGTCCCCAAGGACAACGTTTCATCATCGGTGTTCATCAGCTTTTATCGGTGTTCATCGGTGTTCCCTCTTTTCCCGCTGGGCTCGGCGACTCGCTGAAGAAAAGATGAATGCAGCCACCGATGAACACAGATGAAAACAGATGAGAACAGATGAACACTGATAATGCTTTTGACACACCCCGTCATCGGCCATCTTCAGCCTGAAAAGGAATTAACCGCGAATGGCGCGAATCGCCCTTCGGGCGCGCGAATGTCGAACCGGCATGCTCCCGCCTCCGCTCACGGGGCGGATTCGCCGGCTCGTGAAGGACGGCGGCACCGCCCCGTGAGCGGCCAGTCGCGCCACGCGCGGCTGGGGGCCGCAGGCCCAGGCGGCCCGACCTTGCCGCATTCGCGGCCATTCGCGGTTCCAAGTTCTGGCCTTGAACAACCCCAGGCTGAGCCACGCCGATAATCAGGTTGACTTATTTGGCGTTTTGGCGACTTTGAAGTGATCTTTAACTTTTCCAGGTTTGAACGCTCCCTGGAAACTCACCAAGATGGTCATCTGGACCCGCCCTCTGGAGCTGCCCCGTGTGTGGAATCGTGTCGCTCTGCTATTCAGCCGAAGTGTCCGTCATGGGGAAAGAGGCCGGTGAGCTGCTGAAGCGGCTCGAGTACCGCGGCTACGACTCCACGGGCGCCGCCTTCATCCGCGCGGATGGCACCATCCAGCTGCTAAAGAAGGTGGGGGCCCCCAGCCGGGTGGTGCCCGAGCTGGGCATTGACCGGCAGCGGGGCCAGCGCTTCATCGGCCAGGTCCGCTGGGCCACCTACGGCGCGGTGACTGACACAAACAGCCAGCCTCACCACGTGCGCTGCAAGGTGGAGATCGTAGGCGCCCACAACGGGAACATCTCCAACACCGATGCGCTGAAGCCCAGCCTCACCATCCAGGGCCACGCAGTGGTCTCCGATAACGACGGCGAGATGATCACCCACCTGGCCGAGGATGCCTACGCCGCCAACCTGGCGGACCCCGCCCCGGCGCTGCTGGCCTGCCGCTGCGCCCATGCGGCCGCCGGGTTGAAGACGGCGATCCCCGAGGGGGCCTTCCTGCTCATCGATGCTGCCCGCAAGGCTGACGCCAAGGCCGAAGGCTCCTATGCCGCGGCCTTCGCCGATCCCAGGGTGCCCGGCATCGTGGCCGTGAAGTCCGGCTCCTCGCTCTACGCGGGGCTGGGCAGCGATGCCAGCGGCGACTTCGTGGTGGTCTCCAGCGATCTCACCTCGGTGCTCTCCAAGACCCGCATGCTGATCCCACTCTCCGAAGGCGAGGGCATCTGGTTCACCGAGCGCGAGTACCTGGTGTTCACCCTGGGCCAGGACTTCTCCTTCTCCGTGCCCCGGCTCAAGCGCTCCAAGCTAAACGTGCGGGACACGGGTCTCCGTCCCCCCTTCCGCTACTTCATGGATCAGGAGATCGCCTCCTCGCCCGACAACCTGGAGCAGGTGCTCCGCTACTACTTCCGCACCCCGGACACCGAGGGCCTCTTCGCCGCCTTCGAGGATCGCAAGGACCTCTGCAAGACCCTGGTGGACAAGGTGCTGGCCCTCTACGAGGCGCCCCACGAGGAAGCCCTGGCCGCCGCCTTCCGTGAAGTGCTGGCGGATCCCGTGCACCGGGAGCTGGCCACGCGGGTGAAGCCCCACGCGGACACGCTGCGCGCACACCGGGGCCACCACGTGTCCGACGAGTGTCAGCTGCTGGCGGACCTGGGCCGGCTCGATCCCCAGGCCCAGGAGGCCCTGGCCCTCTTCGACCTGCTCTTCGTGTGGAAGAAGCGCCGCCGCGTCACGCGGCACCTGCTGGAGCTGGTGCAGGCCATCCGCGAAACGCAAAAGGAGGGCGGCCGGGTCTTCCTGGTGGCTTCGGGCACCTCGCACCACGCCTCCCTGGTGGCCGCCACCTTCTTCAACAACCTCTCGGGCGTGGCCGTCTTCCCCTGCAACCCGGGCATGTTCCGCTCCATGTACCTGAACACGCTCCAGCCCCATGACCTGCTCCTGGGCATCACGCAATCCGGCGAAACCAAGGACCTGGTGGACATCTTCCAGGATGTGCGCGCCCGGGTGCCGGCCCTGCGCCGCATCTCGCTGGTGAACAACGAGAACAGCCGCATCCCCCAGGAGCTCTCCGAGTTCTACCTGCCTATCCTCTGCGGCCCAGAGATCGCCGTGGCGGCCACCAAGAGCTTCATCAACCAGGTGGCCATCCTCTACGTGCTGGCGGCCTCCTTCTCGCTCACCGAGCGCAAGGTTGCCGCGAACCTGGAGCGGGTGAAGGAACTCATCGGCGAGACCCTCCGCCTCTCGGCCCACGATGTGGAAGAGGTGGCCCAACGCCTCTACCTGGAACCTTCCCTCCACATCCTCGGCACCGGGCTCATCGGCCTGGCCCGGGAGGGCGCCCTCAAGATCCGCGAGGTGGTGCTCAACCACGCCGAAGGGTACGACGCCGCGGAGTTCAAGCACGGCCCCAACACCATCCTCGGCAAGAACACCCTCTTCTCCATCCAGGACCTGGCGGGCCTCCTGGAGGTCTACGAGCAGCAGCGCGACGGCCGCCCCTTCGCCGGGGGCATTGAGGCCCTCCAGGCCTGGCCCGAGCTGGTGGAGACACGCTTCTCCAACTACCCCCTGCTCTTCGTGTGCCCCAGCGAGGAACGCGACATCCGCATCACCATCAGCCAGATCCACACCCACAAGATCCGCGGCGCCGACATCCTGCTCATCGCCGAGAAGCAGCCCGAGCTGGCCCTGGCCGTGGCCGGCCGGCCCACGGGCCACGACCGCTACTGGTCCAAGTATGTGGAGGTGCCCTTCAGCGGGGATGCCAACCTCTTCGTGTTCACCGCCGCCGTGGCCCTCCAGCGCCTGGCCTTCCGCATGTCCGTGCTGAAGATGGAATACCTGGACCGCCTCAAGGTCCTGGACCATGGGGTCCATCCGGATGCGCCGAAGAATGTCTCCAAGTCCATTACGGTGGATTAATATCAATAGAATCAACAGCATGAATTGAATTAATCAATATTAAAGAAAATTTGACCTTTTTAGTCTGATATGTGACACATGGCACCCTCCTCCTGGCCCATCTTGGGAGTCCGGGACCCGATCCCAAGGAGGCTCCATGACCATCGATCTCGACACCAAGGTGGGCGAACTCGTCCTGGCCTGGCCCCAAGCCATGCGCTACCTGGAAACCCAGGGCGTGGACTACTGCTGCGGCGGCCACCGCAGCCTCCGCGAGGCCTGCGAGGCCGCCGGCAAGGCGCCTGGCGACATCCTCACCGGGCTGGCTGCGGTCGAGTCCCCTGCGGCCGGAGCGCCCTCGCCCGAATCCTGGATGAAGGCCTCCCTGGCGGAGCTGCTGGCCCATATCGAGGCCACCCACCATGCCTTCCTGCGCACCGAACTGCCCCGCCTCGAGGGCCTGCTGGAAAAAGTGCTCCGGGCCCACGGCGAGAACCACCCCGAGCTGGATAAAGTCTTCGACCTCTTCCAGGCCCTGGCCGGGGATCTGATGCCCCACCTCATGAAGGAAGAGCAGATCCTCTTCCCCTTCATCCGGCAGATGGATTCCGGCCGCGCCGCGGAGGCCTGCTTCGCCAGTGTGCAGAGCCCCATCCAGGTCATGGAAGCCGAGCACGTGGCCGTGGGCGCCATCCTGGCCCAGCTGCGTTCCTGCACGCAGGAATACACCACGCCGGCCGATGGCTGCGCCACCTTCCGGGCCCTGTACCTCGGCTTCAAGGAGCTGGAGGCCGACCTGCACCTGCACATCTACCTGGAGAACCAGATCCTGCATCCGCGGGCCCGGAAGATGGAGGCCGCGCTGCAGGTCTGAGCGGGCCGACCTAGTGGATGTCCTGCAGGCTCCAGCGGTCCGTGCAGCCGTGGCTTTCCACCACCTGATGGGCCCCGCGCAGGCGGAGCGTATGCTGCACCGTCTGCATGACCGTGAACAGGCCGTCCCGGATGCCCAGGCGGCGCAGGTCCTCGGCTGTGAACCAGCTGCGGCCCGCGCCGTCTTTCCGCGCCGTGTGATCGGTAAGGATCTGCTCGGTGATGCCCACGGGCTCCTCCGCAACTGATGCTAGCTTAGATGGCATGGGGGGGTTGCGTGGCCAACTGGAGAGACACACGATTCGGCGGGCTTGCGATGGCTGTCTGGGCCCTTGCGACCGTGCCCATGACCGTGATGGCGATCCTCCTGGCCGTTCCCTTCCTGGGTCGTCGCCGCGCGTTCTTCACCATGGGCCCGCTGTTCGCTCGCGGCATGGCCTGGTTCTGCCACATCCCCTTCACCCTCCAGGGCTGGGAGCAGATGCCCGAGGACATCCGCGATGGCCGGCAACCCGTGATCTTCATGTCGAACCACGAAAGCCTGATGGATCCGCCCTATCTGATTGCCGCCCTTCCCGTGCCCGCCGTCTACCTCGCCAAGCAGGAACTGAAGCACATGCCCTTCATCGGCTGGGCGTGCTGGGCCGCAGGTGTGATCTTCATCGATCGCGGTGACCGGGAACGCTCCATCCGCAGCATCCATGATGCGGCACTGCAGATCCGGGGCGGCAAGAGCGTGGTGATCTTCCCGGAAGGGACGCGCACCCGAACGGGCCAGCTTCTCCCCTTCAAGAAGGGGGGCTTTGCACTGGCCCTGGATGCGGGCGTGCCCATCGTCCCCATGGCCTCCGTGGGCGGGTTCCAGACCCTGCCCCCCGATGGGCTGAAGTTCAAGCCCGGGAACTACATCCTGCGGGTGGGAGCGCCGGTGCACCCCTCCGATCACACCGACCGTGACTCCCTCCTGAAGGAAGTGCAAGGTCGCATCGAGTTCCTGGTGGCCGAGGCTCGCAAAGGTCTCTAGGAGCCTGTCCAAGTAATTGGAATGCCCCGCGCGAGTGGCGCCCCGCGGCGTCATGGCCCTTGAACGATGCCACCACATCGCCCGGCGGGCCCTTCCTGGCGGTGCATCCCGCCTGGACCCATCGCGGGGCGCTCGAATACTTGGACAGGCTCCTAGCGAAACGCCGGATCCTGCTTGGCCACCTTGAGCTTGCCCTGGTGGTACCGGTCGGCCAGCTCCACCATGGCCCGGGCCTCTGTGGGATCGCCGAGGCGGGCCACGACCCGGGCCATGAAATACAGGTTCACGGAGATCACTCGCCGCTCGTTGTGCTTCCTCTGGGAGAGGTCAGTGGCCGCCAGCTTCTGGCGGTAGGCTTCATAGCCCGCCTTGGCACTGGCGCCATCCCCCGCCAGGGACTGCTTCAGGCCCGCCAGCAGGATCGTGTTCGAATGCTCTGGGGGCCATACGCCTTCGAGTTCCTTCAGGTAGCCCTCCGCCACCGTCCGGTCCTTCCGGTCCCAGGCCGCGTAGGCCATGAGGCTGCGCAGGACGTTGGAGCCGGGGATCTCCCGAAGTCCCGCCCGCAGGCGCCCTTCCGCCTCCTGGGGGCGCCCCATCCAGAGCAGCGCGTCCGCCGCGGTGACATAGGCGTACTCGGCGGCGGGCCGCAGGGCGATGGCCCGGTCCGCATGTTGGAGGGCCGCGGGGAGTTCCCCATCGTTTTGGAGCAGCACGCCGAAGCGATGGTGGGCCTGCCAGCCTTCGGGGAAGAGGCTCAGGGACTTCTCGAAATAGCGCCGGGCAGCCTGGTGGTTATCCTCTCCTTCCAGTCCGGCGAAAACATCCGCCAGCACGTCGTAGGCTTTGTGATCGGCCGGATCGAGGCGAACCGCCTGCAGCGCCGCACGGCTGGAACCCTCCAGATCGCTCGTCCGGAGGAGGATGGAGGCCAGGGCACGGTAGGCCTGAGAGGCGCTGGGATCCAGCGCAATGGCCTTCTCCGCGGCGGCCTTCCCCAGCTTCAGCAGATTCTGGGCCTCCTCGTAGCGGCCCTGGCTGAGGGCCGTGGTGGCGCCCAGCTCGGCGATGGTCCAGGCGTACTCGGCCCGGGCCGGGGCGTAATCCGGCTCCTGTTCGATGGCCGAGGCGAACAGCGAATTGGCCAACCTAACTGAATCCTGGTTGCCATCGGTGATGATCTGGAGGGCCTTGGTGTAGAGTTCCCGGGTCCGGGCTAGCTTGGCCTGGGATCGCAGGGCGCCGGGGTCCCGGCTGAGGCCCATTTCCTGGGGCAGGCGCTGCTGCAGTTCATCCTCCAGCTTGAGAAGATCCGCCAGGGGCCGGTCCAGCTGGAACTGATGCAGGGTGGCGCCCTGGACCGCGTCCAGGACCCGCACACCCAGACGCAACTGACCACCCACGATCTGGTAGCTGCCGAGCACCAGCAGTTCCGCCTTGAGCTGCCGGCCCAGTTCGCCAACGGCCTTCGGAGCCTGGCCGGGTGTGTCCCCCAGCTGGTGCATGGCCTCCACCACCCGGAGCCGGTCCACCACGGCCATCTCCTCCCGGCGCACCAGCCCGAAAGCCATGGCGTCGGCGAAGCTGTTACTCAGCCAGGCATGCTCCGCATCGGGCCGCAGCTGTTCGAAGGGCAGAATGGCCACCACCTTGCGGCCCTTCGTGAAGTCTTCCCGGGA
This sequence comes from Holophagaceae bacterium, assembly GCA_025363715.1. Classification (GTDB taxonomy): domain Bacteria; phylum Acidobacteriota; class Holophagae; order Holophagales; family Holophagaceae; genus Geothrix. The sequence continues at coordinate 18,576 of JANYLR010000053.1, read as the reverse complement.
GGCCCGGCGCGCCTCGCCCAGACCGGATGCATCCCCGCGGCGGAGCAGCCCGAAGCCCCCGAGCAGACCCGCGCCCAGCAGGGCGGCTCCGGCGGCGTAGACCCAGCGGGGTCGGCTTTTCTTGAGCACGGCCACGGGCTGGCTGAGGTGGGGCACCGCCGCGGTGGGGGTGTTTTCCGCCAGGCCCACCGCCAGGGCCTGGAGGCTCGGGAACCGGTCCCCGGGAGCCTTGGCCATGAGCCGGTGGATGGCATCCTGGAGCGTGCGCGGCAGATCGGGACGGGCCTCGGCGAGCGGCCGGGGTGCATCCCGGGTGACGGCGTAGAGCGTGTCCACCAGGCTGCTGCGCAGGAAGGGGTGCACGGCCGTGGCCAGCTCGTAGAGCACCACTCCGAGGCTGAACTGGTCGGACTGGCCCGTGAGACCCTGGCCATTGGCCTGCTCCGGGCTCATATAGGCCGGGGTACCCTGGCTGTAGCCGGGCGCCGTCCGCTCCACCAGGGTCTGGTGGTGGGACATGGCCCCCAGGGCCGGGTCTTCCGCGCCCCGGCGGGCGATGCCGAAGTCCAGGATCTTCAGCTGGCCCTCTTCCGTCAGCAGCAGGTTCTCGGGCTTGATGTCGCGGTGGACGATGCCCTTTTGGTGGGCGTGGGACAGGGCCGAAGCGGCCTGCTTCGCCAGGTTCTGGAGCGCCTCCGCCTCCAGGGGCCGGCCCACCAGCGCACGGAGGGAACGACCCTCCACCAGTTCCATCGCGATGTAGGGCGTGCCGTCCACCTCGCCCGCGTCATAGATGTGGGCGATGTTCGGATGGTTGAGCTGACAGGCCAGCTTGGCCTCGCTGATGAGCGCCTTCCGGCGCAGGTCATCGGCATCCTTCAGGAGCTTGAGGGCCACCTCCCGCTCCAGTCGCAGATCCAGGGCTCGCCAGACCTCTCCCATGGCGCCTTCGCCCAGGGGGGAGAGCAATCGGTAGGAACCGAAGTGGGCGGCGTCTCGGGTCAATGGCATCCTTTGAAAATCGTTCTCGAATTATACCTATCGGCGAGGATTCCACCTGATCAAGGAATCCCTTGACTCAGGTCTCGGAATACCGAGAATCAGGGCAGAGGTGCCTGTGCCCATCCCCGATCTCGATGCTGCCCTGACGGGGGCCCGCCTGGTGGAGGAGGCGGGCGCCCTGCTCACCCTCGGCGAAGAGCCTCAGCGCATGGTCGCCCATGCCTTCGAGCGTCTGGGCCAGCTGGTGCCCTACGACCTGGCCACCGTGCTGCTGCGGGAAGGAGATGGTCTCCGGGTCGCCTACGCCCTGGGCCCCCTGGCCACCCCCCAGCTGGCGGCGGCCCTCATCCCGGTGCGCGGGAACCTGCGCCTGCAGAACGCTCTCAAGGCCCGGTCCCGGCCCGCCACCTTCGAGGAGGACGATCCCGGTGAGGACACCTTCCACGGCCTCCTGGAGATGCCCCACGGCCATAGCTGCCTGGTGGCGCCCCTGCGCAGCCGGGGCGAGACCTTTGGCCTCATGACCCTCGATGCCATGGTCTGCCGCCAGTACCCGGCCAGCGTGCTGCACCATGTCGGCGTCTTCGCCTCCCTGCTGGCCCTGGGCCTCAAACAGGCCGAGCATCTGGGCCGGCTCGCGGAGCGGGAGCGGAACCTGGCCGAAGAGGTCAGCTACTTCCGCGAAGTGCAGCGCCGGGATGTCCTGCAGGAGCCCCTCCGCGCCGAAAGCCCGGCCATGCGCGGCATCCTGGACCAGCTGCGGCAGGTGGCCCCCACCGCCGCCACGGTGCTCATCACCGGCGAGACCGGCACCGGCAAGGAGAAGGTGGCCCAAACCCTCCACCATCTCTCGCCCCGCCGCGACAAGCCCTTCATCAAGGTGAACTGCAGCGCCCTGCCGGCGACGCTCATCGAATCCGAGCTTTTCGGGCATGTGAAGGGCGCCTTCAGCGGCGCGGCCTCGGCCCGGAAGGGGCGCTTCGAGTTGGCGGATGGCGGCACCCTCTTCCTCGACGAGATCGGTGACCTGCCCCTGGACCTGCAGCCCAAGCTGCTGCGAGCCATCCAGGAGAAGGAGATCGACCCCCTGGGCAGCGAGAAGTCGAGGCGGGTGGACGTGCGCCTGGTGGCCGCCACCCACGCGGATCTGCGGGCGGCCGTGGCCGAAGGCCGCTTCCGGGAAGATCTCTTTTACCGGCTCAGCGTCTTCCCCATCCACCTGCCGCCCCTGCGGGAACGGCCCGGTGACATCGTCGCACTGGCGGAGGGCTTCCTCGACCGCTTCGCCCGCGAGAACCGCCGCCCGCCCATCCAGCTGCCCGAAGCCGTGCGCGACCAGCTGGAAGCCTATGCCTGGCCGGGCAATGTGCGCGAGCTGCACAATGTCCTCGAAAGGGCGGCCATCCTCTCGGCTGGGCGGGAGCTTCGCCTGCCCCCCGGCGCCCTGCCCACCCACACAGAGAAGGCCTCCCGGCCCCTCACCTGGGACGCCCAGGAACAGATCTACCTCCAGCGCCTGCTCCGCCATACCCGCGGCAAGATCACCGGCGCCGACGGGGCCGCGACCCTGGCAAACCTGGCGCCCTCCACGCTGCTTTCCAGACTGGAAAAACTGGGACTGCGGCCCAAGGACTTCCGCGAAGCGTGATAGCGTAGCGCCATCTGCACGGAGCGAGAGATGAGCGAGATCACGGGCCCCAACGAGGCACTGCCACCGGCCATCATGCTCAACGAGCCACCCCGGATCCCACCCCCCGCCTGGGAACCGCCCCCGGCTCCGGCCATCACCCCCGACCTGCGCCCGGTACCCTTCGAGGATCTGCAAGCCTTCCCGGGCTTCTGGGCCCGGGTGGGCGGCATGTTCCGGATGGTCTTCAGGAATCCCATGGAACTTTTCGAGCGGGTACCCGTCGGCGAAGGCCTGGGCGCGCCTTGGCGCTTCCTGCTGCTGCTCTCCATCCCCGTCTTCCTGATCATGACCCTCATTTTCTTCCTCGTGGGGATCGGCATCATGGTCGCCGCGCTGGAGCAGGCCGGTAAGAGCGATGGCAAGGCCATTGCGGCCATCATGCCGGTCATCTTCGGGGTGATCCTCCTGCTGATGCCCCTCTTCACGTTCCTTGGCATGGTCATCGGCGGTGCCTTCAACCACTTCTTCCTCTGGATGTGGGGCGGCCTTCGGCCGGGCGTGGGCGCCTCCCAGAGCATTCGCGCTTATGGCTATGCCCATGCCTTCTTACAACTCGGCGGATTCATCCCCATTGTCGGTCCCTTGATCCAGCTCGCCGGCCTGATCGTCATCGGCATGGGTCTGGCACGCATGCACAAAACCAATACCTGGCGGGGCATCTGTGCGGTATTGACCCCTTTCTTCCTCCTCTGCTGCTGCCTCCTGCCCCTTCTGGCCATGGCCATTCCGGCCCTGTCGGCGCTCGGGCGTCATTGATCCGGACCGACGCGTCAGCCAAAAGCCGTGAGCCAGGCTTCCACCTCGGCAAATACCCCTTCCGGCACCACTCGCCTGTGGACAGCCCCGGCGGTCAGGGCGGCGGCCTCATCCCAGATTTCGAAATCCCGAAACAAGCGGTTCGCCCCCTCGGAACCCAGGAGTTCCGGCAGGCGCACCGTGCCCCCGAAGCCCGTGAGGATGCCGTGCTTCGCCGCCGGATGGGCCAAGCGTAGTCCGCCCTTACCCGACCCATCCGCCGCCACCGCCCAGCGCTCCTGGCCGTGCAGGGCCAGGTCACAACCGCCGCCCATGGCCACGCCGGAGATGACCGTCAGGCTGCGCCAGCCGGGCCAGAGCAGGTGGGCCATGATCCGCTGGCCTCGCCGGGCGAAGGGCTCGGCGGACACCGGATCCAGGGCGCCCACTTCGTGGAGATCCGCCCCGGCGCAGAAGTGATGACCGCGGGCTAACGCAGCCGGGGGGGACCGCCTGCTCGCTGATGCTCGCGATGTCCCCCCCGGAGCCCCCTGCGTGCTGTCCAGACAAAGCCCGGACGGCACGCCTGCCATCCAGCCTGCCCCGCTGAGGGCCACCCGGCGGACGCCGGACCAGCGCAGCTCGATGAACAGCCGGTCCAGGGCCACCAGCAGATCACTGTGGAGGCGGTTGAGACCATCCTCTGAGCGCAGGCCGATCCAGGCCCAGTCTCTGCCGCGCAGCAACTCCAGTGAGGTGCGTCCCTCGTACCAGGTGGCTGGTGTCATCGCAGCCCCAACCGCTCGAAGGCCGCTTCCAGTGGCTCGGCATCGGGATCCCAGTGGGGCGCCCGGGGTAACTGATTGCGGAACCAGGTGGCCTGGCGTTTGGCGTAGGCCTGGGTCTCCTGGACCACGGCCGCCTGGATCGCCCTGGGATCACCGCCCGCCAGCCAGGCCCCATAGCCCAGGGGACGCAGAGCCACCAGATCTTCGACGTGGCCCGAGGCCAGCAAGTGGGCCACCTCCTCCACCCACCCGGCCTGCACCTGGGTGGCCACCCGCGCCATCACCCGGTCCCGGCGCGCCTCTCGGCCCGGCGAGACCACCAGGACCCGCCACGGCGCCGGAACGCCCGATCCGACGTCGGAAAGCAACTCAGAGGACGGCCTGCCCGTGACCAGATGCAGAGCCAGGGCCCGCTGCACCCGAGCGCTGTCGTTGGGATGGAGCTCTGAACCCCGGCGGGCATCCACGGCGGCGAGAAAGCGATGGAGGACGGGCGTGCCCAGGCTCCTGCCCCAGCGCCGCACCCGCTCCACCAGGGCCGGGTCCACTTCCGGCAGGTCGCTGAGCTGGTTCCAGATGCCCCGGAGGTAGAGGCCCGAGCCCGTCACCAGCACGGGCTCCCGGCAGGTCGAGAGCCACTCCCGCACCAGGCCACCGAAGGTCGTGGGGTTCGGCCGGGCCGAGAGGGGCAGGACACCATAGCCCAGATGGGTCACGCCATCGCGTTCAGCCTCATCCGGCTGCCCCGTGCCGAGGGCGAGGCCCTGGATGGCCTGGTAGGGATCGCCGTTCACCACGGTGCCCCCAAGGTGCCGGGCCACGGCCACCGCCAGGCCGGATTTGCCTGAAGCGGTGGGGCCGAGGATCGCGATGGGCATGGAGTGAGTCTACTTAGTCTGGAGTCTCGACTGAACACCTGCTCCGGGAACCTCACCCCGCCTGACGCCATTTCAAATCCATGCGGCCCCTGCTCTGCCTTTGCCTCGTCACCGGCCTGGTCGCCGGGGAGGCGCCGCAGCCCGGCCGGGACCGGGCCTTCCTGGCGCGGATCCTCGCGGATTCCGGCGGCGGGGCCAGGCCCTGGAAGACCTTCCGGGTGCCGGAGGATTCCGCCTCGGCCACGGTGGAAGTGGTGGGCGAATACACCCCGGAGGAACTGCGCCAGGTGGCCTTCCAGGAGTTCCTGGCCTGGTTCCAGGAGGACCTTAGGCGGTTCTGGGTGCACCGTGGCTCGGCGGCCCCGGCCTGGGAATCCGCCTCCCGGGCGGTGACCCGCTACGGTGGTAATCCCATTCCCGAGCCCATGCCCCTGGGGCGGCTGGGCTTCTAGCAGCCACCCCACACTAGCCTCGGTTTGGCGTTCTCCCGCGCCCTCAGGGCAGAATGGGGTTGCCATCCCCCCCGTATCCAGCCCAACCCCAGAGGCCTGGACGTCACGCCTGCGACGACACAGGAATCCCCTTGCCCCGTCTGATCCGCTTTCCCTTCCACTTCACCCACCTGAGCGCGGGCCTCATCGCTGTGCTTGTGGGCTACACCAGCTCCGTGGCCATCGTGTTCCAGGCAGCCCACGCGGCCGGGGCCACGCCCTCCCAGATCGGCTCCTGGCTGCTGGCCCTGGGGCTGGGCATGGGGGTGACCTGCATCGGCCTCTCCCTCTACTTCCGCAGCCCCGTGCTCACGGCCTGGTCCACGCCGGGTGCGGCCCTGCTGGCCACCAGCCTGGTGGGGGTGGGGATGGCCGAGGCCACCGGGGCCTTCCTCGTCTCCTCGGCCCTGATCACCCTGGTGGGTTTCAGCGGCTGGTTCGACCGCCTCATGCGCCACATTCCCAGGGCCCTGGCTTCCGCGATGCTCGCGGGCGTGCTGCTCCGCTTCGGCGTGGACCTGTTCGCGGCGCTGCCCTCGCTCCACTTCCTGGTAGGGGCGATGCTCCTGGTGTTCCTGCTGGCCAAGGCCTGGTGGCCCCGCTACGCCGTGCTGCTGGCCTTCCTCGCGGGCCTGGCCTGGGTGGTGGCCCAGGGCCAGGTGCAGACTGGCACCCTGACCCTCAGCTGGGGCCGGCCGGTGTTCACGGCGCCGCGCTTCACCCTAGCCTCAATCATGGGCGTGGCCCTGCCCCTCTTCATCGTGACCATGGCCTCCCAGAATCTGCCGGGGCTGGCGGTGCTGCGGGCCAACGGCTACGGCACGTCGGCCTCGCCCCTCATCGCCACCACGGGACTCACCGGGCTGCTGCTGGCGCCCTTCGGCGGCTACACCTTCAACCTGGCGGCGATCACCGCGGCCATCTGCATGACACCCGACGCCGATCCCGATGCCAGCCAACGCTACAAAGCGGCCGTCGCGGCCGGAGCCTTCTACCTCGTGGCCGGCCTCCTGGGCCCCACGGTGGCCAGCCTTCTGGCCAGCGTACCCAAGGCCTTCGTCCTCGGCATCGCCGGTATCGCCCTCCTGTCCACCATCGCCAACAGCCTGGCGGCCGCCCTGGAGGATCAAGCCGACCGGGACGCCGCCCTGATCACCTTCCTGGTCACGGCCTCGGGCCTGAGCCTGTTCCGGATCGGGAGCGCCTTCTGGGGGCTGGCCTTGGGCCTGGCAGCGAGCTGGATCGCCCGGCGCCGCTATTCCGCCTGACCCAGCAGCCTCGGTAGTAGCCGCGCCGCCTGGTCCCGGGCCAGCCGCGCGGCCTCCAGGGCATGGCGGGCAGCTTCCTCCGGGGACTGCCGGGGGGTGAGCAGGGCCTCCAACTGCCCCCGCAGCTTGAGCGTCTCGCCTGCGGGATCCGCCAGGTGGCGCCGGGAGGCCAGCTCAAAGGTCACCAGGAAGCACTGGATCGCATCGCAGGCGGCGCTGACGATGGCGGCACTGTTCCGGTGGTCCACCTCGAGGGCCAGGGCCGTCGCCAGGAAGCGCAGGCCATCCTCGAACCGAGCCTGGGGTGGGCCGGAGGGGCCGGAGCCGATCAACCCGGAACCACGGGGTAGTTGCCGGTGAAGCAGGCGTAGCAGAAGCCCGTGCCATCGTCGCCCATGCAGCCCTCGAGATCGGCCAGATCGAGGTAGCCCAAGGTATCCGCCTCCACGAAGGTCGTGATCTCAGCCAGCGACATGTACGAGGCGATGAGGTGCTGGCGCTTGGGCGTATCGATGCCGTAGAAGCAGGAGTGGGTGGTGGGTGGGCAGGCGATGCGCATGTGCACTTCCTTGGCACCGGCCTCACGCACCATCTGCACGATCTTCTTGCTGGTGGTGCCGCGCACGATGCTGTCGTCCACCAGCACCACGCGCTTCCCCGCGAGCAGGTGCCGCACGGGGTTCAGCTTCACTTTGACGCCGAAGCTGCGGATGGTCTGCTTGGGCTCGATGAAGGTGCGGCCCACGTAGTGGTTGCGGATGATGCCGAAGTCGAAGGGGATGCCGGACTGCTCGGAGTACCCCAGGGCCGCGCTGACGCCGCTATCCGGCACGGGCACCACCAGATCGGCTTCCACCGGGTGGCGCAGCGCCAGGCGCCGGCCCATCTCCCGCCGGGCCACCATCACGCTTCGGCCGTAGACCAGCGAATCCGGACGGGCGAAGTAGATGTGCTCGAACACGCAGGGCTTGGCCTGCACCTTCGGCAGGGGGAACCGCGAGCGGACCTCGCCGCTCTTCCTCGATACGATCACCATCTCACCGGGCTCCACGTCCCGGTCGTACTGGGCCCCCACGAGATCGAAGGCGCAGGTCTCGGAGCTGAAGGCGTGGGTATCGCCCAGGTGCCCCATGGCTAGGGGCCGGAAACCGCGGGGATCCCGGGCGGCGATGAGCGCGTCCTCCGTGAGGATCAGCAGGGAGAAGGCCCCCTCGGCCTCCCGCAGGGCCGCGACCACCGCGTCTTCGAGTGTGTCCGCCTGGGCCCGGTTGATGAGGGCCAGCAGGACCTCGCTATCCGAAGGACTGGTGAAGGTATGGCCATCGGCGATGAGCCGGGTGCGCAGGACCTCGGTATTGGTGAGGTTGCCGTTGTGGCAGAGGGCCACCTGGCCGAAGCGCCCGTGGATGAGGAAGGGGTGGGCCGCCGAGGCGACGTTGCCGCCGGTGGTGGAATAGCGGGTGTGGCCGATGGCCGCGTCACCCGGCAGGGCGTCCAGGGCGGCCTCGGTGAACACATCGGCCACGTAACCCTGGGCCTTGTGCAGGTGCAGGCCCTGGTGGTCGCCCGAGCAGATGCCGGCGGCCTCCTGGCCCCGGTGCTGCAGGGCGTAGAGGCCCAGGTAGGTCTGTCGGGACGCCTCTTCCTGATGGCAGATCCCGAACACCCCACATTCGTCCCTGAACGGCATGCTCCCCCCGAGTTCTCCAGGATAACCGCCGGGAACGTCGAGCCGTAGCCGCAGCACCCATACTGTGCCAACAGGAGCCTTCATGCGTTTGCCCATCCTTCTGCTTTCCCTCGCCCTGCCGCTGGCCGCCAACGGTCTGGACGACCTGAGGACCGCCTTGGCGAAGTGCCAGGGCGGCGAACCGGTGAAGGCCACCCTGGAGCACAGCTTCTGGCGACAGACCATGGATGACAAGAAACCCACCATCAGCCAGGGGAAAATCACCGCCACGCTGGAAGACGGCCCCCAGGGCCTGCGGGTCTCCTGGAGCAAGCTGACCCTCCAGCAGGCCCTGAAAGAGCTGGCCGCCCAGGAGAAGGAACCGGAGAAGACCACGCCGACCCGGACGGCCCTCCGGAATATTGATCCCCTGGAGGCCGCCGAATCCCTGAATCACGCGGAGGCCTTGCTGCGGGACCTCTCCCAGGCCCAGATCCTGGAGGAGAAGGCCGAGACCTGGCAAGGCCATCCAGCCAGGCTGCTGGTGCTGAAGCTCACCCCCAGGATTCCGGAAAGCCAGAAGAAGTACCTGAAGGACCTGAAAGTGGAAGCCAGGATCTGGATCGGCCCCGATGGCCTGCCCCTGGCCTTCACGAGCAGCGTGGCCTACAGGGGCAGCCGCATGTTCATCAGCTTCGAGGGGGGCAGCACCCAGGATCTCCAGTTCACCCGGGTGGGCAACCGTCTGGTGGTGGCGCGATCCTCCAGCGAAGACCACAACTCTGGCTTCGGCGCCTCGTCCCAGACGAAGAAGACGACGACGGTGGCGCCGCTCTGACTAGGCTCAGCGCACGGTCACGCTGGTTTCGGCTCCCTGCTGAGCCTCCCGGGCCAGGGACTGGAGCGTGCTGAGGAGGCTGGTGCCGGCCTCCGCGGGAGCCAGCCTGGCCGTGCTATCCAGGCCCTCCAGGTGCAACTCGATGCGGGCCACGTCGCCGTGTTCGAAGCGGGCGCTGAAATCGCAGAGGGCCAGCAGCTTCGGACCGATCTCCACGAGCACCGTGGAGGCATGGACCCCCCTCGGGATCTCCAGGCTCCAGACGGGCAGGCTGCGGGTACCGAAGCGGAGGAGGATGGGCTCGGGTCGCGTCTGGGGTGAGGGGCCCGCCAGGTAGAGCAGCCGCTCCGCCCGGCCCAGCAGCATCACCTGCGAGTAGGGCGTGCCCTGGGTGCGGTCCGCCTCCAGGCGCCAGCCGCCCATGCGGGGCTTCTGCACCTTGTTGTGGCTGCGGGTGCCCGCCGTGGACTGGAGCCGGAAGCGGGTCTCCACCGGCTGGGGCTCGCCTCGCATCCAAAGCTGCATCCGGTACAAGAGTCCCTCCTGGGCGCAGAGGGGCACGGAAAGGAGTAGCCAGGAAAGGACGATCAAGCGACGCAATGGGAACCACCTTGCCTTCCAGAGTGCCATCCCATGCGATCCTGGGCCACCTGATGGAGCGGGCCTTGCCAATCTGTTTCGACCTCGATGGGACCCTGGGCCATTTCAGCTCTGGCTTCGTGCTGCTGCGGGAGGCCCTGGGCCTGGTCTGGGGCCAGACCCCCACCCTGGCGGAACTGCGGCTCTGCACGGGTTCCACGGACTGGGAGATCGTGGATGAACTGCATCAGATGCGCTTCGGACGGGGGCTGGACGAAGCCGGCTACTCGGCCTACGAAACCGCCTGCGTGGCCCGGTTCCGGGAGGTCTTCACCCCCGGCGCCCAGGCGGCCGTGAGCTACCCGGGCGTCCTGGAGGGCTTGCACCGGTTGGCCGCCACCCGCCAGGTGTGGATCGTGTCTGGCAACGCCCCGGGGCTGCTGGCGTTCAAGACCGAGGTCCTGGGCATTGATCCAGCCATCCCCCGGCTGGGCTCCCTGCCCCGCCACGACCGGGCGGATCTGCTGAGGCGGGCCCTGCGGGAGGGCCCAGGCCCGCACCTGTACGTGGGGGATAGGCCCCACGATCTAGCCGCGGCCCAGGCCGCGGGCCTGGCCTTCGTGGGCATCGGCGAGGCCGTGCCCGGGGACCACCGGAGCCTTCCTCCGGATATAGAGGCCGACCACCTGGTCGCGGCCGTCGAGGCCGCCCTGGGTTCCGTCCCTTGACCGGGGCGTTGGCCTAGCGGGTCCGGACTTCGAAATCATCCAGGAAGGCCGCGGTCCGGGGGTCGCCATCCTTGCGGACGATGGCCTGGGCATGGTGCAGACGGCCCCGCCGCACCACCACGATGCCCTCGACGATTCCGCCATTGGGACTTTTCACTTTGTAACGGAAACCGGGTCCCTTCTCGGCGGACAGCTCCGAGCGCCGCACAGCTCCGAACCGGTACCCGATGAAATTCTGGAACGTGGTGAGGATCTCGCGGGGGGTAGTCCCACCCCGGTCGCCCGGGGGCAGGTTTCCCACCGCGACGCTGAAGGTCTCATCCAGCCGTCCGGCGGGACTCATGGCCAGGTCGAACCACTCCACCTCGCCGAAGGGCCCTGGGTCCGTGTGCCGGTGCAGCTTTGGCGGACCCGGGAAGGTGGCCGCAAACCCCAGGTTCTCGTTCTCTACCCGGCGCGGATCCTCCCGGCACCCGGCCAGGCCGAGCAGCATCACCAGTACCAACCAGACGCGGGACATGGCTCCCCCTCAGTCATCATCGGAAAGCTGGACCGGGAAGTTGATTCCAGCGTGTGGATTCGACCCCTAAGACGACCATCCGGGCTCCCGCCCCATCCTGGCTTTCCGGCTGAAGGGACCGCCCCAGGGTGCCGGTGGTACCGACCTCACCGGTCCTTCAGGGCCTCGTCCAGGGCGCGCTTGGCCATGCCTTCGCCGAAGCCCGACCAGCGCTTCACCAGCTTGCCCTGCCGATCGATGATGAGGGTGGTTGGGATGCCCCGGATTTCGCCGAAGGCCTCCAGGGCCTTGGCTCCATCTGGCAGGTAGGCGGTGAGACCCAACTGGGGGTTCTGAGCCAGGAAGGGTTTCACATCGCTCCAGCCCCCCTGGTCCACGGAAATGGGCAGCACCACAAAGCTCTCCCCACCCTTCTTTTGCAGTTCCGCCACCTCCGGCAGCGACTTCCGGCAGGGCGGGCACCAGGTGGCCCACACGTCCACGAGGACCACCTTGCCCTTGAAGTCCGCCAGGGTTTGGCGGTTCCCGTTGACATCCCGGAAGGCCACCCGGCTCACATCCGTGCCGCTGGAGGCTCCTTCGGAGGCCCCGCCGAAGAAGCCCCGGAACATGGCCACCCCCGCCAGCAGGAGGCCACCTCCCACCAGGGCGGCGGCAGCCACCATGCGCCAGCGGGATTCGGGTATATAGGCATCGGACATGGGGGGCTCCAGGCTTCAGGCTTCAGGCTTCAGGCTTCAGGCTTCAGGGTACTGCCGGGGCCGGTCGCTTCATACTGGGGGAATGACGCTCATCACTGCTCCCGAACTCGAATCTCGACTCGACTCGATCCTGCTGCTGGATGCCCGGCCCGAGGGAAGGGCCTACGCAGAGGGCCACCTGCCCGGTGCGCTTCACGCGGACTTGAACCGCCAGCTGAGCACGGCCTGCGATCCCGGCCATGACCCCACCCGGGGCGGCCGCCACCCGCTGCCGCCCCTGGAGCGCTTCCGGGCCCAGGTAGGCGCCTGGGGCATCCGTCCCGACACGGAGGTGGTGGTGTACGACGCCCAGGGCGGAGGCAATGCCGCAGCCCGGCTGTGGTGGATGCTGCGGGCCCTGGGGCATGAGCGCGTTCTTGTGCTTGATGGGGGGCTCCAAGCTGCGCTTGGAGCCGGGTTGACACTGACAGTCGAGACCCTCGCGGCGCCTTCGCAGGCGGCCTACCCCGCCGACCACTGGCGTCTCCCCATGGCCGACGCGGCTGAGGTGGAGGCCCTTCGGCAGGATCCCACGCGCAAGCTGCTGGATGTCCGCTCCGCCGAGCGCTGGCGGGGGGATACGGAACCTTTCGATCCCGTGGCGGGCCACATCCCGGGTTCCATGAACCTGGCCTGGAACGAGAACCTGGCGCCGGATGGCCGGTTCAAGGCGCCGGAGCTTCTGCGAGCGCAGTACCAGTCCCTGCTGGGCCATCTGCCGATGGATCGGCTCACCGTCCACTGCGGCAGTGGCGTCACCGCCTGCCACACCCTGCTGGCCCTGGAAGTCGCCGGACTCACCGGCGCGGCGCTCTATGTGGGGAGTTGGAGCGAGTGGTGCCGGAGCGGGCGGGAGCTGAGCCTGCCCCCGAAGACCGGTCTGTGAACCCCTGGCGTGGCCTCGGAGGCCTTCCCCGGGAAGTGTGGCTGGTCTGCGCCAGCACCCTGGTAAACCGCCTGGGCACCATGGCCCTGCCCTTCCTGGTGCTCTACCTCACGGAGGGGCGCCGCTGGACGCCGGAGGAGGCGGGCTACGGAATGATGATCTACGGTGCGGGCGCCCTCGCGGCGGGCCCCTTCTCGGGCCGGCTGGCGGATCGGCTGGGCCACGTACACGTGCTGAAGGCCAGTCTCTGGACCTCGGGCGTCCTGCTGCTTGTGCTGCCCTACGCCACCACCAAGCCCCTGCTCTTCGCCCTAATCTTCCTGTGGGCCGGCCTCACCCAGGCCTTCTGGCCCAGCGCCATGGCCCTGCTCACGGGCCTGGCGTCACCCGAGAAGCGCAAGGCCGTCTTCGCCCTCCACCGCCTCTCGATAAACCTGGGCATGGCCGTGGGCCCCGCGATGGGCGGGTTCATCGCCCACCACAGCTACCGCTGGGTCTTCTGGACCGATGGCCTCAGCACCCTGGCCGGGGCCGCCATGCTGAGCCTCATGTTGAAGGCGCCTCCCACGCCCAGCCTGCCGCATGGGCACGTGCCCGGAGCCAGCCCCTGGACGAATCGGCACCTGCTGTTCCTGCTGCTGCCCTTTCTTCCGGCCCTCATGGTGTTCTTCCAGATCGAAGGCACCCTGCCCCTCTGGGTGGTGCGCGACCTGGGGCTGGGCAGCGGCTTCTTCGGCCTCCTGTTCACGGTGAACACGCTGCTGATCGCGGTCCTCGAAGTACCCCTGAATCTGGCCATGGGCCACTGGCGCCATGGCCAGCAGCTGCTGCTGGGCTCCATCTGCCTGGCCTTCGGCTTCGGGTTGACGGCCTGGGCCACGGGCTATTGGTCGTTGATCTTCACTACCGTGATCTGGACCTTCGGCGAGATGATCCTCTTCCCGGCCATCAGCGATGCGGTAGCCACCCTGGCGCCGCCGGACCGCCGGGGCGAATACATGGGCCTGCTCTCCCTCTGCTTCGCCGCCGCCCTGGCCCTGGGGCCCTGGCTGGGGGTCCTCACCTATGCCAAGGCCGGGCCCAGGATCGTGTGGTTCGCCACCTTTTTCATCGCGGGGGGCGCGGGGCTCCTGCTGGCACGGTTCCGCACGCCAGACCCGGTGGCCACCGCACGCGATTGACGGGTCGTGAATCATGGCGGCTGGCCTTGCTTAAGCCTTGCCTTGACCGGCGCTTGGGCAAGGCGTATGTAGAGACAGGTATCACTGCAAAGTATGAGGTAACCAGGATGGCGACGGACGCACTGGTCGGGAAAACCGTTTCGCACTATCACATCACACGGCCCATCGGGACCGGCGGCATGGGTATCGTCTACGAGGCCGAGGACACCGGACTCGGGCGGCTCGTGGCCATCAAGGTCCTCTCCGAGGAAATGCAGCGCGACCCGTCGATCCTCGAGCGCTTCCAGCGCGAGGCCCGGGCGGCCTCGGCCCTGAACCATCCGGGCATCTGCACCGTGCACGCCATCGAGCAGCACGAAGGACAGCACTTCATCGTCATGGAGCTACTCGAAGGGCAGACTCTGGCGAAGCGGATTGGCCACCAGCCCCTGGACCTCGCCGAGATCCTCGACCTGGGCATCCAGATCGCCGACGCCCTCGAGTCGGCCCATGCGAAGGGCATTGTCCATCGCGACCTGAAGCCGGTGAACCTGATCGTGAATGCCCGGGGCCAGATCAAGATCCTCGACTTCGGGCTGGCCAAGATCGGTGCCCTGACGAGCTACTCCAGCGAGGCGGCACAGGATTCCAACCTGGCGACCTCCCTGGACAAGCGCGACCTCACGGTGGCCGGGATGGTGCTCGGGACCGTGCACTACATGTCGCCCGAGCAGGCCCGCGGCCAGCTGACCGACGCGCGCACCGACCTCTTCTCCCTGGGCGCCGTCCTCTACCAGATGGTCACCGGCGAGCTGCCTTTCCAGGGCGACACCCAGGCCGTGGTCTTCGACGCCATCCTCAACCGCGATCCGCTCCCGGTGGCCGAGGTCAACCCGGCGGTGCCGCCGGCACTGGGGCAGTTCATCGGCAAGGCCCTCGAGAAGGACCGCAACCTCCGCTACCAGACCGCCACCGACCTCAAGACCGACCTGCTCCGTCTGAAGCGTGATCTCGACTCGGGGCAGCGTCGCGCGGTCGAGCTGTCCGACTCGAAGGGAGGAACCTCGGGCCCGGCCAAGCGTTCGGTCGCCGTCCTCTACTTCGAGAACCTGAGCGGCGCCAAGGAGGACGAGTACTTCCGGGACGGCATCACCGAGGACATCATCACCGAACTCTCGAAGATCCAGGGACTGGAGACCTTCTCGCGCTCGACGGTGATCGCCTACCGCGACAAGCCGGCGACCACGGCCCAGATCGGCCAGCAGATCGGCGCGGCCTTCGTGCTCGAGGGGAGCCTCCGGCGGGCCGGCGAACGCCTGCGGATCAATGCCCAGTTGGTCGACACGCACACCGATCATCCGGTCTGGTCCGAACGCTACGACCGCGAGATGAAGGATGTCTTCGAGGTCCAGGACGAGATCGCCCGGAAGATCGCCGAAGCGCTGCGCATCAAGCTGACGCCCCAGGAGAAGGAGGCCCTCGCGGCCAAGCCCACCGAGAACCTGCAGGCCTACGACCACTACCTGCGGGGCCGTAGCTACGCCCGGCGGCTGACCCGCCAGGATCTGGAATTCGCCCTCCAGATGTTCCACGACTCGGTGAAGCAGGATTCCAATTTCGCTCTGGCCCACGCGGCCATCGCCAATGTCTGCGCCCAGTGCTACTGGCTGTACGAACGCGAGCCGAGCTGGATCGAACGCGCCCGGGCGGCTTCGGAACGGGCGGTGGCGCTCCGGCCCGATCTGCCCGAGGTCATGGTGGCCCAGGCCTGGATCCTCTATTCCCGGGGCGAGAACCTCGACGCGGCCCAGATCCTCCGGTCCGTGGTCACCCGGAAACGCGACTGCGAAGGGGCTTTCTACCTCCTGCTGCGCTGCCTGTTCGCCTCCGGCCAGTACCAGGAGGTCGCCGGCCTCGCCGAGGAGGCCATCGAGGCCAGTGGCGCCGACTACAACGTCTACGCGCCCATCCTGAATGCCCTGGGCGCCCTGGCGAAAAAAGAGGCCCAGAGCAACCTGTTGATCCGGGCGATCCAGGCCTTCGAGGCCCACCTGCGCGAGGTGCCCGAAGATGCCCGGGCACGGAGCCTGCTCGCTTCCTACTACGCCGAGACAGGGCGCATCGAAGACGCCAAACGGGAGGCGGCGATGGCCATGACGCTCCGTCCGAACGAACCCCTGATCCTCTATAACGCCGCCTGCACGTTCTGCCTCATGAACCTGAAGGCCGAGGCCCTTGATGCGCTCGCCAAGGCCTGGCGGGTGGGCTACCGGGATTCCGACTGGGTCTGGCGCGACCCCGACCTGGCCATCCTCTACGATGAACCCGAGTTCGAGAAACTATTCCCGAAGAAAGCCGTGGTGAGCTGACATGCCAACGGAAACCCTGCTCGGTTCGACCATCTCGCACTACCGGATCACCCGGCTGCTGGGGTCCGGGGGCATGGGCGTCGTCTATGAGGCGGAGGACATCCAACTCGGGCGCCATGTGGCCGTGAAGGTCCTCTCCGAGGAGATGCAGCGGGAGCCATCGATCCTGGAACGCTTCCAGCGGGAGGCGCGGGCGGCTTCGACCCTGAACCATCCTGGGATCTGCACGGTGCACTCGATCGAGCAGCACGAAGGCCAGCACTTCATCGTCATGGAGCTCATCGAAGGCCAGACCCTCGCCAAGCGGATTGGCCGCCAGCCCCTCGACCTCGCCGAGATCCTCGACCTGGGCATCCAGATCGCCGATGCCCTCGAATCGGCCCATGCCAAGGGCATCGTCCATCGCGATTTGAAGCCGGTGAACCTGCTCGTCAACGAGCGGGGACAAATCAAGATCCTCGATTTCGGACTGGCGAAGATCGGAGCCTTGACAAGCTACTCGGACGCGGCCGCGCTCGACTCCCGCCTGGAGACGTCCCTGGATCGCCGGGATCTCACCGTCGCGGGCATGGTGCTGGGAACCGTACACTACATGTCGCCGGAACAGGCCCGCGGGCTCCCCACGGATGCCCGCACGGACCTGTTCTCCCTGGGCTCGGTGCTCTACCAGATGGCGACCGGCCTGCTGCCCTTCCAGGGTGACACCCAGGCGGTGGTCTTCGACGCCATCCTCAACCGCGATCCGCCGCCCCTGGCCGAGGTCAACCCGGCCATGCCGGTGGCCTTGGGTCGGCTCCTCGAGAAGGCGCTCGAGAAAGACCGCAATCTCCGCTGCCAGACCGCCACCGAGCTGAAGACCGACCTGCTGCGACTGAAGCGGGACTTCGATTCGGGCCAGCGGCGTCAGGCCGAGTTATCCGACTCGAAAGGCAGGCCCGAGCAGCCTGCCGACCGCTCAGTCGCCGTCCTCTACTTCGAGAACCTCTCCGGAGTGAAGGAGGACGAGTACTTCCGCGATGGCGTCACGGAAGACATCATCACCGAGCTTTCCAAGATCCAGGGCATGCATGTCTATTCGCGGCCGACGGTGCTCGCCTATCGGGACAAGCCCGTGACGCCCGCCCAGATCGGCCAGCAGCTGCGGGCCTCCGTCGTCCTGACGGGGAGCATCCGCCGGTCCGGCAATCGGCTACGCATTACGGCCCAGCTCGTGGACACCCAGACCGACTTTCCGCTCTGGTCAGAGCGCTTCGACCGGGAGATGCAGGATGTCTTCGAGGTGCAGGACGAGATCGCCCGGAAGATCGCCGAGGCGCTCCGTATCAAGCTCACGCCACAGGAAAAGGAGGCTCTGGCTGCCAAACCGACGGAGAGCCTTCAGGCCTACGACCACTACCTGCGCGGCCGGAGCTATGCCCGCAGGCTGACCCGGCAGGACCTTGAGTTCGCGCTCCAGATGTTCAATGACGCGGTGGCGCAGGATCCGGATTTCGCCCTGGCCCATGCCGCGATCGCCAATGCTTGCGCCTACTTCTTCTGTCACTACGACCGGGAGCCGTCCTGGATCGACCGTGCCCGGGCGGCCTCGGAAAAGGCGGTGGCGCTTCGTCCGGATGTGCCCGAGGTCATGGTTGCCCAGGCCTGGATTCTCTATTCCCGCGGCGAGTACCAGGACGCGGCCCGCATCCTGCGCTCGGTGATCACCCGGAAGCGCGACTGCGAAGGGGCCTTCTACCTCCTTTTGCGCTGCCTGTTCGCCAACGGGCAGTACCAGGAGGTCGCCAGCCTCGCGGAGGAGGCCATCGAAGCCAGTGGTACCGACTACAACGTCTACGTTCCCATCCTGAATTCCCTCGGCGCCCTCTCCAAAAAGGAGGCGAAGAGCAACATCCAGCAGCGGGCCATCCAGGCGCTGGAGGCGCATATCCGGGAAGTCCCCGAAGACGCCCGGGCCCGGAGCCTCATCGCCAGCGATTACGCCGAGATCGGGCGCACCGAGGATGCCAAGCGGGAGGCCACCATGGCCATCACCCTCCGGCCGAACGAATCCTCGATTCTCTACAATGCGGCCTGCACCTTCTGCAGCCTCAACCTGACCGAGGTTCATACGCGAATTCGCGATAGAGTGAGTGGTGGGGCGGGTTGGGGTCAGATTCAATTTTGATAACGTTGGCATGTAAATAGCACGATTATTGCGTATTGACGGGCCTTTGGCACTGCTTATGTTGGGTTCAT
>JANYLR010000003.1 GCA_025363715.1 Holophagaceae bacterium | reverse complement strand
AGGCTTCAGGCTTCAGGCTTCAGGCTTCAGGCTTCAGGCTTCAGGCTTCAGGCTTCAGGCTTCAGGCTTCAGGCTTCAGGCTTCAGGCTTCAGGAAATGGAGGTTGGGCGGTCCTGCGGGCCACGCCAATGTTTTTCTCTGAGCCGTTTAGATGGGTCTGCGCCAGACAAAAACATCACCGCGCGCAGCGGCGCATCAGGGATCCCTTCCTGAAGCCTGGGGCCTGAGGCCTGAAGCCTACAGGTCCAGCAGCTCCGCCACCTCGCGACGCAACTCCGGAATGCCCGTGCCTTTGCCGGCGCTTACCCAGGCGATGTCGCCGGGCAGGAGGCCCAGCTCGGCGGCCACCTCTTTGCGCTGCTTGAGGGCCTTGCTGGGCTTCACCTGGTCGGCCTTGGTGGCCACGATGCGATGAGGGAGGTTTTCCAGGCGCAACCACTCGATCATGGCGTGATCCAGCTTGGTGGGACCCACCTCCGCGTCCACCAGCACGAAGACCATGCGCAGGGAGGGACGGCCCCTGAGGTAGCCCTCCACCATGGCCTGCCAGGTGGCCCGCTCGGCGGCGGGGCCCTTGGCGAAGCCGTAGCCCGGCAGGTCCACGATCCAGCGGTCGGGGCCTGTGAGGAACACGTTGATGAGCCGGGTGCGACCCGGCGTCTTCGAGACACGCGCCAGCTGATTCTGGTTGGCCAGGGCGTTCAGCAGCGAGGACTTGCCCACGTTGCTGCGCCCCACGAAGGCCACTTCCGCGTGACAGATCCCCAGCTTCCGCGCATCGGCGGCGGAGGTGACGAAGCGGGCATCGGTGAGGGGTTGGGCCATGGGGTCAGTCTACAGTCTACAGGCTTCAGGCTTCAGGCTTCAGGCTTCAGGCTTCAGGCTTCAGGCTTCAGGCAGGATCTGTGGCGGCCTGGGGCCGCACTTGCTTTTTCCTTTTGGGCCAGAAGAAACGGGAGCGGCCGCTCACTGTTTCCTGGCCCCATCTTTCCTGAAGCCTGAGGACTGAGGCCTGAAGCCCTTCCATCACACCGTCACCAAACTCGTGGGTGCGGGCTGGTCGAAGGCGACGCGGCCATGATCCAGGCCGATGACGCGCTTGCGCATGCGCTGGATGAGGCTGCGGTCGTGGGTCGCCACGATCACGGTGGTGCCCTGGCCGTTGATGCGCTCAAAGAGGGCCATGATCTCGTGGGCGAGGTCCGGATCCAGATTGCCCGTGGGCTCGTCCGCCAGCAGGACCAGGGGATCGTTCACCAGGGCCCGGGCGATGGCCACGCGCTGCTGCTCGCCGCCCGATAGCTGCAGCGGGTAGCTGCTCAGCTTGTGCTGGAGGCCCACCATCTTCAGGGCCCGGAAGGTGCGCTGCTTCTGCTCGGCGGCGCTCACGCCGAGGACCTTCAACACGAAGGCCACGTTCTCGAAGATGGTGCGGGTGCGGATGAGCTTGAAGTCCTGGAACACCACGCCCAGCTTGCGGCGCAACAGGGGGATCTCCTTCTCGCTCATGGCCGCAAGCCGGTGACCCGCCATCTGGATCTCACCGCTGCTGGGGATCTGCTCCCGGAAGAGCAGCTTCAGCAGGGTGGACTTCCCCGCCCCGCTGGGCCCCGTGAGGAAGATGAATTCGCCGGCATCGATGCTGAAGCTCACATCCGCCAGGGCGGTGTGGATGCGGTCGTACTGCTTGCCGACGTGGGTGAGGGTGATCATGAGAAAAAAGCTAACCGCGAATGGCGCGAATGATC
The DNA here is from genome assembly GCA_025363715.1 of Holophagaceae bacterium. Taxonomy (GTDB): domain Bacteria; phylum Acidobacteriota; class Holophagae; order Holophagales; family Holophagaceae; genus Geothrix. Next base: position 5,208 of record JANYLR010000003.1, on the reverse strand, counting down.
GCGAATAATTGCCTTTCCTCATTCGCGCCTATTCGCGTCATTCGCGGTTCCATCCTTGCTAGAGGCGCTCGACCAGCATGGCCACGCCCTGGCCGCCGCCCACACAGAGGGCTGCCAGACCGAGCTTCTTGTCCTGGTCCTGAAGCAGGTGCAGGAGGGTAACGAGGATGCGGGTGCCGCTGGCGCCGATGGGGTGGCCGATGGCGATGGCGCCACCCCGGAGGTTGACCTTGGCCGGATCCAGGTCCGGCAGTTCCGCCAGCACGCCCAGGCTCTGGGCGGCGAAGGCCTCGTTCAGCTCGAAGAGGTCGATGTCAGCCAGCTTCACACCGGTCTTCGCCAGCAGCTTCTGGATGGCAGGCACGGGACCGAGGCCCATGGTGGCGGGGTCCACACCGGCCTGAGCGAAGCCCAGGATGCGGGCGATGGGCCGGTGGGTCCGGGCGGCACCCTCGGAGGCCAGCACCAGGGCCGCGGCGCCATCGTTGAGGCCGCTGGCATTGCCGGCGGTCACGGTGCCGTCCTTTTTGAAGGCGGGCCGCAGCTTGGCCAGGCTCTCGGCGGTGGCGTCGGCCTTGATGTACTCGTCCCGGTTGAAGGCCACATCGCCCTTCTTGGACGCCAGGGTGACCGTGAAGATCTCTCGATCGAACGCACCGGCGGCCTGGGCGGCGGCGGCCTTGAGCTGGCTCTGCAGGGCGAAGGCGTCCTGCGCCTCCCGGCTGATGCCATGTCGGGCCGCGATGTTTTCCGCCGTGATGCCCATGTGGGTATCGCCATGGCCGCACCAAAGGCCATCCTGGATCATGCAGTCCACGAGCTGGGTTTCCCCCATGCGGGCGCCCCAGCGGGCCGCCGGCAGCAGGTAGGGGGCATTGGACATGCTCTCGGTGCCCCCGGCCACCACGAGATCGGCATCGCCCAGGAGGATGGACTGGGCCCCCAGGGCGATGGCCTTCAGGCCGGAGCCGCAGACCTGGTTGGGCGTGTGGGCTGGGGTGGCGAAGGATAGCCCAGCCTTCAGGGCCGCCAGCCGCGCCACGTTCTGGCCGCTGCCGGCTTGGAGCACGTTGCCCAGCACCACCTCACCCACGGCGGCGGCTTCCACGCCGGCTCGGGCCAGGGCCTCGGTGATGGCCAGGGCGCCCAGCTGAACTGAGCCCAGAGGCTTGAGGGCCCCGCCGAAGGTGCCTACGGCGGTGCGGGTGGCAGAGAGGATGAGCACGGCCATGGGGCCCTCCTGGGAACACTCAGGGTATCTTGACTAAACGTTACTATTCAGGTTTCGTGAACTGCTCAACCCAGGCCCGCCCTGGCTCTTTCTCCCACGGGAGCCGTTATGACCGTTTCCAGCCGCTGGATCCCCCTGTTCCTGGTCGGGAGTTTGGTGCTGGCCCAGGCCCCTCCCCCGCCTCCGCCCCCCCCGGCTCCGCCAGCGCCACCCGCGCCCATGATCGGGGTCGATGTGCCCTCCGGCTCCCGCACCGAACAGCGAACCGAGAAGCTGGCCATGGGTTCCAAGCTCTGGGTGAAGAATCGCAACGGCGCCATCCGAGTGACCGGTTGGGACCGGGAGGAAGTCGCCCTCACGGCCCAGATCCGCGATAGCGAAAAGCGCCGGGTCGAGGTGGTGATCCTGCGAAAGGGACCGGACCTCGACATCGAGGCGGTCTTCCAGCAGCCCTCCTGGAGCTTCGGCGTCTACATCAGCCCCCGCTGCGAAATGACCCTGCAGGTGCCCCGCAAGCTCCAGGGCCATTTCCGCACCACCAACGGCACCGTCAGCGCCGAGCACCTGGAAGGCTATGCCCGCTGCGAAGCCACCAACGGCAGCATCCAGGTCAACCACATCCGCGGTGAGGTGCAGGTCGATACCACCAACGGCCCCATCGAAGCCCGCAGTCTGGCGGCCCGCATCAAGGGCAGCACCACCAACGGACGCATCGTCCTCGAGGATATCGACGGCGGGATCCGCCTGGAGACCACCAATGGTTCCATCCGGGCCCACCGCCTCGATGGCTGGGGCGAGGGCATCCACCTGGAATCCACCAATGGCAGCATCGAGGTGGAACTGGGCAAGGCCACGGGCGATCTGGTGGCCGAGAACAGCAACGGCACCATGGATGTCCGGGTCCCTGGCGCCCAGGTGATCGAGATGACCAAGCATAGTGCCCGGGTCAAGGTGCCGGGCCGGACCCAGCCCATCCGCCTCGAAACCACCAACGGCAGTATCCGGGTGAAGTAGTACTCTGGGCATCATGCGCCTGCTGATCCCTGTCCTCATCACCGCCCTGGGCCTGCAGGCCCAGGTGCCCCGCGCCTCGGAGGTGCAGGAACGGCGGCTGGCCAACGGTGCCCGCCTGCTGCTGGTGGAACGGCGTGGGCCCACGGCCTTCCAGGCCACCCTGGTCTTCCAGGGGGGCCGGGCCGAGGAAACTCCCGCCACCGCGGGCGCCACGGACCTGCTGGCCTGGGCTCTCTACGGAACCACCTGGCCCGAAGATCTGGAACCGGGGAAGGCCCAAGCCAGCCTGGAAGCTCTGCTCAAGCAGGAGGAGGGGCTGCTGGAAGCCCTTCGCTTGGAACGCCTCCGTCTTCGCCGAGATCCGGCTGCGACTACCCAGCTGGCATCCCTGGCCGCCAGCCTGGGCGAGGTTCAGGCCCGGCTGCAAGCGCTCTGCTCCTCCTCGCCGCTGGCGGACGCCTATACGGCCCGGGGCGGGCGCCAAAGGGCCGAGGCCACTGCGGACGCCCTGGTGGCCCAGACCGAACTCCCCCAGGAAGCCTTTGAGTTCTGGTGCAAGACCGAGGCCCAGCGCCTGCGTTCCATGCAGCTCAGCCGCTTCGCCCAGGCCCGGGCCAGCCTGACTACCGAGCTCCGCATCAAGGGAATCCAGGGCATGGCCCTGCTCCGCGGCGCAGCCTTGCCTGGGCACCCTTACGGCCGGGACCTGGCGGACTACCTGCCTGCTCTGGAGGCCCTCCGCTGGTCTGAGCTCCGAGCCTACGCCCACCGGGCCCTGCGGCCCGACCGGCTCACCATCATCCTCATCGGAAGCTTCAACCTGGAGTCCGCTCTGCCCCTGGTGGAGCACCACCTGGGCTCGCTGCCCCTGCCCCCCGATGGAGAAGAGGCGGTCCTGCCCGAGATCCCGGCAGACCTGGGCGATCGCAAGGTCCAGGCAGCCCTGGAGGGTGGCCGGCGCTTCCTGGCGGGCTGGCGTATCCCCCCCCGCAATCACCCGGATCACCTGGCCCTGCGCATGGCTGCCCAGCTGCTCGGGGGCGGCCAGAGCAGCCGCCTGCAGGCGCGGCTGGCGCGGCAGAAGGGCCTGGTCCAGCTGGCCGAAGTGAACCTGGACGTGCCTGGAGGCCGGTTCCCGGGCCTGCTGGTGGTGGATCTGAAACCTGCGGATGGCCACAGCCTCGCGGAAGTTGAGGCGGCCCTGCACAGCGAGATCCTCCGGCTTCAGCAGGAGCCCATCCCTCAGGAGGAATGGCAGCGCGCCCTCGCCATGCTTGAAGCAGACCACCTCCGCATCCTGGACGAGCCCTCGGCCCTGGCGCGGGCCCTCGGCATGGCCTGGGCCGAGGCCGGGGACTGGCGGTCCATGGAGCTGGACATCCAGCGGTTGCGCTTGCTGGCACCCGAGGCTGTCCAGGCGGCGGCCCGCGCCTGGCTGACCCCCAGCCACCGCACCAAGGTCCTGCTGGAGCCCACCCCGGGGGCGAGTCAGGATCCAGTGGAAAAGGAGCTGACCCGGGTCCTCAAGGCCCTGGCGGCGATCCGCATCCAGGATCTGGCCCAACGCGAACAGCTCGTGGCGGAGGGGATCCGGCAGCTGCGCATGCTGAATCCTGAGGAGCGCCTCCGTACCCTCAAGCTGCTGGCGGCCCAGCTCCCCCCGGAGAAGCCATGAGGGCCCTGCTCCTGGCCGTCTGGGTCACCCTCCTGCCCCTCCAGGCCCAGCCGAAGATCCAGCGGTTCACCCTGCCCAACGGATTGCGGGTCCTGCATCTGGAGGATCATGAGCATCCCCTGGTGCGGGTGCGCCTCCTGCTGCGGATCGATCCGGGCGATACGCCCTCGGGCCGCCAGGGTCTGTCGCTGCTGCTGCTCCGGATGCTCGGCCACGCGGAAACGGCCGACCTCAAGGCCGAGGATCTCGACCGGCTGCTGGAAGAGTCCGGCATCCAGCTGGTGTCATCCCTGAACCCCGAAGGACTCAGCTGGCAGCTGGTAGCCCGAAGCCGGGACCAGGACCGGGCCCTGGGCCTGCTGGGGGACCGCTTGCTGCGAACCCTGTTCAGCTCCTCAGTCCTCATGACCCAACGCCTGGCCGCAGCCCAGCTGGTGGAAGCTCCTGGGGACCTGCCGCAGGACCGGCTGCAGCAGGCCCTCCAGGGCGACCCGGCGACCCGGCCCACCCAGGCCAGCCTGGGCGCCATCACCGTTGAAGATCTCCTGGCTTTCCACGCTAAGGTGGTCCGCCCAGACCGCGCGGTGGTGGTCCTCCATGGCGATCTCGGCCTGGAACAGGCCAAGCGCCTGGTGTTGCTGAACCTGGGCACCTGGACCGCACAAGAGCCCCCCGCGCACTCGGTTCAAGCGCTCCCGATCGATCCGGATACCCCCACGCCAACCCCCGGGAGCCCCTCCCGGATGCCCCTGCCGGGTAGCGATCTCCGGATTCAGGCTTTGGCCCCCAGACCGGGTGATCTCTCCCCCGAAACGGCGAGCCTGCTGGCCCTCCTGATCCCAGGCGATGCGCGCCTCCAGCCGGTACGGATGACCCTCGCGAACCGCCAGCTGCTGGCCACCCTGGATGCGGAGCCGGGCACCGCGGCCAGCGCCTGGTCCCTGTTCCAGGGACGGCTGGCGTCCTTCCGCGACCGCGGGTTCACCCAGGCCGATCTGGACCGGGCCCGCAGGGCCTGGCTGGCGGGCCGCAGTCTGGACTCGCTCCATCCCGAAGCCCAGATGGAATCGGCCCTGGCCGAGGTGCTGGGCCTGGGTGTGGCCGAAGCACGCGTAAAGGAGCTGACGCTAGAACAGCTGAACGCGGGGTTACGAGCCTGGCTGGATCCTGCGGCCTTCCGCATCGGCGCTGCCGGCGATCCGGAAGACCTGAAGGTGCTCCCTAAACCGTGATGCCAAACCGCGCAGCCAGATCCAGGTACCGCGCCCGGATGCCCGCCACGATGGAT
>JANYLR010000016.1 GCA_025363715.1 Holophagaceae bacterium | reverse complement strand
CTGGGGCTGCGGTCCAGGGCGTAGGGGTTCCGCGTCTGCCCGCCCCGCCCGCTCCAGCCGCTGCTGCTGCGCGTGGAGCGGAGGTTGGCCCACTCGCTCAGGTTCGTTTTCCCCAGGATCACCGCACCCGCCGCGCGCAGCTGCTGCACGATGAAGGCGTCCGCCCCGGGCCGCGGCGCGTTGGCCAGGGCCAGCGAGCCCGCCGTGGTCTTCATGGCATCGGCCGTATCGATGTTGTCCTTGATGAGCACGGGAATGCCGTGCAGCGGCCCGCGCAGCTTCCCGGCCTTCCGTTCCGCATCCAGGGTCTTGGCGATGGCCAGGGCCTCCGGATTCAGTTCGATCACGGCGTTGAGTTTCGGTCCTGCTTGATCGAGGGCGCTGATGCGGGCCTGGTACCTTCGCACCAGGTCCACCGCCGTCCAGCGGCCCCCGGCCAGGCCCAACCGCAGGCCCTCGACGGTGGCTTCCTCCAGCACCAGCCCTGTGGCCGACGGCACCGCCTTCGTATCCCCCCCCAGGAGCGCAGCTGCGCCCGTGGCCAGTCCGGCGCCGAGGAAAGTCCGGCGGTCGAGCCGAGAAAGGTCGTCTGAGTTCTCCATGGGCCGTCCTCACTGCAGTTGAAGGATCATACCAACGACCATCCGCCGATGGCTGCGGCGCGTTCGCCGATCAGCCCTCGCCTCAGGTCCGGAGCAAGGCGATCCTGAAGCCACGGAGGCTTGCATGGCCGCGTTCCTGCTCTGGTTCCTTCTCTTGATCATCTGCTGGCCGCTGGCCCTCCTGGCGCTGCTCCTCTACCCGCTGATCTGGGTGCTGCTGCTGCCCTTCCGGATCCTGGGCTTCGCCGTGGAAGGGGCCTTCGGGCTGGTGCGGGGGCTGTTCCTGCTGCCGGCGCGAATCCTCGGAGGAAGAAGCTAGGCCCTCTCTTTTCATCACGGAGCGACGCCGGACTTGAGCCAGATCACAACCTTTGTTGATGCTTCGATCTAGAATGAACGGGTCCCGTGGAGGCCCCGTGTTCAAAGGTTTCGAGCAGGCCAGGCAATTTGTCCAAGAGCATTCGGTGCGCATGATCGATCTGATCTTCAGCGACCTCTGGGGCCGCTGGCACCACGTCAGCATCCCCGCCTCGCAGTTCACGGAATCGCTCATGCGCGACGGCGTGGGCTTCGACGGTTCCAGCGTGGGCTTGAAATCCGTGAAGTCCGGCGACATGGTGCTCATCCCGGACCTGGCCACGGGCTACATGGATCCGTTCTGGGAGTCACCCACCCTCAGCTTCATCTGCTCCGCTTTTGAAGCCGACACCAAGGCGCCCTTCTCGGTGGACCCGCGCAACATCGCCATCCGCGCCGAGGCCTACCTGCAGGAGACGGGCATCGCGGACCAGAGCATCTGGGGTCCCGAGTACGAGTTCTACGTCTTCGACAAGGTGAGCTACGAGAACGGCGTCAACACCGCCTCGTACCGGGTGGACAGCCGCGAGGCCGACTGGCACAGCGGTGAGGGCGGCCACGGGCACTTCATTCCCCTGCACGGCGGCTACCACGCCATGGCTCCCAAGGATCAGCTCTACAACCTGCGCGCCGAGATGTGCATGGAGCTGGAGCGCATGGGCGTGGACGTGAAGTACCACCACCACGAGGTGGGCGGCCCCGGCCAGTGCGAGATCGAGACGCCGCTCTTCCCCCTGCTGAAGGCCGGCGACGCCACCCAGATCGTGAAGTATGTGGTGAAGATGGTGGCCCACCGCCGGGGCCAGACGGCCACCTTCATGCCCAAGCCCCTCTATGGCGAAGCCGGCAGCGGCATGCACTTCCATCAGATGCTCATGAAGGCCGGCAGGAACCTCTTTTACGACGAGAAGGGCTACGGCCGCATGAGCCAGGAGGCCCTCTGGTACATCGGCGGCATCCTGGCCCACGGCCCCGCTCTGCTGGCCCTCACAAATCCCAGCACCAACAGCTACCGGCGCCTGGTGCCGGGCTTCGAGGCCCCCGTGAGCGCCTTCTTCTCCCTGGGCAACCGCTCCGCGGCCATCCGCGTGCCCAAGTACGCGGACCAGCCCGAGACGGCCCGCTTCGAATTCCGACCTCCCGATGCCACCTGCAACGTCTACCTGGCCCTGGCGGCGCAGCTGCTGGCGGGCATCGACGGCATCCAGAAGCAGATGGACCCCACGGCCCTGGGGTTCGGTCCCATCGATCAGAACATCTTCAACTGGTCGGACGAGCAGCGCCGCAAGGTCAAGAGCCTGCCCACCAGCCTCACGGAGGCCTGCGACGCGCTGGAGGGCGACATGGACTTCCTGCTGGCGGGCGATGTCTTCGAACGGCTCCAGCTGGAGGACTACCTGCTGCACCTCCGCGCCCAGGAGGCCGCCGTGCGGAACCGGCCCCACCCCTACGAGATGGCCCTCTACTTCGAGGCCTAGCCCAGGGCCTTTTCCAGGGCCTCCGAGTAGAGGCCCTTCAGCTCGCCGGCCTCCGCGTCCAGCAGGGGCCGGCCATCTACGGCCAAGGTGAGGCGCGAACCGCCCGTGGTGCCGATCTTGGCGCAGGCCACGCGGTGGGTGGCGCAGAGGGTGGCCAGGCTGCCTTCGCCCTCCGGGCTGACGGAGACCACGATGCGGCCGGCGGTCTCACCGAAGAGCAGGCTGTCCAGGCGCAGGGCGCCCTTGGTCAACAGCAATTGACAGCCCATGCCAGCGCCGGAGGCGCCTGAAAGATCTGCTCCGAAGGCGCTCTCCAGCACGGTGACCAGCAGGCCGCCTTCGCTGGTGTCGTGGGCGCTGCGGATGAGGCCCAGGCGGATGCCCTCGCGGACACAGGCCTGGAGCCGCAGTTCCTCGTCCAGGCGCAGTTCGGGACAGGGACCTTCCACCCGGCCCGTGCGCAACTTCAGGTACTCGCTGCCGCCCAGCTCATCGCGATTCTCGCCCAGCAGGAAGATGCCATCGTGGGCGGCGCGGAAGCCGGAGCCGCAGATGCGGTTGCCCACCTTGGAGAGGGCCGTGGCATCCGGCGCATCGATGGCCACCTGCCCCGCGCAGTCCTCCACCAGACCCACGGCGGCGATCATGGGCGTGGGGAAGATGCTCTGGCCCTCGGTGTCGTTGTAGAGGCTCACGTTGCCGCTGACGATGGGCACATCGAGCGCGAGGCAGGCCTGGCGGATGCCCAGGCAGCCCTGCTCGAAGGTCCACATGTTCTCGGGCTTCTCGGGATTGCCGTAGTTGAGACAGTCCGTGAGGCCGATAGGCTCGGCGCCCACGCAGGCCAGGTTGCGGCAGGCTTCGGCCACCGCGTGGGCGGCGCCCCAGAAGGGATCGAGAAAGCAGAAGCGGCTGTTGCAGTCGCTGCTCATGGCTACGGCCTTGCCCGTGTCCTGGCCCGCCTCGTCCTTCACGCGGATGATGCCGGCATCGCCCCGGCCCATGCCCAGCAGGGTGTTGCTCCGCACGGTGCCGTCGTACTGCTCGAAGATCCACCGCTTGCTGGCCACGGTCGGGGCCCGCAGGAGCTGGCGCAGGGTGCGCTCCACCTCGGCGGGCTTGAGGTCCACAGGCAGGGGTGCCGCGTTCACCGCATCCAGATAGCCCGGCCGCTGGCGGGGCCGGTCGTACTTGGGCGCGGCATCTACCAGGGGCTGGATGGGCAGGTTGATGACGGGCTGGCCGTGCCAGCTGCCGATGAAGCGGCCGCTGGCCGTGACCTCGCCCACCACGCAGGCGTCCAGGCCCCACTTGTGCAGCACGGCGATGATGTTCGGCTCGCAGCCGGGCCGGGCCACCAGCAGCATGCGCTCCTGGCTTTCGCTGAGCATGAGCTCGAAGGGGGTCATGCCCTCTTCGCGCTGGGGCACCTGGTCCAGACGGATCTCCAGGCCCGTGCCGGCGCGGCTGGCCATTTCGAAGCTGCTGGAGGTGAGGCCCGCGGCCCCCATGTCCTGGATGCCGATGACCCAGTCGGTCTGGAAGATCTCCAGGCAGGCTTCCAGCAGCAGCTTTTCGGTGAAGGGATCGCCCACCTGCACCGTGGGCCGCTTCTCCTCGCTGCCCTCGCCGAATTCGGCAGAGGCCATGCTGGCGCCATGGATGCCGTCCCGGCCCGTCTTGGAGCCGATGTACATCACCTTGTTGCCCACGCCGGAGGCGAAGCCCTTGAAGACCCGGTCGCTGCGCAGCACACCCAGGGTGAACGCGTTGACCAGGATGTTGCCGTTGTAGCTGGCATCGAAACCCGCGTCACCTCCCAGCATGGGGATCCCCATGCAGTTGCCGTAGCCGGCGATACCCGCGGCCACGCCCTTCACCAGCCCCTTCATCCGCGGCGCGTCGAGCTCTCCAAAGCGCAGCGAGTTCAGGTTGGCCAGGGGTCTTGCGCCCATGGTAAAGACATCCCGCAGGATGCCGCCCACGCCCGTGGCCGCGCCCTGGTAGGGCTCGATAAAGCTGGGGTGGTTATGGCTCTCCATCTTGAAGGCCACGGCCCAGCCATCGCCGATGTCCACCACTCCCGCGTTCTCGCCGGGACCCTCGATGACGCGCGGTCCCTCCGTGGGCAGGTTCTTCAAGTGGATGCGGCTGGACTTGTACGAGCAGTGCTCGCTCCACATGGCGCTGAACACGCCCAGCTCCGGGTAGGTGGGCAGGCGTCCGTCCAGGAGGCGCAGAATGACCTGCCACTCATCCCTGGACAGCCCCAGCTCCAGGGCCAGGCTTTCAGTAACGGCCGGTTCGTGGGCAGCAGGCATGGAGGCTCCGGAAGCTAAGAGTGCCAAACAGAACCCCCACGGGGCCGCGCGAGGGCCGCCGGGCGAGCGAGGCGAGGAATGCGAGGAGACGCGTAGCGGGTACTACGCGCGACGGAGGCTCCGGCTCTGCGAGCCTTGGCGAGCAGGAGCGGCGCACTGCGCCGCGATAGCTGGAGGTGACGCGGCATCGCCCTCCGCCTATCGGGCCCTGCACCGCAGGGCCCTCCCGTTCGCAAGCTCACGGAGGCGGAGCCTCCCCGCCGGCCCACGCCCGAAGGGATGAAGCCAGGCTGGCGCCCCGCGGCGTCACGGCCCTTGAACGATGTCCCGCATCGCCCTGCGGGCCCTTCCTTGCGGGGCATCCAGCCTGGCTTCATCGCGGCCTCGTCGGGGTTTTGTTTGGCACTCTAAAATTCTACCGGGCCGGCCCCCGGCGAACGAGGCTTGACTGTCAGTCGGAAGTTCCCTCTTTCTCCGAGGGGACCATGGGCGACTCGCCCCCCTCGTAGGTTCGCCGCAGCACGCCCTGGACGAGGCGCTGGAAGAAGGTGCCCCGCTCGGGATGGAAGACGATGGACACGGTGGCCTTGAGTTCCCCACCCAGCTCCAGCAGGACGCCCGCATCCACGGTCGTGCCCAGGAGCAGGAAAGGCACTCGGTTCTGGAGCGTCTCGACCATGGGCTTGATGCGGCGGCGCTCATCCAGGCTGAGGCTGGGGATGTGGTAGAGCACCAGCGAAGGCTTCAGGCTGAGGGCCTCCTTCAAGGCCGATATGGTGGGCGCGACGCGGGACAGGGGCTGAAGTCCGCCCAGCAGTTCCTTGAGGGAAACCTCCAGTGCCGCATCCCCGGAAACCAGCAGCAGTCCCGAAGAATTTCCTGCAACTACCTTGGCGGCCGCGCTGGGGGCGGCGGTTTCCACACCCCGCCGGGAAATGCGTTCGAGATCCTCCTCCCGCTTTTCGAACACCCAGCGGGAAAGGGGATGCAGCAGGTGGTCATCCAGCTGGGGGCGGAACTCCACGCCGAACGTACGGCCATTCACATGGCGCAGCTTCACCTTGGTATTGATCCGGATGAGATCGGTGAGCTGGATCGTGACTGCCATCTCATTCCCGGGTTCCAGTTCTCCCTCCTGGAAGTCCCGGGTGCTGTACACCCTCGCCCCGGTGGTGCTGATATCGACAAGGGTGCCAGTGATCAAGTCGAACTTCGGCGTGCTGAAGGTGACGGCGACCCGACCCACCCGGTCCACCCGGTAGGAGCCCCGATGATCCTCCTCATTCAGGACCTCCGGCATGGCCAGGCGCAGGGTCCGACGCCCATCGAACATGCCGAAGCCCTTCAGCTCCGTCGGAGCCTCCAGGAAGCTGATGCCATGGGGGAAGCGCAGCTTGAGGCCGGCATTGCGCAGCCCGAAGGTGGCATCTTCGCGACCCATGGTGGCCACCACCTGGAACTCGCGGCCATCGGTCGTGACGAAGGAGGATTCGAACCGGAGATAGGGGGTGACCAGGATCAGCATCTCGCGCCGATCGCAGGCGCGACGGAAGATTTCTGCGATGGTCTCCGCGTTCCGGATCAGGTTGCCCGCCAAGACGCCTCCAAGTGTTCTTGCTTCCATCATGGATTCCGTCCCCTACACTGGGAAGCTCTGCTTTCGGACCCCATGACCCTTCCCCGGACCTTGCTCGCCTACAGTGCCCCCCGCAGTGGCTTCGGGGACGAGTGGATGACCTTTCTTCCCATAGGTCTCGGCTACCTGCAGGCCATGCTCAAATCCCGTTCCTTCCCCTGCCGCCTGGCCAACCTGAGCGGCAAGGACCGGAAGGAAATCCTGGCCTACTTCAGGTCCCAGAACCCAGCCGTGGTGGGCATCTCCATGTTCACCTTCAACCGCAAGCGCTCCTGTGAGCTGCTGGCCTGGGCCCGGGAGGCCTGTCCCGACGCCATCCTCCTGACCGGCGGGCCGCACCCCACCCACCTGGCCGGGGAAGTCTTCGAGGACTGCCCGGCCCTGGATGCCATCGTGCAGGGTGAGGGTGAGACCACGCTCCTGGGCATCCTCGAGCGGCTGCAGGTCGCTCCAGGGTCGGACCTGTGGAAGCAGACGCCGGGCCTGATTCTCCGCAGCGGTCCCACCCTGCCCCAGCTTCCCCTGGAAGATCTGGACGCGGTGGGCATACCCGCCGAGTACCTAGAGGCCGACTTCCTGGACGACGTGGGCCAGCTGGCCTACCTGAGCACCAGCCGCGGATGCCCCGCCACCTGCAACTTCTGCAACACGCCGGAATTCTGGGGCACCTCCATCCGCTTCCGCAGCGCCGCCTCGGTGCTGCGCGAGCTGCGGCTGCTGAGGGAGCGCCATGGCCTCACCTACTTCAGCTTCCGGGACGATACCTTCACCGCAAACCGGGGCCGAGTGCTGGAACTGATGGCGGGGATCCAGACCAGTGGTCTGCACCCCCTCTGGAACTGCCAGAGTCGGGTCAACTTAGTGGACGAGGATCGGCTGGTGGCCATGAAGCGGGCGGGCTGCGAGTTCATGCAGTTCGGCGTGGAGCACGGCAGCGAGCGGGTGCTGGTCCTGCTGGACAAGGGCACCGACCTTCGCCATGCGCGGCGGGCCCTGGATCTGGTCCGCAAGGTCGGAATGAATGTGGGCATCTACCTCATCACCGGCATCCCCGGCGAGACCTGGGCTGATGTGGAGGAGAGCGCCGCCTTCATCCGCGATACCCGGCCCAGCGACTGCCAGATCAGCCCCCTGGCCCTCTATCCGGGCACCCGGATGTTCGATCAGTACCGGGCCGAGGGCCGCATCCAGCGGGACTTCTACCGGGCCAGCGGCGATGCGGAGATTTTCGCCCGGGTGGATGCGCACACGGAAAAGGCCTTGCGCCACCTCGACCAGACCGCCCGGCGAGCAAAGGGAAAAGCCCACTTCTCGCCGGCGGAATTCACCGAGCAGAAGCGCTGGCTGGGCTTCTGCGCCGTCACCAACCTGCTCTGCGGGGAGGCGGCCGAGGAGGAGGGCCGCTGGCTCGAGGCCGAGGCGGAGTACGCCGAGCTCATCGCCAAAGAGCCCGCGAATCCCTGGGGCTTCCTGAAGCGGGCCCTGCTGAGCGAAAAGCTCGGCCAGCTCAAGAAGGCCTGCGCCGATCTGGCCGAGGTGCTGGCCCTGGCGCCGGGAAATCCCGAGGCCACCGAGCTGGCTAATTTGTGGGGATTGAACCAGGGCAAGGCTCGCACGAAAAAACCTGCCCACGGCCCCACCGCCGAGATGAAGGGCGCCGAGGCTTTCCTCAGCCGGCCGAAACCATAGGCGCTTCTTTCAAGGCCCGTCGCCAAGCCAACAGGCCCATCACGCAAAGCACCTGGTACACGAGGTAGAGGGCGCTGGTGACGTAGAGGCCCTTGTAGATCAACAGGCCCACGGAAAGGCAGTTGGCGGTGAGCCAGACCAGCCAGTTCTCGATCCATTTGCGGGTCATCATGAACTGGGCGGCCAGGCTGAGGGCCGTGATCAGCGAATCCAGCACGGGCACGGTGCTGTTGGTGTAGTGGCGGAGGAGCCAGGTCAGGAAGGCCGTGGTCCCCACCACGCCCAGCGCCAGGAGTGCGCCAATGACGGGCTTTACCCGGGCCACAGTCAAAACTCCGTGGTCCCGCCCACCGTGGAGCCAGCTCCACCAGCCGTAGAGGGAGATCGCGATGTAGAACCCCTGCAGGCCCACGTCGGCGTAGAGTCCGGTGCGGTAGAACAGCACGATGAAGACCAGGTTGTTGGCAATGCCCAGGGGCCAATTCCAGATGTTCTGGCGCACCAGCAGGGCTACGCAAGCCGCCCCGGTGATGAAGCCGAAGATCTCGATGAAGGATGGCATCAGTCGTCGTGCTTCAGGTTGGGGCTCCGCTCCAGGATCGTGAGCACCAGGCGCTCCAATTCATCCACCAGGAGAAACCGGAGGTTCGGGTCCTTCTGATCGAGGCGCACCGGATCGCCACCACCCCGCAGGATGAAGAAAGGGCCGGACCGCTCGATGCGCGAGACCTGCTTCCAGAGCAGCCGGCCCGCGCCAAACCGCCGCGCCAGGGGCGCCGGCAGGGCGTTGTGCTCCACGGATAGGCCCAGGTCATCCACGAAGACCTGGGAACCCTCGACCATCAGCACGCCCACCAGGGTCCCCAGCAGCAGGATGCTGCCGGCCACCACGGCGCCGATGGCCGCGGTCACCGCGATCCAGAAGGACCAGGTGGGCTCCCCGGCGGATTCCGCCACCTTGAGGGAGGCCCGCAGCACCGGGAGCCGCTCCATGATCTGGGCCAGGGCCCGGACGCCCACCAGCCAGGAGCCGGCGAAGAGGAGCATGGCCATGGCCCGCTGGGCGAAGGAGGGTCGGAAGACGAGGGGGGAACCAGCGGACATCAGGCTTGCATCTCAGCAACAATCGCTTCCGCGGCGGCGGCGGGATCCGCCGCGTGGGTGATGGGGCGCCCCACCACCAGCCAGGTGGAGCCCTGCTTCAGGGCCTGGGCGGGGGTCATGACCCGGGCCTGGTCCTGGTTGGCCACGCCCGCGGGGCGGATGCCCGGCGTCAGGCGGTGGAAGCCCTCCCCGCAGGCTTCCCGGATGGGGGTGGCCTCCCAGGCGGAGCACACCACGCCGCTGCACCCCGCCTGGTGGGCGAGCCGGGCATAGGCCAGGGCCAGATCCTCGGGCTGGCCCGCGTGACCCAGGGCGGCCAGCGCCTCCCGGTCCAGGCTGGTGAGCACGGTCACGGCGAGCAGCTCGGTCTGGCCCCCTGCCAGGCGGTGGGCGCGGACCGCCTCCACGGCGGCCTCCAGCATGGCGGGGCCCCCCTGGGCATGCACATTGATCAGGCGCGGATCCAGCTTCAAGAGCGCTTCGAGGGCACGGCGGACCGTGGTCGGGATGTCATGCAGCTTCAGATCGAGAAAGACCGGAACCCGCGCTTGCAGCTCCTTCACGAAGGCCGGTCCCTCGGCGCAAAAGAGCTCCAGCCCCACCTTCAGCATGCCCACTCGGCCCGCCAGCCGCTCCGCCATGGCCAGGGCCTCCCGGGCCGTGGGGACATCCAGGGCCACCACGAGGCGCTCGCGGGCGGTGAGGGTCAATGCGGGTACAGACAAGGGGACTCCCGTATGATGCGGAGGACCATTCTGCCATTAAGGGATGATTCATGCCCCCTCCAGCCATGCAAACCCCACCCGCCATCGTCGTCCCGGCACCCGCCAGCCAGGAAGCGGAGAACGCCCTGCTGGAGGCCTTCGACTGGGGCCAGCCCCTTCCATCGGCTCCAAAACTGAAGGGCAGTGCCGCGCTGCGGTACCGCTGGCTGCGGGCCGCCGCCACCTTCGATCCCGCCCAGGGGCAGCTCGCCAATCCTTTCGCGACCGGTCGCCCCCGGAGCGAGGTCGAGGCCCTGCGATCCCTCCTGAAGGCGCCGAAGGAGCAGCTTGCCGCTGGCTTGAAAACCCAGGCCCTCCAGGAACCTGGCACCGCCCTGGCCCTGTGGCGCTGGGGCCAGGTTCAGGCGCGGACCGGCACCTTTGATGCCGGGTTCCGCCGGGCCTGGGAGGATCGGCTGCTCGGCGCAGGCCCCGCCCTGACCCGGGGCTACGCCCTGCGCCATGCCCTCTGCTGGGCCCTGGCGGAACAGGACGAGGACCGCTTGGCCAGCGTCCGCGCCACCGCCGGGGAGGACTTCGCGGAGATCGTCAAGGGCTTCCAGCGACTCTTCGGACTGCTGGGTGGCCCCTCGCCCACCCTGCGGGTCTGGGCCCTGCCCGGCCTCGACTACCGGGATCTCCGGCTGGATCAGATGGGTGCCAGCCGCATCTGGATCTGCCCTCTGGAGGACGGGGATCTGCCGCAGCTGGCCCCGGGCACCGGCTGGATCATCCCCAGCGCCGCCGCAGGGCTCGACGAGCGGGACGCCAGCCTTTCCGAATCCCTCCTGGTCGAAGGCCGGGCCCTGGTGGAGAGGCTTCGGCCAACGGGGCGGACGGCCTTCTTCGCCCCTAGTCGGGCCGCCTTTGAAAAGCTCGGGCTGGCCTGGTTCCCCATCCTCATCGACTTGGACGCGAAGGGGACTATCGGGGCCATCCGCATGGGGGATGCGGCGCCGGGAAGGCCTTAGGCTCTGGGCTTCAGGCTTCAGGCTTCAGGCTTCAGGCTTCAGGCTTCAGGCTTCAGGCTTCAGGCTTCAGGAAAAGCTTTCTGATGCGGCCTTTGGCCGCGCCATATTTTGCCTTTGGGCCGTTCAAATACAAGCGGCCGAGGGCGGGGCCCTGGAGCCTGGAGCCTAGAGCCTAGAGCCTAGTTCAGCCGATTCCGCAGCCCTGCAGCCAGCCCGCCACGGCCCCCCAGACCAGCTGGGACCAGTAGTAGAAGCCCCGCCGCACGGGCTTGGGCGTGTAGCTCGCGTGGAGGCGGTCCTTCAGCAGGGGGTAGTTCCCATCAGGATCCAGCACCGCCGCGGCCACGGGAGACCCGAACTCGTAGGTGATCCAGCGGTCCTGGCCATCCCAGACGAGCCGCTGCTCCTCGCGGTTCTCCAGCCGCACCCAGAGGGTGATGGGCACCCGGATGTCGCCCTTTCGTTCGAGGGTGATGGAACCCACCCTGCCAGGCGTGGCGGGCTGGGGTGCCGCAAAGACCGGCGCCTTGTCCGAGAAGAGCCAGCCGCCCTGGGTGGTTTCCCGCTCCTTCACGCCCCGGATGACGTAATCGAGCACATCGGTGCCCTCCACGAAATCCCGCCAGAAGCCGCTCAGGTCCCGCCCCGAGACCCGCTCGGCGATGCGCCTGAAATCCTGGCGGGTCGGATGGCGGAAGGCCATCTCCTGCGCGTAGGTGCGCATCACCTGCTCCATCACGGGACGGCCCAGCAGAGCCTCCAGCTGATTGAGCACGAGCGTCGGCTTGTTATAGGCCGCAATGTAGGAGCTCTGCGTGTTGAGCGTCTTGAACCCGAATCGTGTGAGGGGATCGTTGCTGGGCTGCATCCAGTAGCCCGCCCATTCCCCGAAATCCGTTCCCACCTGGAAGCGCCGCCCACCCAAGAGCGAGTGGTAGCTCCGCTCCATGGCCTTATGACTGAACCAGCTGGTGAAGCCTTCGTCGAGCCAGGGTTCCTCGAACTCGTTGCTGGCCAGCAGGCCGTAGAAGAACTGATGGCCGAACTCATGGATGGCCACCCCCTCGGGCCAGCGGATCCCCAGGGGGTCGAAGGCCACTGAGCTGGCGGTGATGAGCGTGGGATATTCCATCCCGTCGGCGCCACTGGCGTCATCGGGCGTATCAATCACCGTGAGCGTGGGATAGGGATACTTGAAGTACCACTCCTCGCTCCACCGCAGCGCGTTCTCCACGGCGCGTTTCTGCCGCTGGAAGTTGCCCCGGTTCGGGCCATGGATGTAGTAGAAGACCTGCACCCCGCGGTACTCAAAGAGGGCGGGTTTCCGCCAGCTCTCCTCAGGCATCACCGCCCAGGCGAAATCATGGACGTCCTCGGCATGCAATCGCCAGATGACGTTCAGCGGGCGCTTGGGATCCTTCTCGACCTCGGTCACGAAGTTGGTCTGAGTGCCCGTGTGGGCCAGACCCAGGGCATTGGGCAGCGACAGGGCCACGTCGTAGACCCCGAAATCCGCGAAGAACTCCGTGTTCGCATGGTAGGCGTGGCAATTCCAGTGGTCCCCCTGGTAGACCCCGACCTTGGGAAACCACTGGCCCGACATGAGGAAATTCCCGGACCACCCGCTCCGGGCGAACACTTTTGGGTACCGGTTCTCCCAGGTGATCTCGATCTGGATGGTCTCGCCCGGCGCCACGGCCCGGGGCAGGTTCAGCCAGCGCACCGTCTCGTCCTCGCCATCGTGGCCACTGAGTTCCCGGCCCTCCATCCGCGCGCTGATGAGGCGGCAGTACCCCCAGGAGGAAGCCTCCCTGGGCCGGTCCTGGCGGACTGGGCCCAGCCTGCCACCGCTTTCCTTCACGAAAAGGCTTTGGGGCCCCTTGAAGGCGTTGAGATACAGATGCAGAGGCAATTCCTGCGTGGGCGCCGTGCCCGTGTTCCGCCAGGTGAGCGTTTCCCGCCCTTCCAGAGTCTTGTGCTCGAAATCCAGCGTCGCCTCGATGCGGTAGTTGGCAATGCGAGGCGACTTGGGCTTGTCGAACCACTTCTCCGTCGTCCAGGTCCGTGGACCCGCCGTCAGCCCCAGGGCCGCGACCATCACCAGCAGAGCCACCAGGCGGCGTCCCATCGAAACTCCCGAGCGTCCGTCGAGCATACCAAGGGAAGAACAAGGTGCGTCCTTGCCCTTCCTACAATCCCTGCTACACTCGAATCCCTACCGCGGGGTGGAGCAGTCCGGTAGCTCGTTGGGCTCATAACCCAAAGGTCGCAGGTTCAAATCCTGCCCCCGCTACCAAGTGAAAGGCCCGGCATTGCCGGGCTTTTCGCTTGGTAGACGAAGACTAGGCGGATTTGGACCTGCGAGTGGCAGCCGCCCGATGAGCGCCCCGCGAAGACAGCCCGGGGGGCTGTCGCAGCGGAATCAGGCGCGAATCGTTGGCGGCAACTGAGGTTCAAATCCTGCCCCCGCTACCAACCGAACGACCACCGGAGCCGAGATGCTCCGGTTTTCGCGTACACCCACCCGAGCCACATAGGATTTGGACCTGCGAGTGGGATTGCGGAGACAGGCCCTCCGCCTGACGCGCCCTCCGCAGGAGGACGCTTCCGCTCGCTTACTCGCGGAGGCGGAGCCTCTGTCCTGTCGGAGCAAGACCGGGGACCGCGCTGCGGGCCCAGTTCAAATCGTGGTCGAGTGGGTCGGCGCGAAAAGCGGAGCGCGACGGAACCTACGAGTGGGAGGAATCACACCGTTCGGATCACCCTCCACAGCCTTCAATACCACCGCACGAATCAGGTCCATGTCGCGTTTCATGTTTTGTCCCTCCCTTCCCAAAGCTGCGGCTGTTAGATCTCCTGAGGTCAACGGGCGGATTTTCCCGGTTCCTCTTTTCGTGGAATCCCATTGCTATGCAGCCCCTTATCGAGGTTCTCGAACCCCGGTCGAGGCCGGCGCGTAGTGCCATCGGCGCGGGGTCACGGCCTCTTCCGCTTGGGGGGCCGCCGGCGTTCGCCGTCTTTGCGAACGGTATCCTCACGTTCCCGTAGCGGCTGCTCCTGGCGGCTGAGCATCGGTTGGCTGATGCGCAGCGCAAAGGCCAGATCCGACTGGGTGATCTCCGCGGCCTCCCGCACCGCCC
This sequence comes from Holophagaceae bacterium, assembly GCA_025363715.1. Classification (GTDB taxonomy): domain Bacteria; phylum Acidobacteriota; class Holophagae; order Holophagales; family Holophagaceae; genus Geothrix. The sequence goes on along the minus strand of JANYLR010000016.1, from coordinate 24,056 downwards.
GAATGGGGTTCACGAGCAGGGCGGTTTCGAGACACATCGCCGGGTTGACCAGAAGCCGAGCCAGGGCGCCCACCTCGCTGATCGTGGAAGGGGCGACCGGCTTGAGGCGACGTCGCGCGGCCGGCGTGAACTGAGCCACCGGCACGAGGGCAAAGATCGGCCGCCCCTCTTAGTCCGTACCAGGCTACTTCGTTGGAAGGCGCTTCAGGGCCTCGAGGACCCGTTCGGGGGTGAAGGGCACGTGGGTCACTCGCGCGCCGGTGGCGTCGAAGACGGCGTTGGCCAGCGCCGCGGCCACCGGCACCACGGGGGGCTCGCCGATGCCCTGGGTCGCCATGGCAGCGTTGTCAGCGAAGACGACTTCGATGCGGGGGATGGCGGAAAAGCGGGGCAGGAGGTAGGTATCGAAGTTCTTGTCGAGGATGCGACCGCCCTTGAAGTGGATCTCTTCGCTGAGGGCTTGCCCGATGCACATGGTGATGGCTCCCTCCACCTGCTGGCGGGCCCCGTCGGGGTTCACCACGAGCCCCACATCCACGGCCTCGAGGAAGCGTTCCGTCTTGACCTTCCCGGTGGTCTTGTCCACGGCCACCTGGGCCAAGGCCACCACAAGGCCCTGGCGCCAGGCACCACAGGCCAGTCCGATGCCTCGGCCCGTGGGTCCGGGTGCGGGCTCCCAGCCGAAGGTCTCCACCGCCAGGTCCAGGAGGCGCAGGAGACGGGCATCGTTGATGAGACGACGGCGAAGGGTCACTGGATCCACGCCGGCCTTGGCCGCCAGCGCATCCAGTTGGCTTTCCCGGGCGAAGGCGTTGGTGTGGGCGTTGGGGGCACGCCAGGCGCCAACCCTGAGGGGATGGAGGCCGGGAACGGCTGGGGCCTGGTACCTGGTCGCCTGCATGTCGTAGGCGAGCTCGGCCTCGCCTTGGGAAACGCCAGCCACGGTGCTGTCCCAGAAGGTGATGGCGCCGCGGCCGGCGTCCAGGCCGGAGCGGATCTTCACCACGGCGGCCGGCCGGTAGGTGTCCAGGAAGAGATCCTCCTCCCGGTTCCAGGCCACCTGGATAGGCACGCCGGGGACCTTGTGGGCGATGCGGACGGCCTCGACGGCCCCGGGGCCCACGAGCTTGCCGCCGAAACCGCCCCCCACGAACTGGGCAATGATGCGGACCTTGTCCTGGCCCAGCTTGAGGGCCTCGGCCACGGCATCGCGCAACACGAAGGGGGACTGGGTGGAGGCCCAGACCGTCATGCGGCCCTCCTCCCATTTCGCCACGGATGTGTGGGGCTCAAGGGTGGCGTGGCTCTCGTAGGCGTTGCGGTATTCCTCCTCGACCACGGTGGCAGCCCGCTTTTCACCCACAGCCAGATCACCGCGGGAGATCATCACGCGCTGACCGGGGGCCGCCTTGTCCACAAGGTACTGGTAGATGCGCACATCGTCGACGTCAGGCTCCGTGCCCTCGAAGGTGCCCTTCACGAGGGCGAGGGCCGTGCGGGCGGTGTCGGGCTGGGGGTGGAGCACGGCCAGAAGGGTGCCGTCCCGCACGATGCGGACGCCAGGAATCCGTTCTGCGGCCGCCGTGTCCGCCGTGGCGAGGGTGAGGCCGTGGGCCGGAGGCCGCAGCACGCAGGCGTGGAGCGTGCCAGGAAGCCGCAGGTCGCCTGCGTACTTGGCGGCGCCGGTGATCTTGGCGAGGGCGTCCTTGCGGGGAACGCGGCGCCCGATCAGGGTGCAGTCGGAAAGGGGCTTGGGCTTGACCTTGCCCAGGTGCCGCTCCATCTTCCGGCCCTTGACCAGCTCGCCAAAGGTGGTGCGGCGCGTGGGGGCCGCCTTCACCCAGATGGCGCCGTCCTTCAGGGCAAGGTCTGCGACCGGGGCGCCAAGGGTCTTGGAGGCCATTCGCAGGAGCACGGCCCGCGCCTCGGCGGCAGCGCCCCGCAGGACGGGGGCCGTATGCCACATGGTGAGGGAGCCGCCGGTGGGCATATCCCAGGGGCAGAGGTCCGTGTCGCCCAGGCACATGTCCACCTGAGCGGGATCCAGTTCCAGTTCCTCGGCGACGAGCATGGCCAGCACAGTCATGGCGCCTTGCCCCAGTTCCACCTTCCCCACGAAGCAGCCCACGCGGCCGTCGGCCGAGATCTTCAGGTAGGCATTGAAGTCCTCGGGGTAGGCGCCGGGTCGGGTCGGCTGGATGGGCGCCGATCCGAGGGGGGTCGTGAAGAAGAAGGTGAGCGCACCCGCCGCGACGCCCTGGAGGAAGTCGCGGCGTCTCATCGCACACCTCCCATGGCTTTGCCTGCCGATTCGACCGCGTCCAGGATCCTCACGTGGGCCCCGCAGCGGCAGAGGTTCCCCTCCATGGCCTCGACGATCTCGGTCCTGGTGGCCCTGGGCTTCTTCTTCAAGAATGCCCAGGCGGCCAGGATCATCCCGGAGGTGCAGTAGCCGCACTGGAAGGCGTGGTGCTCCTGGAAGGCCTTCTGAACGGGATTCAGTTGCCCGTCCAGAGCCAAGCCTTCGATGGTGAGCACCGTCTTCCCGGCCACATCGCCCAGTGTCGTAGAGCAGGAGGGTACAGCCTCGATGTCGACGAGCACGGTGCAGGCCCCGCAGAGCCCGGCCTCACAGCCGACCTTGGTGCCAGTGAGGCCCAATTCGTCGCGCAGGACCCATACCAGCATGCGATCCCTGGGGCTCCTGACGGTGACGGCCTTGCCGTTGAGAACGAACGAGACAGTGGTGTCCATCGGGGAACCTCCGGGCCCGAAGGCATGCTGGGGGAAGTTCCATGATAAACCCGGAACCGAAGGTCAGCGCTGAGGATGGGAGGCTGAGGCCGCCAGCATCAATGCGACAGTTCTATCCAAGCACATGGCCTAGCAGAAAGAGATGGCTAACCAGCAAGCGGTGGACGCGGAAGCCTTCGCCCGGATGTTCTCTGCACCTCCTCATGAGATTCCCTGTTCGGATTTCAGGGAATCCGGCCCGATTCCAGTCCGAAGGCCCGCCCTGGCTGGGGCAAGGCCCAATACCGAGGCCTGAGCGGTTGCCGAATTGGATCAATTCCCTGTTGTTTCCCCTGCATCAGGGAAAATCCTCAGACTTTCAGCAGTTAGGAGGATTGGCCACACTACCAGATCAGAGGGCCCAACCGGCCCCCTTTGATTTGGTAGCAAGCGTGGAGGTAGGATTTGGACCTACGAAGAGGCTCCGACTCCACGAGCGCAAAGCGCGAGTGGGAGCATGGCAAGGAAGGCGCCGAAGACCGTAGTGGTGGCTACGGACAAGGCGCCTGACACAGCTAGGCGACGCCCGCCGCTCCCAGCCCGAAGGGACGGGCCCAGTTCAAATCGTGACCGAGTGCGTCGGCGCGAAAAGCGGAGAACGACGGGACCATACTGTTCGGGGCGTCAACCCGCCGCTGATGGCGTACGCTGTTCGACAGCCTGCGAAGGCCGTTCAAGATGTGCGTGGTTCGGATGAAGGAGTGGTTCTGACCTTGACCCATGTGAAGCGATCCCGCCGAGATCAATGGCGTTGTCCGGTGCTCCTGGTGCTGGGTTTGGTTCAGGGCCTGGCCGCCTCGGGACCGCAAGCCCAGAACACCTTCGCGACATGCCCCCCTCTGCCAACCGGGGTCACCTCCATCACCGTGCTTGACAGCCACGGCAAGTACGTGGGCCGCATTCCGCCCCAAAACCGTTACTGGGCCTCTCTCCAACGGATTCCCGGTTTCCTTCAGCAGGCGCTGCTGGCAGTGGAGGATTCCAGGTTCTACGAGCACAGCGGCCTCGATTACCGGAGCATCGCCCGAGCCGCGGTCAAGGATGTGCTCAAAGGAAGACTGGCTGAAGGGGGTTCGACCATCACCCAACAGCTGATCAAGAACAAATTCCTGACCTCGGCCCGGACCCTGGACCGGAAACTTGAGGAAGCCAAGCTGGCCTTGGAGTTCGAGAAGCGGTACACCAAGCAGCAGATCCTGGAGATGTATTTCAACGAGATCTATTTCGGGAACGGCGCCCAGGGCATCGTCCAGGCCGCCCGGCTCTACTTCGACAAGAGCCCGGAAGAACTGACCGAAGGCGAAAGCATCCTCCTGGCGGGCGTGCCAAAGAATCCGGGCCGCTACAACCCTTTCGGCAAACCGGCCGCTGTGGCGGGACGGAGGGATGTCGTCCTCAAGCGCATGGAGGACCTCCAGCTCATTTCGCCCCAGCGAAAGCTGGCCCTTCAGGCCCACGGCGCAGCCACGCGCCCCCTGGGACAGGCCCCACAGTACCTGGCCCAGATCCGGGCGCAGCTGATCGGGCGCCTGGGGGCCGAAGCCGTCGAGCAGGGTGGGATGGAGGTGATCGCTGCCCTGGATCTGGATCTGCAACACAAAGCTGAACAATCGCTGGGGGATAGCGTCAAGCGCCTGTCCCCCGGGTTGCAGGGGGCTCTGGTCTGCCTGGATCCCACCACAGGCGATGTCCTTGCCGCCGTCGGGGATGTGGCTGGGGTCCAGAACGCCATCAACCGGGCCTTCATCTCCAGGCGTCAGCCTGGCTCCGCGATCAAGCCCCTCATCTACGCCGCGGCCCTGGAGAAAGGCCTTACCGCAGCCAGCCGCTGGAGCGATGACCCGGTGGCCTACGACGCGGGGGATGGCCGAGCCTGGAAACCCCAGAACTACGGTCACGAACAGTTCGGGGAACTCTCCCTCAGGCAGGCCTTGGCTCACTCCAATAACATCATCACGGTGAAGGTGCTGGAGGCCGTCGGTGTGCCGGCCTTCGTGGAGTTGGCCAGCAGGATGGGCCTTTCGCTGCACGCCCAGAACGGCCTTTCGCTGGCGCTGGGCACAGACGAAGTCACCCTGAAGGACCTGGTGCAGGCCTACACCCCCCTGGCCACCGGCGGCATGAAGGCCGAGGCCAGGACCATCCTCCGGATCTATGACCGCAAGCGCCAGGCCTGGATCGAGAATCCACCAGCCCTTTCCCAGGTGCTGTCTCCCGCAGCTGCCGTCATCACCACGCAGATGCTGAAGGATGTCCTGAACTACGGCACCGCCAAATCCCTCCACACCTTCAGCCAGGCCCATCACGCCGCCGGGAAGACAGGCACCACGGACAACTATGTGGACGCCTGGTTCGTGGGCTACACCCCGAACCTGGTGACGGGCATCTGGATCGGGTACGACCAGCCCAAATCTGGAGGCAAAGGGTTCACGGGAGGGGCAGTCGCAGCCCCGATCTGGGAACGGTTCATGGACAAGGTCGTGGCCTCGCGTCCCGAGGTGGATTTCCCCAGGCCTGAGACCGTCCTGACCCTGAGCCTTGACCCCACCACGGGGCTCCTGGCCCGGGGGGAGTGTCCTCAGAAGCAGGATGAGTTTTTCATCTCCGGCACCGAGCCGGCGGAATACTGCACAGCCCATGGCGGCGTGCCGCCCTTGCCGGTGGAGGCAGCACCCTAGCTTGTCAGTTGCTCGAGGGCTGCGAAGCAATGGTGCTGAGTTGGGTGGCCCAGGGTTCGGAACCTCAGGAAAGATCGTCTGACAAGGGCCCAACCGCCATCCCCGCCGCCGCTTCCCCCGCCAGCCAGCCGGTGGAGAAGGCGATCTGGAGGTTGTAGCCGCCCGTATTCGCGTCCAGATCGAGCACTTCCCCGGCGAAGTAAAGGTTCTCCACTTTCCTCGAGGCCATGGTCCGGGGATCGATGTCCTTGAGGGACACGCCGCCGGCGGTAACGATGGCCTCCTCCCAGCCCCCATGCCCCGTGACCTCGAAGCGCATCTCCTTGAGGAGGCTTAGCAGCTTCTTCTGTTTCAGTCCCTGCATTTGCGCCGCCGGGCCGATCGGGTTCAGGCCCAGGAGCTCGCAGAACACACCGATGAGTGGGGCGGGCAGGAGTGACTTCAGCAGGTTCCTGCAGGAGTCGCCCCCATGGGCGCCGAGCTCCCGGAGCAGCCTCGCCTCTAGCTTCATCGGGTCCAGGGCGGGTTTCAGGTCGAGGGTCACCTCGACCTTGCGGCCCGCGGCCCTGGCATCGACGATCTTCCGGCTGAGCCGGAGGACGCTGGCGCCCGCCAGCCCCTTGGCGGTGAACTCGGCTTCTCCGAATTCGCTGGCCTGCTTCTTTCCGTCGATCCAGAGGGTCAGTTGCACGTTCTTAAGGATCAGCCCCTGGGCGCTGACCTGGGCGGGGTGCGTCTCGATCCGGACCAGGGAAGGCCGGAGGGGTTCGATCCGGTGCCCGGTGGCCTCGGCGAAGCGGTAGCCATCACCGGTGGAACCCGTGGCAGGATAGGACTGTCCTCCGGTGGCGATGATGGCGCACCGGGCCCCGATCCGCTGCGGAATCGCCGAGGGCCTGCGCAGGACCATGAGGCCCGACAGGGCGCCCTCCTCGATCACCAGGCTCTCGACCCGGGTGTGATGGACGATCTCGACCCCCTGGCTCCGGGCCCAGGCGACCAGGGCATCCGCCACGTCCCAGGCCAGGTCGCTGGCGGGGAACACGCGGTCGCCGCGTTCGGTCTTGGTGGTGACCCCCTGCGCCTCCAGCAGCGCGATCAGGTCGCGGTTGAAGAAGGCCTGGAAGGCCTGGCGCAGGAAGCGCGGCTCGGGATGGATCTCCTTGAGCTGCTCTTCGAGCGCCTTCAGGTTCGTGATGTTCGCCCGGCCCTTGCCCGTGATCCGCAGCTTGCGGGCCGGCTTCTCCATCTTCTCCAGGAGCATGACCCGGGCCCCCAGCATGGCGGCCCTGCCCGCCGCGAGCAGCCCCGCCGGTCCCGCGCCGACCACCACCACGTCCCAGGCGCCTTCGTCGCTCTTCACCCCTGCCCCTGCAGCTCGCAGAGCACCAGCTCCATGCGGCACCGGGCGCAATCGAACCGGCATTCCAGGCGGGTGGGGCCATTCTCCAGGAAGAGGGGCCCCGGGGGCTCCGGGAGGTGGGCCCAGGGCTCGGGGTTCTCATGCAGGTGGCACCAGCCCAGCTCGTATTTGACGCAATGCCGAGTGGTCATCACCACTCGGCCAGCGAGGCTGGCCTGCAGCTCCGCCGCCGGCTCCAGGACCTCGCCGCCGGCTCGTTCGTAGAAGGCGCGGGCGGCCTGATTGGCGATGTTCCAGGAGAAGTCCAGCCCCCTCACCGGCAGGGGGTTCAACTTCAGGGCGGGCGCCCGGCGGGGCTCTCGGGCCCGAGGGGCCCGGCGCTGCGCTTCAAGGGCTGCCGCAGCGTCCCGGCGGAGGGCATTGAGTACGCTGACCGGTACGAAGCGCGGCTCGGCCACCTGCAGCCCGGCCAGTTCAAAGGGCGTGTTCCCCAGGCGGCCCAGGGCTTCCTGGAGGGCCTTGGCGGCGGCCTCTGGTTCGCGAGCCGCGGCGAAGTCGCCCGGGGCCCGGGCCTCCGCCCTGAGGCCCGTGGGATCCTCCAGGCGCAGGCGCAGGGCCCCCTCCGGGAAGTCCAACGTCGCCTTCACCGGGATCCTGCGGTGGACCTTGGCGCTCCGCAGAGCCTTGAGCCAGTGGAGGTCCAGGTTGCGGTGGAGGCGGGTGCCAGGCCTGATGCGGGAGGGATCCTGCACGAAGAGTTGGCGTGGCTCCACGGCGTTGACCACCGTTCCGGCCACCTCGAAGCCATCGACGAAGGCCAGGCCATCGCCGGGGTGCAGGTCCGCAGTCGTGTCCAGCACCAAACGATCTCCCTGGATGGAGCGCACCGCACCGATGAATTCCCCCAGGTGCTTGCCCGATTCCGGGTTGCCCATGGGCTGGCGTTCTCCCTCGATGCGGTAGGTGGACAGTCCCCGCTGGAAGGTCTTGGTGGGGTCGGGCGTGAAGGCTTGGCTCACCGAGCCAAGGGAGGCCCGGCCCAGCTCGGGGCGCCGCTGCAGGAGGTCGTCGAGCTTGCGGCGCACCTGGCTGACCACGTTCTTCACGTAGTCCGCGTCCTTGAGGCGCCCCTCGATCTTGAAGCTCAGGATGCCGACGTCCGCGAGCCCTTCCAGGTGGTCGGAGAGATCCAGATCCCGGATGTTCAGGAGGTGCTTCTCCCGGACCACCACCTGCCCCGAGGCGTCCACCAGGTTCCAGGGGGCGCGGCAGGGCTGGGCGCATTCCCCGCGGTTGCCGCTGCGGTCGCAGATGGCCCCGCTCAGGTAGCACTGCCCGCTTTCGCCCACGCACAGGGCCCCGAAGACGAAGGCCTCCAGCTCGATATCCGCGGCCCCATGGATGGCCCGGATGTCGTCCAGGCTCAGCTCCCGGGCGAGGATGGCGCGGCTGAAGCCCGCGCTGGCGAGGAAGGCCACTTTCTCCGGGCTGTCGCAGGCGGCCTGAGTGCTGGCGTGCAGGGTCAGAGGCGGGAGGTCCATCTCCAGGAAGGCCATGTCCTGGATGATGAGGGCGTCCACACCGGCTTCGTACAAGGCCCAGGCCTGGCGCCGAGCCGCTTCCAGCTCGGCGTCGAAGAGGAGGGTATTGAGGGTCGCATAGACCCTGGCGCCCCAGAGGCGGGCTTCCCGGGTGACCTGCTCGAAGTCCGCCAGGCCGTTCCCTGCCGCCTGCCGGGCGCCGAACTGGGGTCCGCCCATGTACACCGCGTCCGCCCCGCAGCGCAGCGCGAGGATGCCCTGGTCCGCGTTCTTCGCGGGGGCGAGCAGTTCGAGAGCCATGAACTCCAGGGTACCAGCCGCGGAACCTCCGGACCAATCAGGCGAGGGCTGCCGGGGATTCCCGGCCTCTCCTCAACATGCGATCACCCTGGACCTTCCCCTCCTTCCGAGAATCTCCGGAAACCGTAGGAGTCCGGGTGGCTGGACGAAGAACCTGGATGGGCCCGGATTGGGGGGTGGGACCAGGGCCGTCGCTGTGGCATTGTTTCTCTAACCACCCTTGCCACCCAATACCATGCCCCCAGCCTGGGGGTGACTTCGCATGAGGCCCCTATGCGACCCTCCAGTTCCCACTCCCCGACCATCCAGCCCAATCGCCAGGAGCTTTCGCCCATCTTTCTCCTCGAGCGGGCGGGCGAGGTTTACGCGGAGCGCCCAGCCGTCACGGATGGCGACCAGCGGTACACTTGGCGGGAATGCCGCGCGAGGGCGCGGCGTTTCGCTTCTGCGCTGCGATCGGGCGGCCTGCGGAAGGGCGACCGGGTGGCCTTCCTCGCCTTCAATTCGGAGCCACTTCTGCTGGCGCACTTCGCGGTCCCCCTGGCGGGAGGCATTCTGGTGGCGATCAACACGCGCCTGAACCCGGAGGAGATCGCCTACATCGTGAGCCACAGCGGGGCCACCAAGGTCTTTGTATCGCCGGAGCTGGAGCCCCAGCTGGCTCGTGTGCCGAGCTCGGTCCCCCGCATCGTGCTCGGCCCCGAATTCGAGGCCCTGCTCCAGGGCGGTTCCGAGGCCCCAGTCGATCCCTGGCTGGTGAGCGAGGACGAACCCATCACCATCAACTACACCTCCGGCACCACCGGGCGGCCCAAGGGCGTGGTCTACCACCACCGCGGCGCCTACCTGAACGCCCTGGCCATGGTGCTCGATCACCGGGTGCAGGCCGAGTCTCAGTACCTCTGGACCCTGCCGATGTTCCATTGCAACGGCTGGTGCTTCACCTGGGGCCTGGCAGCCGTGGGCGCGGAAAGCATCTGCATTCCCAAGATCGAGCCCGGGCCCACTTGGGAGCTGTTCGATGGGGGCGTCACCCACTTCTGCGCGGCCCCGACGGTCTGCACCATGCTCGTGACCGATCCGGCCGCCCACCGCCTGGAGCGGCCCGTGCGGCTCTTCACGGCTGGCGCGCCGCCTTCGCCCACGCTCATCGCCCGCATGGCGGAGCTGAACTTCCAGCTCGACCACGTGTATGGCCTCGCGGAAGTCTATGGGCCCTTCACGATCAATGTGCCGGCCCCGGGCCAGGAGGCGTTGCCTCCGGGGAAGCAGGCGGAGCTGCGGGCCCGCCAGGGCACGCCCAATGTCTGCGCGGGCGAGGTGCGCATCGTCGATCAGGACATGAACGATGTGCCCCGGGATGGCACCACCATGGGTGAGGTGGTCATGCGCGGGAACGTCGTGATGACGGGCTACTTCGAGGACCCGGAATCCACCGAAAGGGCCTTCCATGGCGGCTGGTTCCACTCCGGGGACCTCGGCGTGCAGTACCCGGATGGGGCGATCGAGCTGCGCGACCGGGCCAAGGACATCATCATTTCGGGTGGCGAGAACATCTCCACCATCGAGGTGGAACAGGCCCTGGTCTCCCACCCGGCCGTGATGGAATGCGCCGTCATCGCCGTTCCCGATCCAAAGTGGGGCGAAGTACCCAAGGCCTTCGTGACCCTCAAGCCCGGCACCTCGGTCACCGCCGAGGAGCTGGTCGCCCACTGCCGCACCCGTCTCGCCAATTTCAAGCTGCCCCGGCACATCGAGTTCGGCGCCTTGCCCAAGACCTCGACGGGCAAGATCCAGAAATTCCTCCTGCGCGACAAGGAGTGGCAGGGACGCAAGAGCCGCATCAACTGAACTTGAGGTGGGGCGATGCTGATCGACGAGGCGGTCCGGTTCCTGTCCCAGGTCCCGCCCTTCCAGTTCCTGGAGGGACCGCTGCTGCGGGAGCTGGCCCAGAGCCTGACCATGGCCTTCCATCCCAAGGGCGAGGTGATCCTCCAGCAGGATGGTCCTATCAGTGAGCACCTCCAGATCATCCTCAAGGGAGGGGTCAAGATCACGCTTCGTCCGGAGGGCGGGGGCGAGGAAGTGGTGGTGGACTACCGGGAGCGGGGCGAGACTTTTGGTCTGGTCTCCCTCATGGGCGGGCACCAGCGAACCACGATCGTGGCCGTCCAGGACACCACCAGCTACCTGTTGCCGAAGGCGCGGTTTAACGAGCTGGTGCACAGCCATCCGGCCATCACCGAGTACCTGCTTCAGTTCCACCTCACCAAGTACGCTGACATGACCTCCCGGGAGATCCAGGGCAAGAGCCTGTTCCTGGAGAGCAGCGACCACCTCCTGTTCACCGCCCAGGTGGGGGAGATCTGCCAGCAGTTCACCACGATCGTGGAAGCCGATACGACCATCCGCCAAACGGCTCGAAGGATGGTGGAAGAGCGGCAGAGCGCGGCGCTCGTGGTCGGTCCCAGCGGCGAGCCGATCGGCATCCTCACCGATTCCGATTTCCGCGCCCGGGTCGTGGCCGCAGGGCAGCCCGTCGATGGCCCTGTTTCCCAGGTGATGAGCCACCCCGTCGTCTCAGTGGATGAGAAGGATCCCTGTTTCGAGGTGGTCCTCAAGATGCTCCAATGTGACATCGATCATGTGGCGGTGACGCGGGAAGGCGCCATCCGGGGGGTGGTGACCAACCATGACTTCCTGGTGCTTCAAGGCCGGAGCCCCCTGGCCTTCTCCGAAGACATCGAGCATCAGACGACCCTGGAGGGGCTGGCGCCGGTCTCCCGCAAGGCCATGTCCATCATCGGCGTGCTGTTGCGGGAGGGCGCCCGGGCCACCAACATCATCCGGATCATCTCGGAGCTGAACGATCGGGTGGTGCGCAAGGTCCTCGAGTTCGCGGAGCGGGAGTGCGGGCCCCCCCCGGTGCCCTACTGCTGGCTCGCCCTGGGCAGCGAAGGGCGCAAGGAGCAGACCTTCCGCACGGACCAGGACAATGCCCTGATCTACGCGGATGTGTCAGAGGTCCAGCGGGCCAAGGTCGCGGAGTACTTCCGGCGCTTCACGGTCTACCTGCGCAACGGCCTGGTCCAGTGCGGCTTCGAGGCCTGCCCCGCCAATTACATGGCCAGCAATCCGGACTGGTGCCAGCCGATCTCCGCGTGGAAACGATACTTCAGTACCTGGATCTCCGAGCCCACGCCCGAGGCCGTGCTCAAGTCGCTCATCTTCTTCGATTTCAGACCCCTTCACGGCGACGAGACCCTGGCCTGGGACCTGCGGGAGCACTTCGGCCGGCTCATCCCGGACTACCCTGTCTTCCTGGGCTTCCTGGCGAACATGCTCGTCCGGAACCGGCCGCCCCTCGGGTTCTTCGGGAGCGTGGCGGTGGAACGCAGCGGTGAGCACAAGGACGGCCTGAACCTGAAGATCAAGGCTGTGGCCCCCCTGGTGGACATCGCCCGGCTTTTCGCGCTGGAGAAGGGCATCCAGCAGGTCTCCACCATGGACCGGCTGGAAGCGCTGCGGGGCGGGACGTCCCTCATCTCGGACCTGGTGGATGAGCTGGAGTACGCCTTCGAGTTCGTCACCCTGCTTCGGGTGCATCACCAGTACCGGCAGCTGGAGGCCGGGCAGCCCATCGACAACTTCATCCGCCTGGATGGCCTGAGCAACCTCGAGCGGCAGTCCCTGAAGAAGGCCTTCCGCCTTATCCTCAAGGTCCAGGACCAGGTCATGGATCGCTACAAATCCTTCATCATTTGAGGCAGGACCATGGGTCTTCGGGCATGGACGAGGGGGAAGCTGGGCTGGGGAGGCTCCGGCGCGGACCTGCCGATCCAGGAGCTCCGATTCACGGTGCTCGACACGGAATGGACCGGCCTCGATCCGCGTCGGGACGACATCATCTCCATCGGGGCCCTCCACATGCAGGGCAGTCGAATCGAGCTTGGGAACACCTTCCAGGAGCTGGTGAAACCGCGGGCCATCCTGGATGGACGGACCGTCGTGATCCATGGAATCACCCCCTCCGAGCTGGAGACCAGGCCCACCATCGACGAGGTGCTGGCCTCTTTCACGGATTTCGTAGCGGGCACGGTCCTCGTGGGCCACTGCCTCTCCCTGGACCTCGGCTTCCTCAACCGGGATGCCAGGCGATCCAGGAGGGTTCCCTTCCGGAACGCGGCGGTGGACACCCTCTCCTTGTTTGGCTGGCTTCGGCGGCGCTCACTCGAGCACCGGGCTTTTACACTCGAGCTTCCGGCACCGAGCCTCTTCGATCTGGCGGCGGCCTTCGAGATCCCAGTAGAAGAATCCCATTCGGCCATCGGGGATGCCTACGTCACTGCCCAGCTCTTCCAGCGGTTCCTTCCCCTGCTGCAGCAGGCGGGCGTCGGGAGCCTCTCGGGGCTGCGGAGGGTCGGGGACCCCCGGCGCCAACTGGCCAACCTGGCAGCTTCGGATGGGCACACCCATTTCTAGGAGCGTGTCCAACTAATCGATAGGAAACGGCCGGGGATCCCCGGCCGTTTCCTGGCAGAGTTCAGTGCTTGGTCGAGGTGGAGGCGCCGAAGCCCGTCTGGGCCCGCACGTACTGATCCTCGAAGGCCTCGATCTCGGCCTTCGCGCGATCGCTGCCATCCAGCTTGGAGAAGATGAAGGCCAGCAGGAAGGCGATGGGCATGGCGAACAGGGCGGGCTGGGTATAGGGGAACAGGGCGGCTTTGTTGCCGATGACGTCCACCCACACGGACTTGGAGAACAGCACGAAGAGCACCGCGGATACGAGGCCGCCGTAGCCGCCCCAAAGGGCGCCCCGGGTGGTCAGTCCCTTCCAGTACATCGAAAGGATGAGCACGGGGAAGTTCGCCGCGGCCGCAACTCCGAAGGCGAGGCCCACCATGAACGCGATGTTCTGCTTCTCGAAGAGGATGCCGAGGACGATGGCCACGAAGCCAAGGCAGATGGTAGCCACCTTGGAGACCTTGATCTCGGTGGCTTCCGAAGCCTTCCCCTTCATGATGACGCGGGCGTACAGATCGTGGGAGATGGCGGAGGCGCCGGCCAGGGCCAGGCCGGAGACCACAGCCAGGATGGTGGCGAAGGCCACCGCCGCCAGGAAGCCCAGGAGCATGTTGCCGCCCACGGCCTTGGCCAGGTGCATGGCGACCATGTTGCCGCCACCGATGAGCTTGCCGCCGATCTTGCCGCCCTCGAAGAAGGCACCGTTCTGGCCCACGATGAGGATGCCGCAGAGGCCCATGAGGAAGATCACGTTGAAGAAGTAGGACACGAAGCCCGAGGCGTACAGCACGGACTTGCGGGCCTCCTTGGCGTTGGTGACCGTGAAGAACCGCATGAGGATGTGGGGCAGGCCGGCGGTGCCAAACATCAGGCCAAGGCCCAGGGAGATGGCCGTCACGGGATCGGCGAGGAGGCTGCCCGGATACATGAGCTTGGGTCCGAGCTTGTGGACGGCGGTGGCCTGCTGAACCAGGTCGTGATAGGAGAACCCGAACCTGCTCATGGCCAGGACCATGACCAGGGTGCCGCCGATGAGCAGCATGCAGGCCTTGATGATCTGCACCCAGGTGGTGGCCACCATGCCGCCGAAGGTGACGTAGACCATCATCAGGAGGCCCACGGCGAAGATGGCGATCTTGTAGTCCAGGCCGAAGAGCAGCTTGATGAGCTGTCCGGCCCCGACCATCTGGGCCAGCAGGTAGAAGCAAACCACCGTCAGGGAGGAGATCGCGGCCATGGTGCGGACCATGCCCTGATCCAGGCGATAGGCCGTGATGTCGGAGAAGGTGAAGCGGCCCAGGTTCCGCAGACGCTCGGCCATGAGGAAGAGGATGATGGGCCAGCCCGCGAAGAAAGCCAGCATGTAGATGTAGCCATCGTAGCCCTGGCCGTAGACCATGGCGCTGAGGCCCAGGAGGGTGGCCGCGGACATGTAGTCGCCCGCGATGGCGAGGCCGTTCTGGAAGCCGGTGATGCCGCCACCCGCCGTATAGAAGTCGGCGGTGGACTTGGTGCGGCTGGCGGCCCAGTAGGTGATCCCCATGGTCAGGACCACGAAGAGGCAGAACATGATGATGGCGTGCCAGTTCGTGGCCTGCTTGTCCTGGATGCCATCCAGGGCCGGGCCCGCATGGGCCACGGCTGCCGTGGCCAGCAACCCCAGGATGGTGCGGATGTGGGTCAGGCGGCGCATCACTTGTTCTCCTTCCAGGCATCCTTGATGAGGTCCTGGGTCAACGCATCGAACTCGCCATTGGCGCGAATCACGTACACCGCCGTCAGCACCCAGAAGAAGATGAACATGAAGAGTTCCACCGCCACTCCGATGGTCACCATCGAACCCTGCATGATGGGTCGGCCCAGCACGGCCGGCTTGAAGGCCACCACGAGCACGAACCCGTAGAACATGGCCAGGACGATGAAGGCCAGGGTCCAGGCAAACCGTCCCCGCCGGGCGACGAGCTTCTGGAACTTGGGATTGCTCCGCATATGCTCGTACATCTCGCTGCTCATGGCAGGCTCCTTCCTTTTGGGTTGGACGTCACGCCCATCCGCCCCATAGGGGAATAGGTGCATACCGTCATGGATTTGGATGAACTGGGGCAAGATTACTCGGAGCGGGCCCGCCCCAGCAATGAATGGCAGGAGAATGTGCTTTTAAGCACTCTCTGGGTCGCCTGAAAGGACTCCAGTGGGGGCGAGGGATTGTGGACAAGGCCTGGGATCGGGGGCCTTCTTAGCTACTTAGCATCCTCGTTCCACGCCTGCACCACGAACCGCAGGTTGCCACGGATGCCGGGCGTGCTGGGGCTGACGAAGGGGACGAGCACTTCGATCTTCCCCTCGCCGAGAGGGACCGCCTCGACCACCTGGTCCGCGCCACCGGTGTTCTTGGATTGCCAGGCATAGCTGATTTTCCAGGGTTCCTGCTCCGACCGGGGTGGGACCAGCTCAAGCACGATGGCATCCCGGAAGAGGTAGCCTCCCTCGTAGTGCTTGTCGAACCACAGCTTGCGATCGACCTCATAGTCCGGCACCCGCACACCGAGGGTCATGGCATAGGACAGGGAGCGCCGACGCGGATTGACCCGAGCCCGATTGGCGAGAAATACAGTGGAAACGTACTGACGGCCGTTCTTCTGGGGATCTTCAGTCCAGTCGACGTGGCTCATGCAGGCGACCGAATCTTCTTCGGCGGTGCGCCGGGTCAGGTACCAGGGCTTGCCCCGGGGCGAGGCCATGACCTCGAACTGGTAGAGCGCGTTGACGGAGGTCCCGGCATCGGCGGCCTGTTGCACTTCCTTGGGCAGCCGGATCTCTTCCACATCCACCCAGATATCCACCCGAACGTCCCCAAAAAGGAACCGGGTGAGGTTCTGGTAGGCCTCCTCGCTGTTGACGATCCCGAAGAATCCGGAATGAGAGCGGTAGGCGAAGGCCTTGGCGCAGGGTTCGCCCGGCGTGCCATCCGGCCGGAGCCCCCTCAGGGTGGCGTTCTCGATGCGCACGAGCCCATCGCTGCCGTGGCCGGCAAAGGTTCGGGACATGCCGAGGGCGACGGCATAGTCGGCCCGGTTCGTGCCCACCATGCAGAACACGCGGCTGGAGGGGAAGCGCCCCTCGGGAAGCCAGTAGACGTGACCGGTCTTCTGGAAGGAGGGCTTCAGGTCCAGATAGTCGGCCATCTGGTCCCGGTTGAAGTTGTTCATGTCCCATTGCCCGAGCCAGGAGGGGACGTTCACTCCGGCCATCTCGATCCCGTCATGGGGCGTGGCGTAGGTGAAGAACTTATCCACGAAGCGGCGGGTCTCCTGCGGATCGTTGGCAGAGTTCTGCAACAGGCCGCGGCAGACCAGCCCACCCATGGAGTGGGCCACCAGATAGCAGCGGAAGTCATCAGGGCTCACGCCGTTCTTGGGATTGGCGCAGACCAGCTCGCGCACCTTGAGGATGAGGTCCCCCAGGCCCCCCGAAAAGGTCTTGATGGAGGGCGTCTTCCCCGAACCCAGAAGGCTGGAAGCCTCGTCGTAGTAGCGGTAGATGATGATGGACCGGCTGCTCAGTTTGTTATCCGGGTTCGCGCTCCACTCGGGATCCAGGATGTCGTAGCCATCCTCGTAGACGTCCTCGTAATCGAAATCCGAGCCCAGCCGCAACACCGGCGATTCGAAGATGTATTTCCGGGGCGGGCTCTTGATATCGGGGACGGCGCGGTAGACCGTGGAACCGAGGTTGAAACCGCAGAAGGGATCGGCGGTGGTGTCGTCGATCTCTCCATGCGTCATCGCGTAGCCGCGCACGTAGATGATGGGGAAGAAGGGGGCGTTCGGATTGGCCATGGATCTCTCCCTCGGCAAGTCTTGGAGGTGCGTCAGGCGTGTGGCCGGACAGGTGGTCGTCCGTTCAATTGGGTTTCCCTCAGTGGAGTCCGGTGATTGCGACGCTGATTGTAACGATGTCATTGATTCATTAAGTCGATTTTTTGCCGAATACAGTTTCGAATTCCCCGCGCCGATCTTGATCCCATCATCAGCAATCATCCCGAGGCCATATTTTCTTGGTAACTTCGGCAGGGTGAGGCTGGGCCTACGTTGCAAGCAATTGGCGGGTCGCAGTTTGGGTCTCCGGGCCGACGCCCACCCCAGCCTTGGCACGGTTCACCACACCGGCCTTTCCCTGGCGACCCCGGCGGGGCTATGCTGGCCCTCCATTCCGAGGAGCCTCCTTCAGATGGTCGTGTACCCCCGCATGAACGGGATGATCTCCCCGGCCAGTCGCAAGCCCTAAACATGCCGCACCTCCGCCGCATCGCCACCCTCGCACTGGCGGCCACGGTCCTGCCGTGGCTCCAGGCCCAGGTTCCCGTGAGAGACGCGGCGGACCTGCAGAAACAGCTCGACCGCCTGCAGACCCTGGGCAGCGTGCTCTACCTCGCCGCCCATCCCGATGACGAAAACACTGCTGTGCTCGCCACCCTCTCCAAGGGCCGCAATCTCCGCACGGCCTACCTCGCCATCAACCGCGGTGGTGGGGGCCAGAACCTCATCGGCCACGAACTGGGGGATGCCCTCGCGGTCATCCGGACCCAGGAGCTGCTGACCGCGCGGAGCATCGATGGCGCGGAACAGTTCTTCACCTCCGCAGTGGATTTCGGCTACTCCAAGACCGCGGAGGAATCCTTGCGGATCTGGAATCACGAAAAGGTCCTCGGAGAGGTGGTGCACACCATCCGCAGCTTCCGGCCTGATGTCATCTTGACCCGTTTCCCCCCGGATGAAAGAGGGGGCCACGGCCACCACACCGCCTCGGCCCTGCTCGCCATCGAGGCCTTCCAGGCCGCCGCGATTCCCACCCGCTTCCCCGAGCAGATCAAGGCCGGTCTGCGCCCCTGGCAGGCCACCCGGCTGCTGTGGAACCACTACCGCTTTACCGACGATGCCCCCAAGCCACCGGCCGGCAGCGTCAAGCTGGATGTGGGCGCCTATGATCCCCTGCTGGGCCGGGCCTACAGCGAGCTCGCCGCCGAAAGCCGCAGCCAGCATCGCAGCCAGGGTTTCGGCGTACTGGCCCAGCGCGGCCAGCGGGAGGAGAGTTTCGAGCTGCTGGCTGGCACCCCGGCGAAGATCGATCTCTTTGACGGCATCGACCTCACCTGGTCACGCTTTCCCGGCACCGGCGATGTGGCTGCCCTGGTCAGGGAGGCTCGCCGGGTCTTCCAACCGGATCATCCCGCCGCGATCCTGCCCGTGCTCCACCGCGCCCTGGGCGCCCTCCGCGCCCTCCCTGCCGAGACCCGGGCCGAGCCCCTGGTGCAGGCCAGGACGGCCGAACTGGAAGGCCTGATCCGAGCCTGCGCGGGACTCTGGGTGGAAGCCATCGCGAACCGGCAGAGCGTCGCACCCGGCTTTCCGCTCACCGTCAATGTAGCCGTGCTGGGACGCGGAGGCAGTCCGCTCGTGGTGGATTCCCTCAGCGTCGAAGCCGTGCCGCCCACCGGCGCCCGGCCCCTGGAAGTTCGCAAGGCTGGCACGGCGCTGGCTGAAAACCTTCCCACGAAAGCCACCTTCACCTTCACTGTGCCTGCCGACACACCCCTTGGGCAGCCGCACTGGCTGGGGGGGCCGGGCTCGGCGGTCTGGGCGGGCCTGCCCGAATCCCCCGCGCCCTTCCGACTGCGGGTCCAGCTGTCCCAGCCCGAGGGCCGCTTCGAGGTGGTGGTGCCCGTACAGTTCCGCCATCGGGATCCGGTCCTGGGTGAGCGGTACCAGCCCCTGGCCGTGCTGCCGCCCGCCCTGGTGAACCTCGCGGAAGGCGTGCTGGTGTTCGATGGGCCAAAGCCGAAGGAACTGCGCCTGATGGTGATCGCCGGAGCCGCCACCACCGGCCGGGTGCGTCTTCGGGTGCCTGCGGCCTGGCAGGTGGACCCCGCCGAACAGCCCTTCCAGCTGGCCCGTGCCGGTGAAGAGCAGGAGCTGGCCTTCCGCGTCACGCCGCCCTCAGGGACGGCCGCAGGAGAATTGGTGGCCGAGGTGGATTCTGGCGCGGGCTTCGCCCCCGCCCGTAGCCTGGTGAGGCTGGATCACCCCCACATCCCCTTGCAGACCCTCCTGCCGGAGGCGAAGGCTCGCCTGGAGCGCTTCGACTTGAAGCACAACGGCCACCGCATCGGCTACGTGATGGGCGCCGGGGACGATGTCCCTCAGGCCCTGCGCCGCATCGGCTACGAGGTGGAGCTTCTGTCCGACGAGTTCCTGGCCCGGGAAGATCTGGCCCGATTTGATGCCATCGTGCTGGGCATCCGCGCCTTCAACACCCGTCCCGCCCTGCGGACGCTGAAGGAGCGTCTGCACGCTTACGTGGCGGGGGGCGGCACCGAGGTGGTGCTCTACACGGTGAACACCAGCTTCCCCGGCATCAACGCCGCCATGGTCACCGAGGCCATCGGCCCCTTCCCCTTCCAGGTGGGCCGCAAGCGCGTCTCCGACGAGACCGCGCCGGTCCGCTTCCTCCTGCCGGAGCATCAAGTGTTCCATTGGCCCAACGAGCTCACGGCGAAGGATTTCGAAGGCTGGGTGCAGGAGCGGAGCCTCTACCATGCCGAGGGCTGGGACGCCCGCTACACCCCACTGCTGGGCATGGCGGATCCCGGCGAACCCGAGGACCAGGGCGCCCTGATCGTGGCGGAACATGGCAAGGGCCGCTATGTGTACACGGGCCTCGCCTTCTTCCGCCAGCTGCCGGACGGCGTGCCCGGCGCCACGCGCCTCTTCGCCAACCTCCTGGCCCTGGGGCACGCCCCATGAACGAACCCATCAAGGAGGAGGCCCCGCCCCAGCTCGGATCCTGGAAGCGGATCTATGCCGTGGTGCTGGGCGAGCTGCTGCTTTGCATCCTGCTCTTCCGGCTCTTCTCCTGGGTCTATTCGTGAGCCGCCCGGACTGGTTCGTCCTGGGAGGCGCCCTGCTCTTCGTGGTCCTGTGGGGGCTCTACAAAGGGCGCGGCGCCACCACCGGCGAAGGCTACATCGGCGGCGGACGGGACCACCGCTGGTGGCTCATCGGCCTTTCGATCATCGCCACCCAGACCAGCGCCATCACCTTTCTCTCCACCCCGGGCCAGGCCTACGTGGACGGCATGCGCTTCGTGCAGTTCTACCTGGGCCTGCCCATCGCCGCCGTGGTGCTTTCGGTCACGCTCATTCCCCTCTACCACCGGCTGAAGGTCTCCACGGCTTACGAGCTGCTGGAGGCCCGCTTCGATCTGAAGACCCGGCTGCTCGCCGCGATCCTCTTCCTCATCCAGCGGGGCCTCGCCGTGGGCCTCACTATTTTTGCCCCGGCCCTGGTCCTCTCAGTGCTGCTGGGCTGGAGCATCCACGTCAACATCCTGCTGGTGGGCACGCTGGTCATGCTCTACACGGTGACTGGCGGCACCAAGGCCGTGGCCTGGGCCCACAGTTCTCAGATGGTGATCATCGCCGGCGGCATGCTCCTGGCCGGCGTGATGACCGCCTACCGTTTGCCGGCCCACGTGAGCCTGGGCGACGCGTTGCATGTGGCCGGGGGACTGGGACGCCTCAATGTCATTGATACGCACTTCGATCCCAACAACCGCTACAACCTGTGGTCTGGGCTCATTGGCGGCTTCTTCCTCATGCTGTCCTACTTCGGCACGGACCAGTCCCAGGTGCAGCGCTACCTCGCGGGCAGCGACCTCACGCAGAGCCGCCTGGGCCTGCTGCTGAACGGCATGATCAAGGTGCCCATGCAGTTCCTCATTCTGCTGCTGGGGGCCCTGGTCTTCGTCTTCTACCAGTTCCACACGCCGCCCCTCTTCTTCAATCCGGGCCCCGTCAAGCAGGTGCTGGCGGGGCCTGACGCCACGGCCTACCGCGCCATCGAGGCGAAGTTCGCCCAGGCCCGGAGCGTGCAGAGCCAGCGGGCCGAGGCCTACGTCAGCGCCCGGCACAGTGGGGATGGCGCATCGATCGCCGCGACCAAGCACCAGCTATTGCAATCTCACGCCGAGAGCGAAACGATCCGGCGTGAGGGCGTCGCCCTCATCGAAAAGGCCAACCCCGGCACCAACCCCAGCGATACGAACTACATCTTCCTGGCCTACGTGCTGAGCAGCCTTCCGGTGGGCCTCGTGGGTCTCGTCATCGCCGCCGTGTTCTCGGGCTCCATGTCCTCCATGTCTGGCGAAATCAGCGCCCTGGGGGCCACCACCGTGGTGGATCTCTGGCGGCGCCTCATCGGCGGCAGCCGGGGCCAGCGCGAAGTCTGGGTGGGCCGCATCGCCACCTTCACCTGGGGCTGCTTCGCCATGGCCTTCGCCGAATACGCCGCCCGCCTGGGTTCGCTCATCGAGGCCGTGAACATCCTCGGATCACTCTTCTACGGCACCATCCTCGGCATCTTCATCACGGCCTTCTACGTCAAGCGGGTTCGAGGCGGAGCTGCCTTCTACGCGGCCCTGGTGGCCGAGGTCGGCGTGCTGCTCTGCTTCAAATTCACATCCATCTCGTTCCTTTGGTACAACGTCATCGGCTGCGTGGCCGTGGTGGGCCTGGCCTGGGCCTTCAGCTTGTTCCCATCCTCTGGATCCGCCGACGTTTCCCCTGCATAGCCTGGGACCAGGGCTGGGCCAAAATGGACCCATGCTTGTTTAAACGTTTTTTTTCTATGACTTGAATGCGTCACGCAGACCATTCATTGGAGTGGACGGGTTCTTTTGAACCCAGGCCTCGAAACAGGCCCAACGTTTAATTGAATAATTCACAGCGTTTATGGAAACAAATGGATTGGCACAGCGGATGCTCATAGGGACTGGGTATCGACTATTCGCCTGTTTTTTCATAATCCACCAGTAGAACCCTTGGATGATTCCTGCCCCACCGCCACTGGGCACCGGGTCGAGGTGTGGGGTGACGCCAAAAGGAGAACCGCCTACTCGACCGACGGGATCTGCCACACGGGAAATCACGAAAACCCTCCCGTGATTTCCTTCCTCGCTCTTTTTGAAGGAGACGCTTCATGCCAGCAACCCTGACCTACCCCGGTGTCTACATCGAGGAAATCCCCAGTGGTGTCCGCACCATCACCGGGGTGGCCACCTCCATCACGGCCTTCCTGGGCCGCGCTCTGAGGGGCCCGATCAACGCGCCCAAGACGCTCAACAACTACGGCGATTTCGAATCCACCTTCGGCGGGCTCGATCCGGCCTATCCCATGAGCTACACCGTCCGGGATTTCTTCCAGAACGGAGGCTCCCAGGCCATCGTCGTGCGGCTCTACAAGTCGGATGGCGGCATTGCCAAGGCCACGGTCAAGATGCCGGGCGGCCTGAACCTGATCGCCGCCGCCGAAGGCAGCTGGGGCAACCTTCTGCGGGGCCGGGTGGACTACGACAAGCTCACGGACGAGATCGCCAAGAACTACAACCCCGCCTACACGAAGGCTGATCTCTTCAATCTGTCCATCTACGATGGTGCCACTGGCAGGGTGGAGACTTTTCTCAACCTCACGGTGAAGGAGAGCCCTCGTCGCGTGGACCGGGTGCTCACCGCCAGCTCCAGCCTCGTGAATGTCACGGGATCGTTGCTGACCACCGTTCCCACCAACCAGCCCGCGCCGGGAACCAACGAGACCATCTGGAACAGCCTTACCGCTTCCATCAAGGTGGCAGACCCCGACAAGGCCACCGATGGCGCGGCCCTCGCCTCTGCGGATTTCACCGGGAACCTGGTCTCCAAGACCGGCCTCTATGCCCTGGAGAACGTGGACCTCTTCAACCTCCTTTGCATTCCCCCGGATAAACGAGAAATCGACACGCCCACGGATGTCCTTTCAGAGGCGTTGGCTTACTGTCAGAAGCGCCGGGCCATGCTCATCGTGGACGCGCCCGCGGGCTGGTCCGGAGCCGACGATATCGTGAGCAACGGCAGGCTGGCGGCCATGAATTTCGCGGGCCTTCCCATGCGTAACGCGGCCCTCTACTTCCCGAGGGTGAAGGAATCGGATCCCAAGCGTGATGGCCAGATCGATACCTTCGTTCCCTGCGGCATCATCGCGGGCATCATGTCCGCCACGGACGCCCAGCGCGGCGTATGGAAGGCACCTGCAGGACTGGATGCGGGACTATCGGGCATCCAGGGCCTGTCGGTCAACCTCACTGACGATGAAAATGGCATGCTGAACCACCTGGGGATCAACTGCCTGCGTTCCTTCCCGGCCGCGGGCCGGGTGGTCTGGGGCGCCCGCACCCTCCGAGGCGATGACCAGTTGGCGGACGAGTACAAGTACATCCCTGTACGCCGGCTGGCCCTCTACATCGAGGAAAGCCTCTACCGCGGCACCAAGTGGGTCGTCTTCGAACCCAACGACGAACCGTTGTGGGCCCAGATCCGGCTCAACGTCGGCAGCTTCATGCACAACCTCTTCCGCCAGGGCGCCTTCCAGGGCCAGTCCCCACGGGACGCCTACTTCGTGAAGTGCGACAAGGAGAGCACCACCCAGAACGACATCGATCTGGGAATCGTGAATATCATCGTCGGCTTCGCGCCTCTGAAGCCCGCGGAATTCGTGGTGATCAAACTCCAGCAGATCGCTGGCCAGATCGTCGTATAGGAGCTTCCATGGCCCAGTTCAGTGTCAACGCGCAACGGTTCGACCCCTACAAGAACTTCAAGTTCAAGGTGAAATGGAACGGCATCTATGTTGCCGGCATCAGCAAAGTGGGCGCACTGAAGCGCACCACCGAAGTAGTAAAGCACCGCGAGGGTGGCGATCCTTCCAGCACGCGAAAGTCGCCCGGACGCACCGAGTACGAGGCCATCACGCTCGAACGCGGCGTGAC
>JANYLR010000090.1 GCA_025363715.1 Holophagaceae bacterium | reverse complement strand
CCCACGATCGACTGGGGCACGAACACCAACATCACCCCGTCGCCCGGGCAGGGCTTCACCGCGCCGCCCTCGCTCAGTCTGCCGGCGCTGCCCGCTGGCGGCGGCCTTCTCCAGACGCTCACCGCAACCTCGACGGCCGGCTCGTTGTCCTTCCCTGCGCCCACGATTGACCGGGATGCCTTCTATAAGGTGATCCCGCAAGGCGGCGGCGGAGGTGGTGCCGGCGGGGCGACCAACGTCTTCGACTCGGCCGACCGAACGGTTGCCGCAGGCGGCCTCGGCACTGCCGATGTCGGCGGCGCCTGGACGGTCGGAGGGACAGCTACCGACTACAGCGTCAACGGCAGCCAACTGGTTCTCGTCGGAAGCGCTGCCGGGGTGACGAGGCGGGGCGCCCTGCTCAGTGCCGGCAACTGGCAGAACCAGGACTGGCTGGTTCGGGTCCAGACCGACAAGGTGCCGACGGGTGCATCGCAGACGATGTATCTGACCCTCCGCCAGCAGAACCTCGATAACGACTTCTACCGGGTCATCTGCGCGTTCACGGCGACCCTGTCGATCACCCTTTCGATCGAGAAGGTGGTCGGCGGAGTCAACACGTTCGTCGCCAACACGGTAACGCCCGGCCGGGACACGTTCGCGGCCAATACCGCGTACTGGATCCGGGCGCAGGCGGAAGACTTCTCCTACACGGTGCTTCGGGCCAAGGTCTGGAAGTTCGGCAACGTCGAGCCGACGGGCTGGGACATCTCCGGCGGCGATGCGTGGCCGTCGCTCCAGACGACCGGCACGGTGGGCATCCGCTTCTACGTCGGAGCGGCGACGAACACCCCCGTCACCTCGCTATGGGATGAGCTCCAGGGCAACGACATCCCCAACCGGAACCCCGTGGGACCGACCGCGACCCGCGTGCTCCGCCAGGCTCACCACCGGGCCAGCTCGTTCTAGGGAGGCCCTATGGCCAGGTTCGGCCGGAGCTTCCCCCAAGGCACCCAGCGCTTCAATCGACCGCTCGCCACCACGTCAGTCACGAACTACGTCCGGAGCGCGACTGACAGCATCGGCCTGACCGACACCATCTCCCGCGTGGCGACCGCTCAGCGCACCGGCGCCGACACGACCACGGCCTCAGACGCCCCGACTCGGCAGCAGTCAAGCCTCCGGACGGAGTCGGATACCACCACGGTCGCAGAGACCATCGGTGGGGCGAAGACGATGATCAGGACCATCGTCGAGCCGTTGGCGATTATGTCCAACACATTCACCGGGCAGCTCGGGACGGTGAACTCGGGCCCCGGCAACATCACCCCCGGCGCTCCCGACCAGGTCGTCTTCAGCGGCGGCGTCGCGGCGATCTCCGACAGCGTCGTCCGGGCGGCCATCGCATTCATCCGAACCAGCGTCGATGCGGTCAACCTCGCGACCACGAGCATCGTCGCCATCCTGATCCATTCGGGTCAACTCGTTCGCTCCGCGACCGACACGATCACGAGCTCCGACTCGGCCGGCCGCATCCTCGGTGCCGCCCGGACCGCGGGTGATGCGGCCGCCATCGGGACCGACGCCCTCGTCCGGGCCAGCATCGCGTTCATTCGCACGGTCACGAACACCCTGACGACGTCGGTCCAGCTAGGGCGGGTCGTCAACCTCTCCCGAGCCTTCGTTGAGGCCATTACGACCTCGGACACGATCGCCCGGATCCAGGCAGCGGTCCGGACCGCGAGCGAGTCGCAGCAGGCCACCTTCACGGGCCAACTTGGCACCCTGAACTCGGGGCCTGACAACGTCATGCCAGGAGGCGTGGATCAGGCCATCGGTGACGCAGTCACCGCGACCAAGCCCAACGTCCTCAGCCGGGTGCTGGCCGATACCACGGCCACCGTGGATTCGCTCCTGCGGGCCGGCCTGGTTCTCATCCGGACGCTCACCGACACGACCACCGCGTCCGATGCCGTCAGCAGGCTCATCCAGTCGTTCCGTTCAGCCATCGACGCGAGTTCGATCGTCGATGCCGTCACTCGCATCCTCAACAAGCTGCGCACGGCAGCCGACACCATCCCTGGCCCGGCCGATACGGCGGCCGGCCAGAAGATCCAGCAAATCCGAACCGTCTCGGACACGGTCACGACGTCCGACTCAATCGCCACGGCCCCGCGGGTGTTCCCGCGCGGAGCATTCGACGACGCATCAGCGCCGACGTTCGACGGACTGGTCCGGGTCCTCAGCCTCACGCGAAGCGCGGGGACTGCCATCCCGATCGGGTCGGACGGGCCCGAGGTCCATCACCTCTTGGCTGCGCTGAACGAGACGACGACCGTCAGCGATTCGGTCTCGATCTTCAGCCCGGGCAAGCCCACGGGCGTGAGCATCCGCACTAGGTACCGCCAGACACCACCGAGGGTTCGCGTTGATCATTCTTGACATCCTCGTTGATTCGCCTGACGAACTGCTCGCTGTCGCCGGGTACGGCCCAGGGGCCATCGTCCGCGTGGAATCGGGACCGGCAAGCGGCGGCCCGTTTGCCGAGTTCACGACGATCCCACTGGTCACCCTGACGACCGCCTATGTCGCCTATGACCCGGCCGGCACCACGAGCACCTGGTACCGGATCCGGAACTCCAGCGCGAACGGCGCGCTCTTATCGGCCTACTCGGATCCGTGGCTCGG